>JARBUG010000295.1 GCA_029239785.1 Symbiobacteriaceae bacterium | reverse complement strand
GCCGGGGCCGCTGGCGCCCGGCCCGGGTCCTGCGCCGGGGCGGGAGCGGGAGCAGCAGGCGCCTGCTTCACCCTTGCCAGGGCCTCCTTCAGCAGCGCCTCGGCCGCCTGCGGCCCTAGCGGCTTGGCGACCGTCGCCGTCCAGTCCCGGGCTGCCTGCTCCGTCGCGTAGGAACTGTATATCTCCTCCTTCAGCAGATAGGCGACTACCTCGGCCTGCGTCTCCGCCGAGAATGTCACCGGCTCCACCTCGCCCTGCAGCCAGGGCGTCACCAGCAGTACCCCGGCCTCCCGGCCCCCCGCCTCCCGGAAGGCCCTGTACTCCCGCATCAACAGCCGGAACCGCTCCTCGCTGACCAGGCTGATCTTTCCGTCCTGCCAGTGCCAGCTTGCAGAGGACAGCAGCCGCAGGTAGCGGTCCCGCAGCTCCTCGTCCTTGGGCGCCCGGGCCAGGCAGCCCTGCAACACTGGGGCCACGTCCGGCCAGAGTTCCCCGCCTGCCAGCCCCGACAGCTTCCCGCCCCGGACCGGCGTCCAGTACCCGCCCCGGCCATCTCCTTCAAATAAGACCGCCATCCCGTGCATCAGTTTCAGGCACCCATTCCGGTCCGGTGCGCCCGCTGCAGCCAACTCCGCCAACGCCGCCGGCGAGTCAATCCAGTAGCTGTTCGCCAGCACAGCGGACAGATCGAAGTCCGGCTCCACGTCTTTCCAGGTCCAGTGCAGCGCACCGCCTTCCAACCGCCAGCCCGGGGTGGTGGAGCGCCAGAAGCCCTCACCCGACCGGACATCTTCCGCTCGAATTGGCCGGTCCATCGTCAGATGTGCCTCTGCATGCCCGATGGTGCCTGCCCAGAACGCCCCCGTCCGCAGCACGTAGGCGATCCAGAGGTCGGCGGCCTGCGTCTTGCCGTAGGGGATGGCCTCCAGCGAGTAGCTGACCTCCAGCTCCAGTGGCTTGCCCGCCTGGAACGTCAGGTCAAAGAGCGCCCAATCGACGTTGGTGCCGTTCATGAAGCCGCCCTGCATTCGGGTGGCGATCTCCTGCCCGCCCACCAGCACTTTGAAGTTCTCCAGGTGCGCCCCGTAAATCCGAGCCTCCGGATCGTAGACGAAGAGCGGGAAGCCCGCCGTCATCCGCTCGTCCGCCGAGGGCACGAAGTGAAACTGAATGCGGTAGTCCGCTACGCCGCTGTAGGAGAACTGGGTGGGTTCCTCCCGGTCTTCCCGCAGGTGGATGTCGATGCGCTCGCTTTCGAGGCGGACCGTGGTTGAATCCATCGGCTGCACGTGCGGCCCCACTGTCTGCATGGGGGCGGAGTCCGCCATCGCCACACCCGCCGGAGCCAGCAGCAAAGCCAGGCACGTCACAAGTAAGATGAAGTAGCGCATGTCGACCTCCGGTTTTTTGGGAATGGATACATATTTTTTGCCGCAGATTACGCAGATTACGCAGATGACTGGGCACGATATTCCGCGGACGTATATATGACCACAGAGGACACAGATATACCGGGTACGTCGTTCTAGGTCACAAATAAATGATAATGACCCGGAACGACTGACCTGGGCTCAGTGTCATCTGTGTACTCTGTGGTCAATATCATGTATCACCTAAACCAGTCAGCCTGGTATCTGCGTAATCTGCGTAATCTGCGGTTAATAAACTGTCTCTTCCCCAACCCCACCACAAACCCCTCTACCAAACAAACCACGGAAGGTGTTTCCTCCCAACATACCGAAAGGGGAAAGATAAAGGAAAGAGAGTAGCAGGAGGCTTGACCCATGAATGTGCGCAGCATGACCGGTTTCGGCCGGGGCGAAGCCGGCAGCGACTTTGGCCGGATCGTCGTGGAAATGAAGGCCGTCAACCACCGGTTCTCCGAAGTCGTCTTCCGCATGCCCCGGCAATTTGCCGCCCTCGAAGAGTCCGCCCGCAAGCTGATCCTGGCCCGGGTCGCCCGGGGCCGGGTCGACGTCTTCGTCTCCTGGGAGGCGGCTGCCAAGGCCCGGGGGGTATCGGTTGACAAGGAACTGGCAATAGCGTATTATAATGCCCTGAGTGCGCTAGGCGAAGAGATCGGGAGCAAAACGGAGCTATCGCTAGATACACTAGCCAAACTGCCCGATGTGCTCAAGGTTGAAGAAGGCCAGGTCACGGCCGACGACCTCTGGCCCACCTTCGAATCCGCCACCGTGGCTGCGGTGGACAACCTCCTCGCCATGCGCGAGCGCGAAGGCACCAACCTGGCGCAGGACCTCCTCACCCGCATCTCCCGTATTGAAGAGATGGCCGGCGCCGTCGCCGAACGGGCGCCCGGGGTGGTCACTGAGTACCGCACCCGCCTGACCAAGCGGTTAGAGGAGCTGCTCGGCCAGTCGAACGTGGTCGAACCGCAGCGCCTGGCCCAGGAAGTCGCCATCTTTGCCGACCGGTCCGACATCACCGAAGAGATCCAGCGCCTCGGCAGCCACATTTCGCAGTTCCGGGCGGCGCTCGCCGGCAGCGATGCGGTCGGCCGCAAGCTCGATTTCCTGGTGCAGGAGATCGGCCGCGAAATCAACACCATCGGCTCCAAGGCGAACGATGCGGCCATTACCGGCCTCGTGGTCGACGCAAAGAGCGAACTCGAAAAAGTTCGTGAGCAGGTCCAGAATATCGAGTAAAATATGTGGCTAGGATTGAGTAGGGAGGACCCCCGCTGTGGACATTAAGCTGGTGAACATCGGCTTCGGCAACATCGTCTCGGCAAACCGCATCGTGGCGATCGTCAGTCCTGAGTCGGCACCGATCAAGCGCATCATCACCGAGGCGCGCGACCGCGGCGTCCTCATCGACGCCACCTACGGCCGTCGCACCAGAGCTGTGGTGATCACCGATTCCGATCACGTG
>JARBUG010000144.1 GCA_029239785.1 Symbiobacteriaceae bacterium | reverse complement strand
CGTTTAGTTGCGCACATAGTAAAGAAGTTCGACAACACAGGGGAAGAAGTTGATGATCTCATCTCCATCGGTACAGCGGGATGACGCGACCTACAACACCGAAACCCCGGCCAGCCCCGCTGGTGCGCCATGCCTACGCCCCGGACCCCAACCACGAGAAGGTGCGTGCCGCCCTGGAACTCTGGACCCGGGCCCTGGCCCGCAAGCTGGCTGAGGGCGCCGGCAGTGAACCGCCGCCGACATTCCCAACATAGGCAGAACGACCCGCCTGGGCGCCCGGGCGGGTCGTTTTCGCGCAAATAGGACCATCCGCTTCCAGTCCTACCAAATAACAGGACATCTACACCATGCGCAAATCAGGCAGTTCGAATTATGATAAGGCCGTAGCGGTGGTGAACCGCACAGAAAGGAGGTGTAGATCCCTGTGATTGCAAGGGAGGTGGTGCCCGGTGGCGCAATGAGCCGGCCGATGCTGCTTCTGCTTGGTTCTGACCTGCTGCTCTGGACCGGGTTCTTCCTGCTCGTTCCCTTTCTGCCGGAGGAAATGACCCGCCTGGGCCACTCCGGCACGGTGGTCGGGGCGGTGCTGGCGATCCGGCTCCTCTGCCAGCAGGGAACGATGCCGCTCAGCGGCGCGATCGCTGACCGCTGGGGCTACCGGCGGGCGCTGCTTACCGGCCTCGGCATTCGGGTCTGCGGCTTCGCCCTCATGGCCGTCGTCACATCGGCCGCCGGGCTGGCGGCTGCCGCCGTGCTCTCCGGCCTGGGCGGCAGCCTGATCGGCGGTGCATTCAAGGCCTCCTACACAGCCGCCCCCGGCCAGGCCGACCTGGCGGCACGCTTTCTCTGGCTGGCGGTGGCGGACAGGCTGGGGCAGATTCTGGGGCCGCAGATCGGCACCGTACTCGGCTCCTTCGCTGCCCGGGCCTGGGTCGCCGTGGCGCTCTTCCTGGCCGTGGCCGTGGCCACCTGGCTCTGGCTGCCCGACGAGCGCCGGCGGAGCCGCCGACCGCTCCTGGACAACCTGCTCACCCAGTTCCGGAACCGCCCCCTGGTGGGGCTGGTCGCCGCCCTGTGTGGCTACTGGGCGCTCCAGCAGCAGATGTCTGTCCTGATTCCCCTGGCCGCCGCCAGGCTTGGCGCCGCAGGCGGCGTGGGCACCCTCTTCAGCCTTTCCGCCCTGGCGGGCCTGGTCCTGGTGCTGCTCCTGCCCCGGATCCGGGTGGACAGGCTCTGGCGCCCGATCATCCTGGCACAGGCGGTCACCGCTGCTGCCATGGCCATGCCGGTGCTGGTGCACGGCTACGCCGGCATCATCCTCGCCACGCTGGGCCTGGCGGTGGCGGCGGCGGTGGGGCAGCCCGCCATGGATGCCCTGGTGGGCATCCTCTCCCCGGCCGGCGCGCGGGCCTCTGCCTACGGCTTCGCCGCCCTCAGCTTCGGCGTCGGCGGCGCCGCCGGGCAACTGCTGGGCGGGTGGGCCTGGTCCCACCTGGGCGCCCGGCTCCCCTGGCTCCTGTTCGCCCTCCTCGGGACCCTGACGCTCCTGGTTCTCCAGTTGCTGCGAAAAGGAGTGGATGCGCATGGCACCGGCTCGTAAGGTGACGATCATCGGCGCCGGCAACGGCGGCGTTACTATGGCCGCCGACCTGCTGCACAAGGGGCACCGGGTAACGCTTTACAACCGCTCTCCCGAACCGCTCAAGGTGCTGGAGTCGACGGGTGAACTGCTCGTCACAGGCGCCTGGGAAGGGCGCACGCCGCTGCCCCGCATGACCACCGACCTCGCAAACGCGATTGCCGAGGCCGAAGTGATCCTGGTGGCAACGGTAGCCAACGCCCACGCCGCCCTGGCAGCCCAGATGGCGCCCCTCCTGACCGACGGGCAGATGGTCCTGCTCGCCCCGGGCTACTTTGGCTCGGTGCTCTTTCGCCGGGCCCTGGCCCGGGCAGGCCGCCAGCATGTGCTCGTGGGCGAGACCGCCAGCTTTCCCTACGCCTGCCGCATCATCGCCCCTGGCAAGGTGGTGCTCAAGGCAGAGAAAGCGGCGCTGGACGCCGCGGCAGTGCCGGCCACCATGACCCGGCTCTGGCTGGAGACGCTGCGGGACGTCTACCCGCAGCTGCGCCCGGCCACCAACGCCCTGGAAGTGGCGCTGAACAATCCGAACCCGGTCGCCCACCCCATCGCCTGCCTGCTCAACGCCGTCAACTTTGAGCGGCCCTTCCCGAACCAGCCCCGGGTGGAAGAGTGGGAGACACCCCGCATTCAGCGGCTGATTGCCGAACTGGACTGGGAGCGGGTGATGGTGCTCGACAGCCTGGGCCTGAACGGCATCACCATGGACCAGTTCCTCCACCAGTCCTACCCCAGCGGCAAGAAGCAGGCGGAGCAGGTCGGGCCGGTGGCGCCTAACGCCTACCCCGTGCCCGAGCGCTACGTGACCGAAGATGTGCCTCACGGCCTGGTGCTGCTCGAAGCGGTGGGCCATCTGGCGGGCATTCAGGTGCCGGTCACATCGGGAACCATCGACCTGGCGAACCTGATATACGACCAGGACTTCCGGGAGCAAGGATATACCCTACATCGCATGGGCTTTGCTGGACAAACCCTACACGAGATTCTAGACTGGCTGAACCACTAGATAAGGAAGGGGGCGCTCCGCACCGGGAGCGCCCCTCTGTTTCTTACTGAGCCTTGGTCTGGGTGAAGTCCAGAATCTCGTGGCCGTAGACCGTCAGGCCGCTGACGCCCTTCTGCACGCCGATGATCTGGACCTGGTTGAAGAGGAAGAGGAAGGGCGCATCTTCCCAGACCTTGGTCTGAATCTGATCGTACAGCGCCTTGCGGGGAGCGTCTTCGAAGACGGTGCGGGCTTCCAGGAGGAGCTTATCAACGTCGGGGTTACTGTAGCCCGAGTAGTTGTTAGTCGACGTGCTCAGGAAGTTGCGGGTCAGGCGCCAGTCAAGCGTGGGCACGCTGCTGCCCAGAATGTAGAGCGCCGCCTTCTTATCCTTCGCCTCGATCGCCTTGGAGTAGGTGCCCCACTCCATTACCTTCACTTCCGGCTCAAAGCCGACGGCCTTCAGGTAGCCGGCCACCGCTTCGGCCATCTCCTTATCCTTGGCGTAGCGGCCCTGGCTGGTCCAGATCTCGATCTTCATGCCCGGCTGCACGCCGGCTTCGGCCAGGAGTTTCTTCGCCTGGTCGGGGTTGTACTCGTACGCCTTCAGCTTCATGGGCCACTGTGCGCCCGCCGGCACCGGGCCTTCGGGCACGCTGCCCATATCCCGCAGAAGCCCCTTCACCAGCGCCGCCCGGTCGACGGCCATGTTCAGCGCCCGCCGCACCCGGAGATCATCAAACGGCTTCATCCGGTTGTTGATCTCAAAGGAGATCTGGAAGGTGGAGGGCTTGACGAGCACTTCGACCTTGCTGTTGGACTTCAGGTCGGCTACGGCCTCGGGGGCCAGCCGGTTGACGATCTGCGCATCGCCCGATTCGAGCGCGACGGTGCGGGAGGCGGCCTCGGGCACCGGCTTGTAGACGATCTCCGCAAAGGCGGGGGCGGCGCCGGTGTAGTGGGTGTTGCGGGTCAGTACCAGCTTGACGCCGTTCTGACGCTCCTGCACCTTGTAAGGGCCGCTGCCGATGGGCGCCTTCGGGTCAAAGTTGGCGGGCAGTATGGCGGCGCCGGGGTGGGCGAGGTTCTCCAGCAGGGGGGCGAAGGGCTCCTTGGTGGTGATCTTCACTTCCGCATCGCCAACGGCTTCCACCGCGGTGACGCTGCTGAGCAGGGAGGCGTTGGCGGCGGCCAGGCTCTTGTCGAGCAGGCGGTCCAGCGTCGCCTTGACGGAGGCGGCGGTCAGCGGCGTGCCGTCGGCAAACTTGACACCGGACTTCAGCTTGAAGGTCCAGGTCTTTTTGTCGGCGGAGACGCTCCAGTCGCTCGCCAGCCAGGGCCGGACGCCGCCGGTGGCGGGATCGGTGTCGACCAGATTTTCGAAAAGATGGCGCAGGACGGTCTGGGTGGGCCGGTCGGTGGCAAAGGCCGGGTCCAGGTTGGAGACGTCGACGCCTTCGATAAAGGTCAGGGTTTTGGGGGCGGGATTGGACGGGTTGCCGGGGTTGGTGCCCGGGTCGACCGGGTTCGATTTGGCGCAGCCGCTCAGAACGAGCAGGGCGGCGACCAGGACCGCGAGCCAACGGACGGAATGGCGCATGGTTGGCACTCCTTTGCAGTCAGCTTATCGCTTCAGACGCGGGTCCAGGGTATCGCGCAGACCGTCGCCCAGGAGGTTGAAGCCCAGGACGGTCATGGCAATCGCAAGGCCGGGTGCGATAATTACCATGGGTTGCTGCCGGATCAGGGTGCGGCCGCCGTCGATAATGGCGCCCCATTCGGGCGAAGGCGGCGGCGGGCCGAGGCCCAGGAAGCTGAGGCCGGCAGCAATCTGCAAGGATGTGGCGATGCCGAGGGATGCCTGCACCAGAATCGGGGCGAAGGCGTTGGGCAGAATGTGGCGCCAGAGAATCCAGCGGTCACGGGCGCCCAGGGCTGCGGCCGCCTGGACGAAGTCGCGGTGGCGGACGGTCTGGACCGTCACGAACATGACCCGGGCGAAGATGGGGATGGAGGAGAGGCCGATGGCGAGCATTAACTGGCTGATGCCGGTGCCCATGATGGAGATGATCACCATGGCCAGCAGGATGCGGGGAAAGGCGACCAGGGCGTCGATGGACCGCATGAGCCAGGCGCCCAGCCGGCCTTCGTAGTAGCCCGCCAGCAGACCGATCCAGACACCGGGGATCAGGGCGAGCAGCACGCCCACCACGGCGATGGAGAGCGAAATCGGGGCGCCGGCGATCACCCGGGTCAGGAGGTCGCGGCCCATCTCATCGGTGCCCAGCGGGTACTCCAGCGAGGGGCGCTGGGCCGAGACGGCCAGGTTGACCGCCAGCGGATCGACGCCACGGGTCAGCACCGGGGCGGAAAGGACCGCCAGGCAGATCAGCAGGACGATGACGAACCCGACGATGCCACTGGTGTGCCGGCGAAAGCGGCGCAGAAAGACGGCCAAGGACTCACCCCCTACGGAGCCGCGGGTCGACGTACAGGTTGAGCAGGTCGCTGAGGAAGGTGCTGACAGCGATGCAAATAGCCAGCAGGATGACGCAGGCCTGCACCGTCGGATAATCGCGGAACTTGATCGAGTTGACCATGAGGGTGCCGAGGCCCGGCCACGCGAAGACGGTTTCGGTGATGACCGCACCGCCCAGCAGGCGGCCAAACTCCAGGCCGGCGATGGTAATGATGGGGAGGAGGGCGTTGCGCAGGGCGTGCCCCATGAGCACCTTGACCCTTGGCACGCCTTTGGCCCGGGCCGTGCGGACGTAGTCGTCCTGGAGCACTTCGAGCATGGAGGAGCGGGTCATGCGGCTGATGGAGGCGAAGAAGCCTACGCCCAGCGTGAAGGCCGGCAGAACGAGGTGCTGCCAGGTGCCCCAGCCGCTCGACGGTACCCAGCGGAGCCGGGCGGCGAAGAACATCATCAGCAGAATGCCGACCCAGAAGACCGGCAGGGAGATGCCCAGGGTGGAGAGGATGGAGAGCCCGGTGTCCAGCACCGTGCCCCGGCGGGTGGCTGCCAGCACGCCCGCTGCGATGCCGAAGGCTAATGCCAGGCCCAGGCCGGTGACAGAGAGGAGGAAGGTGGGCAGCAGGCGGGTCTTCACATCATCCCAGACCGGGGAGCGGGTCCGGTAGCTGGTGCCGAAGTCGCCAGTGGCGATGCCGGCCAGGAACCGGCCCAACTGAATGTGCAGGGGCTGATCAAGCCCCCAGTCCCTGCGAATCGCTTCCACCACATCGGCCGAGGCCTCGGGGCCGGCGATCATGCGGGCCGGGTCGCCGGGCACCAGCCGCATGGCCAGAAAGGTGGCCACGCTGACCAGGAGGACGGTCACCACCAGGGCGCCCAGGCGGCGGAGGAGCATGGCAAGCGTCATTCCTCACCCACGCCTTTCCGGGGGAGTTCGGGCAGGTCGACGTAGTACCGGGTGCCATCGGGCCGCAGCACGCTGCGGGTCAGCAGGACCGGCTGGCCCAGTTCCCCGTGCCAGAGGCGTGTCACTTCGATGGTCGGTTTGCCCGCCACCTCGCCCATCGCCTCGGCGAGGGCGGGGCTCAGGACGGCGCCCTGGAGAAAGGCCCGGCAGCGGCGGGCCTCGAGGCCGGTCAGGCGCTGGAGAATCTCGATGAAGAAGAAGCGGCCCCAGTCATCGACGCCGACCTGCGCCGGATGAACGGCGACCAGCGTCTCGGGAATATGCGCCTGCTCCCACTGCGCCGGCTTGCCGTCGACCAGCTTGATGCGGGTGAAGCACCAGGTCTGTTCGCCTTCGGCCAGTTGCAGGTCCAGGGCGATATCGGTCGTGGGGTGAAGGCACTCCACCCGGTTGACCGAGTGCTCCAGGTTTTCTCCGTGCTGCATAGGCATGCGCTGGAGCAAGGCGCCCAGGTTGGTCCAGCCATGCGGGCTGGCAGAGACGAAGGTCCCTTTGCCCTGCCGCCGGACGACCAGCCCTTCGGCCGACAAGTCTCGCAGGGCCTGGCTGACGGTGATGCGGCTGACTCCGAAGCGGCGCACCAGGCTGGGTTCGGGGGGCAGCTTTGCGCCCTGGCGCCAGGTGCCGTTGTTGATCTCGTCGCGGAGGATCTGCTTGATCTGGGCCTGCAGCGATCGGTTTTCCTTCTCCAGCGCCATCTGTCAGCTCACCTGCTTCAGAATGTCGTCCAGTGGCATATGCAGCCAGCCCAGGGCGCCGAGGTGGCGGCCCGACTGCCGGTAGTCCCGGTCGTGCAGGGTGCAGGCCAGATCGATCATCAGCGATGCGATGGGGGTGGGCACGCCGGCCAAGCGGCCCAGGGCCTCCAGGGGGACCAGGCCCATGGGCACATCTTCGGTGATGTACCGCTCGGGCACGGCCATGGCGTTGGGCGGAATCTGCCCCCGGGTGGTGAGGGCATCTTTGGGTCGCCCCCCGTAGGCCTTTTGCGACCAGGTGTCGCAGTCCATCCCCTGCAGGCCCAGCCCGTCAATGACCGCCAGCCGCTCGCTGTCGAGCCGGTTCTGCAGCTTGTGAATCGCCGGGGTGACCCATTCCTCAAAGTCGTGCCACTCGGTGGAACGGGGCCCTTCCAGCCGCCCGTAATTAAGCAGGCAGGTCGGCACGTGGGAGACCGGGTTCGGGTTCCCCAGGGCGACTTCCAGCACGTTGGCGGAGAGCATCAAAATGGGGAAGAGCGGCCGGAGGGTGGCCAGTGCGGCTTCGTTGTCGGCGGCGGGGCAGGCGGCCATGTCCAGGGCGAGTTTGACGCCCCGCAGGCCCACTTCGGCCGGGCCGATCAGGCGGCAGGCATAGGGAAGGCTGCAGGTTTCGGCCACCACCACCTGTAGGTCGGGCCGCAGGTCGCGCAGCCGGTGCCGCAGGATGACCGAACCCAGGTACCCGGGTGTGAAGAGAACTGTCTGCCCGTTGGTCAGGAGCGGGATGAGGTCGGTCATGATCGCATCGTGGGCGAAGGCCGGGACCACGACGACAAGGACACGGGCGCCCAGGACCGCGGCTGCCAAATCTGACGTTGCGGTGCCGATGGGGGCAAACCCCGACTGTGCGCTGCCGTGCAGGTGGATGCCGCCCCGTGCCGCAACGTCTGCCACGGCCTCCGGGAACCGGTCGTAGAGCCGCACCGAGAAGCCACGCAAGGTCAGGTCGGCGGCCATGGCTTTGCCGCCATTGCCGGCGCCCAGCACCGCTACCGATGTAGACACCACGCTCTGTCACTCCTTTTCCGCCTGACTATAGCGCCGAATGGCTATGTCGTTATAGCTATTACAACCCAACCTGTCTGATGTCCTTTCACCCGACAGAGTTTTTAGAAAACAAAGTTCGACAATGAGGATCTTCCTTAACATGCGAGATGCGCGCAAAAAGGCGCCCATCAGACGGGCGCCTCCCATTCGAAATCGATCTCCGGCTTAGCGCCGGCCCCTTTCGGCTTATAGATGATCAGCCGCCGCAGCAGACCGTGGAGAACCTGGCGCTGGGCGGCGACGTCCAGTGACTGCCACAAATCGACCCGGGCCGCCGCCGCTGCCCAGTCGGGCTGCGGGGTGGTTGACTCCGCCATTCGCTTCCCAGACCGACGGGGGCGGGCCGGGGGCGCTGCCGGCCCGCCCGCCGCCCGGGGCGCGGCGGCGATAGCCGCGACAGCCTGCCGCAGGCCCTCCGTGGCGAACCGCTCCCGGACTGCCAGCACCACGGCGCTCTCCGCCTCGTCGGCCCGAATCACGCCGGGGTCGGCGCCGCAGCCCCCGGCGCTCAGGAAGTGGCGGGAACAGCGGTAATAGCGCTGCCCGCCACGGCCGTAGAAGAGCGAGAGCGGCCCGCCGCAGCGGCACCGGGCGATGCCGGCCAGCAGGCTGCGGTTCTTGGCCTGCAGCCCTTCGCGGGTCCGGGCGGCTGCGCGGTCTGCGAATAGCTGCTGGGCCTGTTCCCAGCGGTCCCGGTCGACCAGGGGCGGCACCGCCCCGGCAACCACCGCCAGGGGCTTGCCGCCCGTCAGGCGCCGGGGCGCCGCCGGATTGCGCCGGGCGGCCGGGTTGACCCGCCGCCGCCCGTAAACCAGGTCGCCCCGGTAGACCGGGTTCGTCAGAATCGCCCGGATCTGGTGCGCCCACCAGGCGCCGCCGGTCGGGGCGGGGATCCCCTCGGCCATGAGCGCCCGGGCGATCCGGGTCGGGCCTTGGCCGGCGGGCCCCTCCACGGCCATGGCGAAGATGCGCCGGACCACATCGGCCGTGGCCACATCAATGGCCAAACGCCCTTTGCCGTCACGGCGGTAGCCAAAGGGCGGCACCCGGGTGCCCGGGTACATCCCCTGCCTGGCCCGGCGCACAAGGCCGCTGTGTGTCCGCTCCCGAATCAGTGCCCGCTCGAACTCGGCGAACGAGGCCAAAATGTTGAAAATCAGCTGGCCCGTCGGGTTGCCATCTTCGGTGGAGATCGGCTGCGACGCCGACCGGTAGACACACTTGCCGGCCCATTCTCCTTGCACCAGTTGGACCGTATCGGCCACCGAGCGGGAGAGCCGGTCCATGGAATAGGTGACAACGCAGTCGACCAGCTCTTCGGCCACGGCGGCCCGCAGCCGGGTGAGGGCCGGGCGGTTCAAGTTGCCGCCGCTAAACCCCTCATCGATGAAGATCAGGTCCTCGTTCACCTGCCATCCCTGTGACAGCAGGTAGAGACTGCATCGCTCCCTTTGCGTCTGCAGGGTGGTGCCGTCGGTCTGTTCGTCGGTGGACCAGCGAATGTAAATCGCTACGGCATCGGGGCGGACGGGCATGGGCGTCCCTCCTCAGCCGGTTTCTACTCGGCTGCGTTGCAGGTTATGCACGCCCGGCACCGTGGGCCTGATCAAAGCGATCGGGACCTTCAAACCCGACAAGGGAACCCGGCTGGCAACGTACGCCGCACGGTGCATCGAGAATGAGAGCTGGCGGTCAAATCCTGCGCTGCCCGAAAAATCGTGGCAGGGAGCGGCAAATCGGCGCCGAATACCTCCTCTGGGCCGACCGCCCATGCATGAGGAGGAAGCGCCGTGACCTTTGCCGTCGACTTGGAGCCCACCACGGAAATGATCGCGATTCTGCGCGCCCAGCGCTCCCGGACCGTGCCCGCCAAGGGCGACGGGTACTACCGGAGCCGGCTGGAAGGCAACCGGCCTGTCACCATCACGCTGGACGGCTCCGTCATCGGCTATGCCGCACTTGAGCGGCGGCTGTCGGGGAAGACCGGCGTGCTCGAGTTTTACCTGCGGACCGGCTGCGGCCGGTACCTGACCCCGGCCTGGGAGGCGCTCCGGGCCGCCGTCCAGCCCGACTACCTGCTGGTGCGCACCGACGACCCGGTCGCCATGCAGATCTGCTTTGACCTGCAGCTGCCCCTGAATCACGGGGCGCTTTACATGGAGCGGGAATCGACCGTCCGGCTGCCGGGGCGCCTCGGGCTGGAGCTGAGGCCGCTTACCGAGGAAACCTTCGAAGATGCCTTCGCAGTGCTCGCGCCCGAGTCGCCCTGGGAAGGCGGCCACGGTGAGGACGAGCGCGAGCCCATGCGGGCGACCATCGGCACTTTCCGGTACAACACGCTGCTGCTGGACGGCATGGTCGTCGGCGTCGGCATGCTGACAGAGGAAGAAGACGGCCTGCTCGACATTGGCATGGTGATCCATCGCGAGTATCGCCGGCAGGGGCTGGCGGCCTACCTGCTTTCGAATTTGGCGTCAGATATGGAAGAGCAGGGCTTCAAGGTAATGGCGGGCCTTTCCAGCCGGAACATCGGCTCCCGCAGGTCGCTGGAAAAGGCGGGCTTCCGGCCGGTCTACGGTTGGTGGACGCCGACCCTGCAATAGCCGTTGCGCGCGAAGACCGCCCGGGCCGGGCGGTCTTCGCACGTGCTGGCTTCCGCTACTGGCTCAGCTTCTGCAGCTCGGCGTCCAGTTTGGGCAGGGCATCGGCCGCCTTCTGCTTGTCCAGCGGCGTGGCCTGTACGGCGGCGACAAGGTTATGCATCGCCTCTTCGATGTTCTTATAGGCATCTTCGTTCTGTTTTTTCACTTCGCTCTGGATCTTCTCCCAGGTCTCGTCAGCATCAGTGGCAGCCGCCTTGGCCGCAGCCGTATCCTTTAGCAGGCCGTCGCTGATCTGCTGCAGGTTGTATCGCATGGCGGCGACCCCCATTTTCAGATCAACCTTCTTTTCACCGCCACCCCCGCCGCCGTTCCCGTTCTTTGCCTTGCTCAGTTGGACCAGCTGCCCATCAAGCACGTCGATCTGGTCGCCCATCTGGTTCTGGTCAAACGGCGTCACACCGACCCCCGAAATGACCGCATGCAGTGGCCGCTCGATCTTCTCGTAGGCCTCGGGATCCTTTTCCCTGACCTTGCCTTCGATTTTCTCCCACTTGGCGTCCAGGGCGGAGGCGCTCTGCTGGGCGGCAGCACCGTCACCGGCCCGCACGGCGGTCCGCAGGTCGTCCAGAGCGGTTCGCATCTCCTTGACGCCCGATTTGACCGGGTCAGTTCCCTTGGATTTGGATTTTTTGTTGTTGCCGCCCCCGCCGCCCCCACCGCCGCCGTTCTTCTTCTGGGACTGGGACTGCTCGGGGGATTGCTGGGGCTGCTGCTTGGCGCAAGCCTGGAGGCCCAGGGCGGCAACAATAGCTAGAGCCGCGATTATACGCTTTGCTTTCATGACGATTTGCCCTCCCGGCATCGTTGCTGCTTTGTATCAGGTTTCCCCGCACCCTCTGTTTTGTTACGCGGAACTGTTGGATGAGGTGACATGGTGCTTCAGATCATACATATCAACGATACCGATTCGACGGATCCGGACGCGTGGGCGCCCGCTGCCGACCTGATTCGCTCGCTGCGACGTGATGGTCCGTGCGATTTGCTGCTGCATGCGGGCGATATTACGCTGGGCGCCGCCTCCGGCGACGAACTGGTCAGCCGGCTGATAACCCTGGGTGTTGACGCGTTCGCGCTAGGCAATCATGACTTTGACGGCGGCGCCGGTGCGCTCTCCGCCCAGGTGCGCCCTGTGGCCGACCGGGCGCTCTGTGCGAACGTATCGGGCTTTGCCCCATTCCGGCTGATGGAGGTGCGCGATCTATTGGTCGCCCTCATCGGTGTCGTTCACGCGGACCTGCCACTGCTTCAGCCTGCGCGGAACCTGACAGGGCTGACTGTCGAACCACCCGGGGAAGTACTGGCTCGCCTCGTTCCACAGTTGCGCGCACAGGCCGATTTGGTCATTGTTGTGAGCCACTGCGGCCTTGAAGCCGACCGTCAGTTTGCCACGGAGATTCCGGGCATCGACCTGATCGTGGGCGGGCACAGCCACCATCTGTTGACCGAGCCGGTCTGGGTGAACCAGACGGCGATTGTGCAGGCGGGGGCCTACGGCCGGTATGTCGGCGTGGTTACTATGGAGGCCGGTGGCACGTGTAACACCGGGGGCACCGGTGGCACGTGTAACACCGGGGGCTGGCGTATTCAGGGCCGCGTAATGGCGGCGCCGGCGGGCGCAGGCGCAACTACAGGCCCTGGTCCGGGCGCCGCCCCACAGCCTGACTACGCCCGCGAGACCCCGCCGGGCAACCTGACCACCGACCTGATGCGCGCCTTCGCCGGCACGGATTTGAGCCTGCTGCGCTGCTCCTCCGTCAACCTGGCCGATCCCCCGCCCGCTGACCCCGCCGCCCTGAACTTCTGCGCCGGCGACGAGGTCGTGGCCCTGGACCTGACCGGGCGCGACCTGCTGGCCCTGCTCGAGTGCGGGGTGCGCGACGCCTACTACCTGCTCACCCTGTCGGGTGGCACGGTCCGCTACGACGGGCGTCGCCCCGAGGGCCAGCGGGTCACCCGCCTGACCGTGGCCGGAGCGGAAGTGGAGCCTGACCGGCGGTACAGCATTGCCTGCTCGGAGATTCTGGCCCGCGGCGCCGCCGGCTTCGCCCTGATGCAGGGCCGGCCCTACCGGCCCCTCGGCGCGACCATCGGCGACTTGCTGCGAAGGCACGCTGCCGCCATAATAGGGAACCAACCGACCTTGGACGGCCGGTTGGCGATCGCCGGAGTATTGCCGTGGGAGC
>JARBUG010000143.1 GCA_029239785.1 Symbiobacteriaceae bacterium | reverse complement strand
AGGAGCTCAGGCTCATGTCAAGGTGGTAGCCGGGGGCGGGGTACCGCTTGAAGTCGCCGCCGGGGGCAGCGATGTCAATGGCGCCGGGACCATAGTTGGAGTAGCTGGCCAGGGACTTGTCCGGGCCGGTGGCCGAGACGGTGATGACGCCGGGCAGAGCTCCGGGAGCCTCCATGGTGGCGCCATGGAAGTTGTAGCCCTGGGAGCCGTACTCGAAGTTCATGAAAGCGGTCATTGTGGGCGGATGGCTAATGTCGATCGCATCGTTGCCGGCTGCGGCGACAACCACGATGCCATTCTTCACGGCGTACTCGACAGCCCGCTTGTAGAGCAGGTGGTCGGCGACATCCTTACCCTTGAAAACTTCGCCGGTGTCCGGGTCGGTCCAGGTGTAGCCGCTGATGCCATCAAAGCCGCCGAGCGACATGGAGATGACGTCAACGCCGTCGTTCACAGCAGCGACCATGGCCGCAACGATGCGGCTGGTGGGCGAGCCACCGGTGGCGCCAAACACACGGTAGGCACGGAAGCCAAGGTCAGGACCGATGCCCAGGATGCGGCCCTTGCCGGCGATATTGCCGGCGACGTGGCTGCCATGGCCGTTCTTGTCTTCAATGTCGGTCGGGATAACGACCCCGCCAGGGCCGTCGGGCGTAAAGTTCCGGCCGCCCAGCAGGTTGGCCTTCAGGGCCGGGTGGTTCTGGCTGACGCCGGTGTCGATGATACCGACCACGGTGTTGTGGCTGCCGGTGGCCAGGTTCCAGCTGGCGCCGTTGTGGGTGAGCTGCTTGATATCCCACTGGTACAGGTTGTAAAGGTCGGCGGCTGCCGTGTTGGGAGCAGCCTCAACGGAAGCATCATAGTAGGTCTGAGCGGGGGCGAGCGTCATCTCGACTGTCGTGCTGGCGGCCTGAACGTCCTTGTGGTTGTTCAGCTTGAACAGGTTGGCCGCCGGGCCAGTCACGACCATGGCGCCGAGTTCCGGAATGGACGTGACGACCTGACCGCCGGCGGCAGTTACGATCGCAGCGGCATCTGCCGGAAGCTGGCCGGACTTGAAGACCACCGTGAACTGAACATCCTTGGGCGCGGCCGAGACGCTCATGACCGAGAAGCTGAGCATGAGCATGAGCACGAGGCCTGCAGCGAACCATTTACGCATAAACCATAGCCCCCCCGATACAAAGTTGTACCCGATCCTAATCGTTCGGACTGCTAACTTTGAGGCAGAAGGTCTATTCGCACGAGTGAACCTTGAATCCTCCCCTCCTTAACGGAATCTACATACAAATAGGACTAAAGTCCCAAAAAGGAACTTTAGTCCTAGTCCAACCCGTTATTGAATTCTTACCACGTGGGCCGCTGAAGCGGCACCCGGCCGGCATCTGTGATGAGGCGCTCCATTTCGGTGGGGGTCATGGGGCCGACGCGGCCGGCTGCCAATTCGGCTTGGGTGAACTCCATATGCGTGCCGCCCAGGTCGTTCGCCCCACTATCAAGGGCCACCTGGGCGACCTTGGCGCCCTGGGCCACCACGCTGGCCTGCACATGGGGCACGTTCTGGAGCAGAACTCGGGCCAGGGCCACCATTCGCAGGTATTCATGGCCCGTGGCAGGCAACACGCCCTCGGGCGGCGTCAGCGTAAAGACCGACATGGCGGCGAAGGCGGGTTTGCCGGCCAGGGAGGTACGCTCCTGCACGGCACGGCTGCGGTAGAGGTGCCCCACCCGCTCCTTTGGCGCTTCGCCGAGCCCGAAAACAAAGGGCAGTACCACGGGAATGCCGGCGTCGGCGCAGCGGTGAACCACGTCGAACCACTCGTTCCAGGGGCCGCGCAGAAGGGCCCGATACTCGGGCGCACGCGTCGCCATGGTTTCGGAACCGCCGGCGATCAGACCGCCCATGCCAGCCGCCTTCAGTTCGGCGATCACCTCAGACGTCCGCTTCTGAAAGAGGACGTTGAAGACCATGATCTCCGTCGGAGAGAAGGCGAAAATCTGCAGGTCGGGAAAGCGTTCGTGCAGCGCCGTGACGAGGCCGATGTAGTAGTCCCAGGGCAGGTCGATGCGGTGACCGCCCTGCAGTGTGATCTGGGTGGCGCCTGCCGCCACAGCCTCCGCCGCCTCGGCCACGACCGCCTCGACGCTTTTGGTAAACGCCGCCGGGTCATCTTTGCTGACGGTGCCGGTGCAGAAAGGGCACTCGGGCTGGCAGACGTTGGAGTAGACGATGGTTTTGGTAACGGCGTAGCCGACCTGACCGTCGCTGTGCAGCCGGCGTGCTACCTCCCGCCCGGCCATGGCCAGATTGAGCAGATCACCTTCCGCGCACAGGTAGATCGCCTCGTCGGGGAAGAGTTTCTCGCCGGACAGCGCCTTGCGCAGCAGGTCGCTGGTATCCATAAAGTTCAGGTTCATGCGGGGTCTGCCTCCTACCGAAACTGTCTCAGACCGCGGCCTGGTCGTGTACCCGCAGGATATTGTACAGCGTGTCGCGTTCGGCCGGAATCCGACCGGCTTCGCGAATCAGGCGCAGCAGGTCGTTCTGCTCCTGGAGCATGGGCGTGGTAGCGCCGGCAAAGTGGTAGATCTTCTCCTCACGCACGGTGCCGTCGATATCGTTCGCGCCGAATGCGAGCGAGACCTGCGCAATCCGGGGCGAGATCATCACCCAATAGGATTTGATCGCCTTGATATTGTCCAGCAGCAGGCGGGCCACGGCGATGATCTTGAGGTCGTAATGACCGGTCGGGCCGGGAAGGTGGGCCAGGTCGGTGTTGGTGGGATGGAAGGCCAGGGGGATGAAGGCGGACTCGCCGCCAGTTTCGTCCTGAAGCGCCCGGATTTTCAGCATGTGGTCGACGACGTGGTACGGCTTTTCGATGTGGCCGTAGAGCATGGTGCAGGTGGTCCGAACGCCCAGGTTATGGGCGATGCGATGGATTTCGAGGTAGCGCTCACCGCTCATTTTGCCCCTGCAGAGCACGTTGTGGACTTCGGGGTGGAACATTTCGGCGCCGCCGCCCGTCATCGAACCGTGGCCGGCCTCGCGCAGGCGCAGGAGAACCTCTTCGGCGGGCATTTTGAACTTACGGGTGAAGAAGTCGATTTCGACGGCCGTGAAGCACTTGAGGTGCGCCTGGGGCACCGCCTGCTTGATGGCACTGAGAAAATCCGTATAGTAGGCAAAGGGCATATCGGGGTGCAGGCCGCCGACCATGTGAAACTCGGTGACACCAAGTCGGGCGTAAGCCTTAGCTTTTTCAACCATCTGTTCGATGGTATAGGTATAGCCTTCGGGGTCCAGACCATTCTGCTTGCCGAATGCACAGAACTTGCAGACCTTGGAGAGCGCACAGATGTTAGAATAATTGATGTGGGCGTTGTTGTTAAAGTATACATAGTCGCCGACGCGGCGCTTACGGGCCTCGTTGGCGATGGTGCCGATCGCGAACAGGTCGTGGCTCTCCAGCAGTTTGATGCCATCTTGGGCGTCCAGCCGCTGGTCCTGCAGCACTTTTTCGTAGATCGGCATGAGATCACGGGGAATCAGACTGGCGGCCAGGGACATACTCTGTTCCTCCCAACGTCTGGTTGGTTGAAGGCATGATTGGTGGAAAGCGGTGCACTTGAAATGATAAACGCTCTCATTCGAAATGTCACCCCTGGCGAACTGGCCCAGGTGGTCGACCTCTATTTGACGGCCCGTAACGATATGCTGATACGGAATGGGGCACAGGTCGGGCCGGTGACGGCGGAGGACCGGGCCGGCAATACCGCTGGTTATCAGCACATCCTCCAGACCGGGATCATGCGGGTGGCTGAAGTGGATGGCCAAGTCAGCGGGGTTGCGCTGGCTATTGTGCGGGACGGGCACTGGTTTTTGTCGGGCTTTTGGGTGCATCCTGCGATGCAGGGTCAGGGGATAGGCGGGCCGTTGCTGCGGACGGTGTGGGAGGAAGGCGCCGCCCGGGGCGCTCGGACCTACAGCGTTTGGGCGTCAAGCGATAAGACGGCGTTGGCTTCTTATATGAAGCTGGGCATGCTGCCATGGTATCAGTTGGTCAAGTTTGGCGGCCCCGTGGCGGCGAAGCCCCGGGTGCCAGTTGGATATGAGACGGAGGACCTCCCCCTCTCTACCGCCGTGGCCATCGATGAGCGGGTGCGGGGGACTGGGCGGGAGATGGACCACCTGTGGTGGCAACTGTCGCCGGAGATGCGCGGCTCGTTGGTAACCTATGACGGCCGCCCAGTTGGGTATTTCTATCGGCGGGGCGGTGCGATTGGTCCGGTGGCCTGGCTGGAGCCGGCCGATGCCGAAGGGGTGCTTGGCCTGGCGGTTCGGCAGGCGGCGGCGGAAGCCGGCGAGATCAGTCTGATCGCTCCCGGTGCGGTGCAGACGGCGATTCGCATGGCCCTGGGCGCCGGGCTTAAGCTGACCGGTTTCTCCCACTTCCTGACGACGGCGCCTGCGGGCATGCCTGACCGGTATCTGCCGTCGGGGCCCCTGCTTTACTAAGTCTGCACGGGAGGAGGTGCGTTCGTGGGCTGGGAAGGTTACGCCCTGATTGGTGTGCTGGTGGCGTTGGGCCTGGCTGCGCCTGTGATCGCGCAGGTGGCGAGGGAGTCCCGCCTCCACCGGGCCGGATTGGACAAGCTGGACCAGATGACCCTTGAGGATATGATCGTTCATATGGGGCGGCTCTTCGGCGCCCTGGGGTACCGGGTCTTCCGACCGGTGCAGCAGGACTGCGGCTTTGACCTGATTCTGGTCGATGGCCTGGGCCAGCGGCGCGGCGTGGTGGTGCGCCACTATAACAAACAGGTTGATGATGCCGTGCTGGCCGCGGTGAACGAGGCCGCCCGGGAGTTGGAACTGCCGGCACCGATGCTGGTGTCGGTGAATGGCTACACTTACAAGGCGCGTGACGCGGCTGCAAAGTCCGGGGCGATTCTATGGTCGCTGTCGGAGCTGACAGCGGCCATTGGCCGGGTGCGGCAGTCGGCCATGGCGTACCCGGATCTGCCGACAATTAGCACGCTGACCTGGCAGACGCTGACCGGGGCAGCGGCGCCCGGGGCGCAGGCGGCTGGCGGCAGGGGCGCTGCGCGAGAGGGTGCGACCGAGCACCTGCACCCCGACGCGGCTGAGCACCGCCCCCGGAAGCGCCCGATGCGGCACCGGAAGGGCGAAGGCTGGAGCGATGACCCGGTCATCCCCAAGTGCCCCCGGTGCGGGCGGAAGATGGTGGTCCGGCGGGGCGCTGAGGGGGATTACTGGGGCTGCCCGATCTTTCCCCGGTGCCTGGGCACCCGACCGCGGTGAGGTAAAGAGCATTTTTTTGGCCGCGGATTGCGCGCAATCCGCGGCCAAATACTGACCCGAAAATCCCACCCTACCCCAGGAAGTTGCGAACTTCTCGTATCACACGTTCCGCGGCCAGACCTGAACCTCCGTCTTCACGGGGGGAGCCGCCCACGCCGGCCTGACCGCCCCAGGAACAGCCCGACGGCTCCAGGGCCGACAGCCGGGCGAACAGGGGCCGCAGGTCCAGCTTCTCAGGCACGGCCACCAGGGCTGGATTCGCCCCGACCGTGTACTTGGGCGCCGGCCCGGTCCACCCCGACATCCGCCCCCGGGGCTCGTGCAGCACTACCAGCACGGCGCCCTGCTCATAGAGCACGCGCATGACGCCTACCACGTCGGAGGCGATGTAGGCCACCTTGCCGATGCCGGTCATGATCCAGCGGGCCGACTCGGCCGCCCGCTTGGCCTCTTCCTCCTCCGCGCGCCGGGCGCGCAGGAAGACCTGGAACCGCTCGGGCAGCGCCTGGGCCGGAAACCGGCCGAAGGGATCCATGGCGGACTGCTCAACCCAGGTGAGCAGGTCCTGGTAGTGCACCGACCGCACCTGGTCATCGCCGTAGACCAGACTGATGCCGGACGAGAAGCCGTGCAGCGTCTCCAAAAACGGGTACGGCTGCGGATGCTTGAAGAAATAGCCCCGGTCGGCCAGGTCGACATACCGGTCCAGCGGCGACGGCGTGACGCCGAGCGCCTCCAATAAGATGATGGGCGTGGCGCCCAGTTCATGGTTTTGATGATGGTCAAAGTTGCCCCGCCCCGGGTCGTGAGAGCGGCCGATGTCCCAAATGAGCACTTCAGGGTCGTCCAACTCTTCGGCCAACACCTGAGGGCGATATTCCACAGCAAAGTCGGCACAGCCGCAGACCTCCGCCCGCAGGTTGCGCACCCGCAGCAGGAAGGTCTGGGCGTCAAGGTCGGTATTCGGATGGCTGATGCCCCGTCGGGCCCCGGCCACTAGCGATCGAATCACGGGTTCCACCTCCACCTCCGCTATTCGCTATGGCGCAACTTATTTCCCTTCCTGAAGCTTTCGGCATGGTGCGACAGGAGATTGTCGCACGGCAGCGAATGGGAGCGCAGGGAGGCGATTTTTCCGTTGAGCTCAGCCATGCGTTTTCTCACCTTGTCCCGCCCCCTGACCCTGGTGGCGTGCATGATCATCTACGTAATCGACCCGCGCGTCACACCCGTAAGCCTGGCACTCTATGTCGTAAGTGCGGCCTTTTTTGTCGCCAGCTCCGCCATTATCAGCGACTGGATTCCGACCGATTACCGCGTGATTTTCTGGACCCTCTGGTCCGAAATCGCCCTGATCACCTACCTGAACTGGCATAGTCTTCGCTATTACTCCAGCAACGCGGCCACCGCCACGTTCATGGTGGCAACCGTCAGTATTCCACTTGCCTTGCAGCGCCGGCACTGGCGCCCGGCGTTCACCGTCACCCTGGCTGGGTGGCTTGTTACGACAGTCGTTGGTACGCTGGCCTATGCCGATTGGAACGAGACCATCTTCGTTACGCTGATCTTCGCCGGTGCGATGCTCTTCTTTGCCAGCACCGGCGTGCTCATGACGAACCTGCGGGAGGAGAAAGCCCGGTCGGAGCAGCTTCTCAAAGCGGTCACCGATTCCCGGGCGGCGCTGGAGCGGGCGCACCGCCAACTGCAGGAGTCGGCTGCCAGCCAGCAGCACCTCGCCGTGTTGGAAGAGCGGCAACGGCTGGCCCGAGAAATCCACGACAGCGTGGCCCACGGTCTGACCGCGCTGGTGGTGCAGACCCAGGCGGCCCGGAAGCTGCTGACCAAGGACCCGGAGAAGGCGCTGGAGACGGTCGCCCGGTGCGAGGAGATGGCCCGGGAGGCGCTTCAGGAGACCCGCCGGGCTGTGCGGGCGCTCCACCCCGCCGGGCTGGAGCAGGTGACCGACCTGGATGCGCTGCAGCGTCTGGCCCGCGACTACGGCATCGCCACGGGCATGGAGATTGAGGTGCAGGCCGACGCGGGCGCCCGCTCCCTGGCCCCGGACCAGAGCCGTCTGGAGCAGCTCTACCGGATTTTCCAGGAAGCGCTGACCAACGCCCACCGGCACGGCGGAGCGACGGTGGTGACCGCCACCCTGAGCGCCACGGCAAATGACCTGACCCTGAGCATTACGAACAACGGGGCGCCTCCGGCCCACATGGACCCGGGCGTCGGACTGAAGTCGATGGCCGAGCGAGCCCGGTCGATCGGCGGCTCCATCGCTTTTGCGCCCGGCCCCGTGGGGCTTACGATTGACGTGACGGTGCCGATCAAACGGGAGGTTGCAGGATGATTCGAGTCTTGCTCGTAGACGACCAGCGGCTGATGCGCGATGGGATGAAGACGTTGCTCTCCCTGGAAGATGACCTGGAGGTCGCCGGGGAGGCCGGCAACGGGCTGGAAGGAGTGCAGCAGGCGCTGGCTCTGCGGCCCGACGTCGTCCTGATGGATATTCGCATGCCCGGCATGAACGGCGTGGATGCGACCCGGGAGATCAGGCGGGCCCTGCCCGAGACGAAGGTGCTCGTCCTGACGACCTTCGATGATGATGACCTGGTGATGGACGCCCTGCTCGAAGGCGCCGCCGGGTATTTGACCAAGGACTTGCCGGCGGAGGAGATCGCCGAGGCGGTGCGCAAGGTCCGCACCGGGGGCGTGGTGATGCCGCCGCCCATCGCGGCGAAGGTGGTGTCGGAGTTGGCCCGGCGCAGTGCGGCCGCGCCTGCGACGCCGAAGGAAGATCAGGTGATATTGGAACATCTGACCGACCGTGAGCGGGAGGTTCTGCGCTTGCTGGGGCAGGGGTTCTCCAATAAGGAGATCGGCGAGGCGCTCTTCATTACAGAAGGAACCGCCAAGAACCACGTGAGTAACGTGATTGAGAAGCTCGGGTTGCGGGACAGGACCCAGGCGGCGCTCTGGGCGGTGCGCCACGGGCTTTAAGGCAGGACAGCCCCAGAACCCAACAGGGTTGAACTGGGGCCAACAGGCCTCCAACATTGTTCCAAAACGCTTCCAACACGCATCTAGTAAGTCCACATCGCCGTGATCTCATCATAATGATGCCGTACTAACGAACGTTTTGGACAGTAGGCAAGGTCTTTCAGGCAGAAATCCCTCGGGGAGGTCTTTTCATGACCAGGACGCCCCTTGCCATGCTCGCCGTCGCTACCGGACAAGGGCTCATCGAATACGTCATCTGGAAGCTGTTCCGCCTGCCACCGCTGACTAAGCGCCAGCGCGTACTCATGTTCGGTGGATGGGCAGCGGCATACACGGCGTGGCACGTCTATGAGCACGGGTGGGAGCAGGTACTCGATTTCGGAGCGTTGCGCGACGCCCTGGTCGTTTTGGGTGTCCTGGCCCTGATCGTATGGGCCTTTGCTTACGCACCCCACGGCGAGGTCCGCAAGCCCACGAACATGTAGACCCGGAGGTGCTGTACCTTGGTCGAACATCCGGTCTCCTATGCCTTGAAGCTGGTTGCGCTCGCCCTCACGACGGCGAAAGACCCGCTCACGGTTGCGTGGCGCCGGGCCGCCTACTTCGCCGTGGCCGGGGCCGGCGCGGTCATCATCTGGTACGGCTTCCGGTTCGGCTGGCCACTGCTGGCAGCCGGTTTGCTGATGGAGGTTGGCGACTGGGCGCTGATCCACATCCCCTACGAGCCCCGGGTCAAGCATCCTTGCGACATCCCCTGGCTATGACTTTCGGCATGGTACCCCATACATAAACTGATGCGGTCCGGCACATGTGCCGGACCGCCTTGCTTTGTATGATGAACCTGTAAGACAGAGCGAGCGAGGAGTCGATCAGCATGCTGCAAGTCAAGAACCTGGTCAAACGGTTTGGCGATAAGGAAGCGGTCCGGTCCATCAGCTTTGAAGTAAAGCAAGGCGAATCCTTCGGCCTGCTCGGCCCCAACGGCGCCGGCAAGTCGACGACCATCTCCATGATCTGCGGGTTGCTGCAGCCCAACGGTGGCGAAATCCACGTCGCCGGCATCGATGCCCTGAAGAATACCGCCGCCGCCAAGAAAGTGATGGGCGTCGTGCCGCAGGATATCGCCCTCTACCCCACCCTGTCGGCCCGGGAGAACCTGAACTTCTGGGGCGCCATGTACGGCCTCTCCGGCCGGGAACTGGGCGCCCGGGTCGCCGAAGCCCTCGAGATCGTCGGACTGACCGACCGGCAGAAGGACCGCATCGACACATACTCGGGCGGCATGAAGCGGCGCATCAACATCGCTGCCTCGCTGCTGCACAAGCCGCAGCTGCTGATTATGGATGAGCCCACGGTCGGCATCGACCCGCAGAGCCGCAACAACATCCTGGAGACGGTGCGCACCCTGAACCAGGAGAAGCAGATGACGGTCATCTACACCAGTCACTACATGGAAGAGGTCGAGTACCTCTGCACCCGGGTCGGCATTATCGACCATGGCCGGCTGATCGCCCAGGGCACCCTGGCTGACGTCCGGCGCCTGGCCGGCGAGGAGACCACCATCCGGCTCCGGATTGCCAAGGCCACCGAGCAGATGGCCGCCGCCCTGAAGGCGGTGCCCGGTGTGAAGACGGTCCGGATTGAAGAGCACGCCCTCTCGATTCTGGTGGGCAACAGCGCCGAGACGCTGGCGCCGCTTATGGCCGCCGCCGGCAGCTTCAAGATTCAGGGCGTCGAAATCGAAGAGCCCAACCTCGAGTCGGTCTTCCTGCACCTGACCGGCCGGGCCCTGCGGGACTAGGAGGTAACCCACCCATGCGCAAGGTTTTGATCATCGCCTGGAGCGCCCTCTCCCGGCTCTTCCGTGACAAGAAAGCGCTCATTGTGCTCCTGCTGATGCCCATGGTCCTCATCGGCATCCTCGGCTCCGCCCTCGGCAGCATGATGGACGGCGGCGGCATCAACCCGTTTGCCGTGGTGATCGTCAACGCCGACCAGGACGCCAAGCCGGCTCTGCCCCCGGGCGCCCCGGCGTCGATGCTGGAGCAGCTGCCCGCCACCAACCTGGGCAAGCTGCTCGCCGACGAGGTTCTGCTCAGCGACGACGTCAAAGAGATTATCAATCTGACCACCGCCACCGACCTTGAGGCAGCCAAGGCCACCGTCGCCGAAGGCAAGACCGTATCGGTCATCTACGTGCCGGCCACCTTCTCCGCCGATGTGCTCAGCGGCAAGGCTGCCAACATTGACGTTTACTCCGACCCCGGGCAGGAGACGCTGGCCAACATCGTCGAGCAGATTGTGCGTGCCTTCACCGAACAGGTGACCACCAGCAACCTGGCTGCCCGACTCATCGGTCACGAGGCCTCCCAACAGATCGTCGAGGAGATCAACGCCGGCCTGCCTACCATTACGGTGGCCTCAAGCGGCGCCAAGCCGGTAAAGGCGATCCAGTACTACGCCGCCGCCATGGCGATCATGTTCATGGTAATGACCGCCTTCAACCGGGCGAAAGACATCCTCCAGGAGCAGCACGACGGCACCCTCTCCCGCATTCTGATCAGCCCGACCAGCAAGGCGACGCTGATCGCCGGGCAGGTGCTCGGCAACATGGGGGTGCTGCTGGCACAGTTCGTCATTCTGATGATCGGCACCCGGCTCCTCTACAAGGTTGACTGGGGCGCCTGGGGTCCCGCACTCCTCCTGGGCATCGCCTTTTCGCTGGCGGCGGCGGGTATCGGCACCGCAGCGGCCGGGATCTTTAAGGATCCCCGTGCGGCGGACGGCGCCACCGGCACCATCGGCATGATCTTCGCCGCCCTCTCCGGCTCCATGTTCCCGATCTTCCTCTTCCCGGACGGGCTGAAGCTGGTTGCGAAGTTCGTCCCCAACTACTGGGCCCTTCAGGGCTTCCTGGACCAGATGTCCGGCCTTGGTATCAGCTATTTGTGGACACCCGTCGCCGTGCTGAGCGCCATCGGTGTTGTGACCGCCGGCGTAGGCGCCTGGCGCCTGGCATCCAAGTAAGGAGGTGTAAGCTTTATGCGTAGATCTATTGCGATCGCCCTGCTCCAGCTGCGGACCACTTTCAAGAGCAAGGGCGCCATCATGACCATGTTCGGGATGCCGCTGATCCTAACGCTGATCTTCGGCGTGTTGATGAGCGGCGGCAACGGCGGTGGCAGCGGCGAAGGTTACGTCTATCCTATCGTCGTCGTCGATCACGACGGAAGCTTTGCCGCCAAAGAGCTGATCAGTCAGCTGGATGCGGAAGCGACCATCAAGGTGCAGACCGCCACGGCCGATGAAATGAAGAAGCTGTTCGCCGATGCAAAGGTCGATTCAGGCGTGGTGATTCCCGTCGGTTTCGCAGCAGAGATGGCCGCCGGCAAGGCGCCGGACGTGCAGCTGCTGGCCGTGCCGGGACGGAACACATACATGGGTGTCGGTCCCACCATTCGGGGCCTGATCTCAAGGCTGGGCCAGGATTATCAGCTGGCGCTGCGGACGCTCCCCGAGGCGGACCGGCGTGATGCGTCCAAGGTGGAAGCCGCCTACGCCAAGGTAGTCGCCGAGCGGAAGGACGTCACGACGACGGTAACGCCCCATCAGGTGACACGTTCCGTGGTGGAGAAGGCTGGTCTCACGGCCACCACCGGCACCTCGGTCGGGTTTACGGTAACGTTTGTGATGATGCAGTGCTTTATGATGAGCGGTGCCATTCTGACCGAGCGGAAGCACGGCACCTGGGGCCGGCTGCTGACCACGCCGAACTCGCGGGCGACGATTATGGGCGGGTACCTGCTCAGCTTCTTCCTGACGGGCATGGTGCAGTTCTCCATCCTGGTGGTGGCGACCCGGCTCCTGTTCCAGGTGACCTGGGGTCCCATGCTCCCCCTCTTTGCCATGGGCGCCGCCACGGTGCTGAGCGCCTCAGGCATGGGCCTCTTCCTGGCCGGCATCGTCAAGACGTTTGAGCAGCAGATGTCGATTGGGATTCTGTTCATTAACGCTACGGCGATGCTGGGCGGCGCCTACTGGGACCTGAGCATGGTCAGCGACACGATGCGGCGCATCGGCTACCTGACGCCGCAGGCGTGGGCGATTGACGGGTTCAAGGAAGTGATGCTGCGGGGCGGCGCCTGGGATGGAATCGCTCTGCCGCTGGCGGTGCTGCTGGGGATTACGCTGGTCTTTATGACCGCCGGGCTGTTCCGGGTTCGCTACGAGTAAGTAGGTCGGGAGTCAGGCATCCTGCCGGGCGGCGGCGCACCCGCAGCCCGGCGGGCTTCATACCAAGGGAGGTCGCACTTATATGTACCGTGTCAGCTCTTCACGCTTTTTCTGGGGCCTGCTCTTGATGGCGCTGGGCGGCGTCTGGTTGCTTAACAACGTGAACGTCACCTCTCTCGACATGGGAGAC
>JARBUG010000294.1 GCA_029239785.1 Symbiobacteriaceae bacterium | reverse complement strand
GACCCCTGACCGAACCCGGACCGCCGGTTCTGCCACCCGCAACGTTTTACCGGGGCGCCCAGGCGGACCATCGAGGTCCGCCTGGGCGTTACGCGTGCAGGCGCCAGTACGGTCGCCTCACGGGCCGGTAACCGGCCTTTCATTCATTCATAGCGCAGCGCTTCGATAGCAGGCAGGCGGGAGGCCGACCAGGCCGGATAGAGCCCGAAGAAGATGCCGATCGCCGTAGAGACGACGAAGCTGATCACCACACCGTCGGCCGATGGCACAAACGTCCAGCCCAGCGCCCCGGCGGCGCCCCCGGCCATCAGCATGCCGAGAAGGACGCCC
The DNA here is from genome assembly GCA_029239785.1 of Symbiobacteriaceae bacterium. Taxonomy (GTDB): domain Bacteria; phylum Bacillota; class Sulfobacillia; order Symbiobacteriales; family Symbiobacteriaceae; genus JARBUG01. The sequence continues at coordinate 2,608 of JARBUG010000294.1, read as the reverse complement.
AGCAGGCCGCCGAGCAGGGCCAGCACGCCCGACTCCACCAGGAACTGAAGCAACACATCCCGCCGGCGGGCGCCAATCGCCTTGCGGATGCCGATCTCCCGGGTCCGCTCCTTGACCGAGACCAGCATGATGTTCATGATCCCAATCCCGCCCACCAGGAGCGAAATCCCCGCGATCGCACCGATGAAGAGGGCGACGTTATCGAGAATCGAACCGAAGGCCTTCGTCAGCTCCTCCTGGCTCTGGATGGAGAAGTCACGGTTGCCGTGCCGGTCAAGCAGAATCTGTTCGACCTCGGCCTTGGCCGCCTTCGCCTCTTCCGGGCTCCCGAACTTGAAGACCAGCGAGTTGGGGCGCTTGATATCGAGTGCTTCCGAGACGAAGGGGCTGGGCAGGACGACGACGTTGTTGATGTCGACGCCCACATTCATGGTGTTCTTCTGGAGCAGGCCGACGACCTGAACCTCGCGGCCCTGAAAGGTGAAGCGCTTGCCGATGACGTCGGTATCCTTGCCAAAGAAGGTGTCGCGGAAGGTAACACCCACCACCGCCAGGGGCTGAGCGGTGTCGTACTCGCCCCGGGTAAAGATGCGCCCCGCATCCATGTACCAGCTCTGCAGCTGCTCAAAGTGCTCGTTGGCGCCGATGACGGTCACCATCTTGCGGGTGGGGCCGATCTCTATGTACGCGGCCGTCTGAATGGTGCTGCCACTCAGGTCGGGCTGCACCTTCGCCGCGACGGCGGCCTCATCTTCGAAAGTAAGGGTGGAGGCTGCCATGGCCGCCTGCGGGCCGGCCTCCACATCGCCGGGCATGACGAAGAGCGATGCGGCGCCGAAGCGGTTGAACTCACCGACGATCGTCCCTTTGAACGTATCGCCGATCGACATGATGGCGGAGACCGCCGCCACGCCGATGATGATGCCCAGCATGGCCAGCAGGGTGCGCAGTTTGTTGGCCCGCAGCGCCCGGAAGGCGATCCGTACGGTTTCGATGATGCTCATAGCAGAGCCACCTCCTGCCGGACGATCAGGCCATCGCGCACTTCGATGGTCCGCTCGGCGGTCGCGGCGATGGCCGGGTCGTGGGTGACCAGGACGATGGTGGAGCCGGCCTTGTGCAGTTCCTGAAGGAGGGCGAGCACCTCGCGTCCGGTCCGGGAGTCGAGGTTGCCCGTGGGCTCGTCGGCCAGCATCAGGCTGGGCCGGGTGACCAGCGCCCGGGCGATGGCGACCCGCTGCCGCTGACCGCCGGAGAGCTGGTTGGGCTCCCGGTCGGCCTTCTGGGTCAGGCCGACACGGGCCAGGGCCTGGGCCACCCGCTGCTTCCGCTCCTTCGCCGGGAGGCCGGCGTAGAGGAGGGGCGTTTCGACGTTTTCGGCGACGGTCAGACGGGGGAGCAGGTGGAAGGCCTGAAAGACGAAGCCGATCTTCTGATTGCGGATGCGGGAGAGTTGGTCTTCGGAGAGGCCGGCGACGTTGGCCCCGTCGAGGCGGTATTCGCCGCTGGTCGGGTTGTCGAGGCAGCCGAGGATGGAAAGCAGGGTCGACTTGCCGGAGCCGGATGGCCCGACGATGGCGACGAACTCACCGGGCTCAACCGTCAGGTCGACGCCGGCGAGCGCGTGGAGCGTCTCCTCGCCGGTCTGGTAGGTTTTGGTGATCCCCCTGAGGGTGATGACAGGTGGCATGGCGCTGTCCTCCTGAATGGAAGCGTTCGCCCGGCGTCGGCAGCGAATGCTGACGATCGCCCGAAGGCGCCGACAGCGGGTTCGTAGAACCCACGAAAGGCAAGTAGAACTTTACCATAGAGAAAGTTGTCTGGGCAACAGCGGGTGGCCGTGGGACATATTCTGATCGAGGAACGACCGCGCTTATGGAGGGAACGCCAGCGTGATCAGCCCGGGCGGGGCCTTTGCTGCTGATGTGAGGCGAGTCTTTGACCTGGTCCGTCGGGGGCAGATTCCGGTGCAGGTCGAAATGGCGCCCCGGCCCATCCGGACCCTGGGCCGGCGTCAAGTGGTGCGGGTCTGCGCTGTCGCCGTGAACGGTGCCAACGCTGACCTGGCCCGCTTCCGGCGCGACCTGGAGATGGCCCGCACCATCTGGGGCCAGTGCGGCATCGCCTTCGCAGAGGGCAGTTTCACGCCGATCGATGCCGACCTGGACTATCCTGGCTGGGTCGATTACCGCACGGCGCCGGCGTCGCTGCTAAACCAGCGCGGAGGCTGCACTGCCGCCGACGTTCGGATCTACTATGTCCGGTCCATCGCGGGGAGCATGTTCCAGGGCCGCTCGGCCTTTACCTTCGGGGAGCCCGGCTACGTGGCGCTGAGCAGCAACGCCCATCCGAACCTCTTCCCACATGAACTGGGGCATCTTTTCCTGGGTGGGAATGAGGAGCACCGGGATGGCCCCGGCGCCGCTGACCGGATGAACATCATGCGATCAGATGTGGGCACGATCGAAGGCGCGCCGCAGGTAGATCAGAACCAGTGCATGCGGACGCGGGCGAGGCTGAGCGGCGGGGGGATGGGCGGCTCGGGGCAGGGCGGCGCTGCACCGGAGATGCTGCTGGTCGGCTGGCTGCAGCATCCCTCGCCGGCGGT
>JARBUG010000293.1 GCA_029239785.1 Symbiobacteriaceae bacterium | reverse complement strand
AAATAACCCCGTGCCCTTCGCCATGGCGTTCAGGTCGCCAACGATCGGGGCGAGGTCAACACCCTTGCGCTTGGCCAGATCTTTTAGCATGAAGCCCGACCCGGTCGTAATCCCTTCCGGGCCAAAATGCTTGGCCAGCAAGTTCCGGGCCTGGGGCATCTGCACCACAATCTCGCCGGCGGTCCACTCTCGGAAGTTTGGCACGCAAACCCCTCCCAGAGAGACGAAAATGGAGCGGGTTCTCACCCGCTCCATTATGTTGCCCTACTACACTTCCATAATAATCGGCAGGATCATGGGCCGGCGGCGGGTCTTTTCGTACAAGTACTTGCCCAGTACGTCGCGCACGCCGCTCTTGAGCACTGCCCACTCGGTAACGTTGCGCTCCAGGCAGTCGTACAGGGCGTTCTTGACGCGCTCCTTGGCCTCGTCGAGCAGCCCTTCCGACTCGCGCACGTAGACAAAGCCCCGGCTGACAATGTCCGGACCGCCCATAATCAGGCCGGTCTCCTTCTCCATAGCCACGACCACGATCAGAATGCCGTCCTGCGACAGCTGCTTGCGATCGCGCAGCACGATGTTGCCAACGTCGCCTACGCCAAGACCATCAACCAGTACCTGTCCGGAGGTCACCTTGCCGCCAATGGTGGCACTCTCCGACGTAAATTCGAAGGTTGTGCCGTTTTCGCCAATGAGGATATTCTCCGAAGGAATGCCGCACTGCTCGGCCAGCTTCTTGTGCTGCAGCAGCATGCGATACTCGCCGTGCACAGGCACAAAGTACTTCGGGCGGGTCAGGTTGATCATCAGCTTCTGCTCTTCCTGAGCGGCATGGCCGGAGACATGAATGCCGGCAGTCCGGTCATGAATCACTTCGGCGCCACGGCGGTACAGGTTGTTGATCGTCCGGCCGACGCTCTTTTCGTTGCCCGGAATGGGCGTCGCCGAGAGGAGCACCGTATCGCCGGGAATGATCTCGATCATCTTGTGATCGTTGACGGACATGCGGGTGAGTGCGCTCATCGGCTCGCCCTGCGACCCGGTGGTCAAAATGACCTGGTTCTGCAGCGGGAACCGCTTCAATTCCTCAACCGTGACGATGGTCCCTTCAGGGGCCTGCAAGTACCCCAGGCGCATCGCGACGTTAACGGTATTCTCCATGGAACGCCCGATAACGGCCACTTTCTTGCCATGACGGGCAGCGGCGGTAATGGCCTGCTGCAGTCGGTGGACGTTCGAGGCGAAGGTCGCCATGAGGAGCCGGCCCTTGGCCTCACGGAAAATCCGGTCGATATTGACACCCACCGAACGCTCAGACGGGGTAAACCCGGGGCGCTCGGCATTGGTGCTGTCGGCCAGGAGCGCCAGCAGACCCTTTGCACCTAGTTCGGTCAGACGGCGGTAGTCAGCCTGTTCGCCGTCGACCGGGCTTTGATCGAACTTGAAGTCACCGGTATGTAGTACGGTGCCGACCGGGGTTGTCAACGCGATGGCGCAGGCCCCTGGAATCGAATGGTTCACCCGGATAAACTCGACGTCAAAAGAACCGATCTTCAGACTTTCCCCCGGTTTGACGACCTTCGATTCGGGGTTCAAGGTCAGGCCGGCTTCATCGAGCTTTCCCTCAACCAGGCCGAGGGTCAGGGCCGTGCCGTAGACCGGCAGGTTCAGGTTCCGCAGCAGATACGGAACACCGCCGATGTGGTCTTCGTGGCCGTGCGTAAGCAGCAGCGCCTTGACCTTGTCGCGGTTTTCGAGCAGGTAGGTGAAGTCCGGGATGACGATATCGATCCCGAGCATCTCCTCCTCCGGAAATGCGAGCCCGGCGTCGATGACGACGATCTCGTTTCCGTATTGAATCGCCATGCTGTTCTTACCAATCTCACCTAGGCCCCCAAGGGGCATGACCAGCAGTTTCTGGCCCTTGTCTCGGTAGCGCGCCAAATCTATGAGTTCCTCCTTTGTTGTTTGCACAGCAAAACACACCCCAGATCCTGGCTCGCCCGATGCGAGCCGGCAAGGGTGGACAGAGATCAGGCGTGCAGTCGTCCTGCAAATCGGTCAGCCGCCATTCGCCACCATTCCGTTCCGGTGTCGAAGGCCGCCGCACTGCTGACCAGTCGCCGAGTCTCTGGTTCGCCGTTCAAATGACTGTCCTTAAGATTATACCCAAAAAGCCAAAGAGATACAAGTCATGACCTGATCCGCAATTTCATGAAGGCCGAAAACGAAGACCGGACCCGGGAGCTTGTCCAGCTCCCGGGTCCGGCCCCATGTGCATTTCTTCCTTACCTTACATTTCTACAAGTCGATTACTTGGACAGGCCCTTGCCAATCGCGTGCCCCTGGGAGTGATCGAAAATGATATCCCCACGGGCCCTCGCCGAAGCGGTACCGGCAAACGCGGCAAGCGTCAGAGCGACGAGAATCAGCGCGACCAACCTCTTCATATGGTTGCCTCCTCATTAGGGGTTATATGTCATGAAGCGCCAGGAAGCGCTCCACTAACACAGGATCCAGTTCGCACCCGGCCATCGACCGCAATTCCTGTGCGGCCTGTTCGTGGTTCATGGCGCCGCGGTAGACTCGCTCCGATGTGAGCGCATCGTACACATCAACAACCGTGATGATCCGGGCCAGCAGGGGAATCGCGTCGCCCTTCAGCCCATCGGGCGAGCCGCCGCCGTCATAGTGCTCGTGGTGATGCCGAATCGCCTTCAGCCCCTCCACGGGCAGGCCATAGGGCCGCAGCATCTCCTCACCGATCACCGTGTGCATGCCGACCCGACGTCGTTCCGCCTCTGTCAGCGGGCCGTCACGACGGAGCAGTTCCGCATCAACGGCCACCATGCCGACGTCATGCAACCGGGCGGCGTAGTTCAGCGTCACCAAGTCGCTGCGGGAGAGCCCACAGGCTTGGGGTCCACGCTCTCAAGATCATCGGTCAGATCCAGCACAGCGGTCAAAAAGTCGAGTTGCTGCACTTCACTCTGCAGTTGGCTCCGGGCCGGGCGGACCGGACCGGAGAGCACCTGCCCGATCATCTCGGTGGATCGCTGCCACTCGCCTCGCAGGCCCAACTGGCTGTAGTAGGCAGCCGAGCGGTTCAGGTACTTGAGCGCCAGATTCCGCTGGCCCAGCGTTGCGAAGATGATGCCGAACAACCGGCTCACCCGTGCGACCTCTTCCTTGTCAAGCGCTGCCAGGTCGGTCAGCAAGGCGCCCAGCGCATCGCGGCCAGCGGCCATGGCAGCCGCATAATCGCCCCGCAGAAAATGGAGCCGTCCGTATTCGGCATAAGCGTAGGCCAGTTCCGAGGGCTCCAGTTCTTCAGCCAGGCTCAGGGCGCCCTTCAAGTCCGCCTCTGCCGCTTCGTAGGCGCCCAGTTCCAGGTGTGCGATCCCCCGGTTGGTCAGCGCCATGTTCTGCCGGCTCGGGTCTCCCGCCGCGAGGCTTTCCTGGTAGGCCGTGTCTGAGGCCACCCGCATCGCTTCCCACTCCTGGCGCCGCCAGTGCAGGGCGCTCTGGTTCAGCCAGTAATAGAGCCTGACGGATGGGTCCTGGTCAACACCCAGCGCTTCAGCTTTGCGCACAAAGGCAAGGGCTTCTTCCAGGCGTCCCATGTCCGTGTAAATAATCATCAGGTTCACATAGACACGCAGCTTGTTTGACGTACCCACCCCTGGCTGCTCACAAAGGGCCAGGGCTTTGTGCAGGTGGACAAGCGCCGCTTCAGGGTCTCCCCGGCTCACGGCCGCTTTGGTCATCCCGTTCAGTGCAGGAATGATCTGCTGCGGGTCACCCAGGGGCGTAGTGAGCGCCAGCCACCGGGCAAACTCTTCTGCCGCTGCCACCAACAGACCGCGACCCAGGAGGGCGATTCCTGCTTCCCGTCGCCCAGCCGCTTCGTCTGTCAGCAACATGGCTCTCCCCCCTCCGTCCAAACCAGCAGCCCTGGTGTGCAAAGATAGTATGCGCATGAAGCAACTGAGATATGGGGGTCTGCAAGAAAAAGAACCTGCTGCCGGCAAATT
>JARBUG010000292.1 GCA_029239785.1 Symbiobacteriaceae bacterium | reverse complement strand
CATTTTGGCCGCACCCACGGCCTCCTTCCCGGCCATCCCGGGCGGGGGCGACAACTGGGACTACCGCTACGCCTGGCTGCGGGACGGCTACTTCATCGCCCGCTGCCTGGATGCGGCCGGCCTGCATGGCGAGAGCCGCCGTTTCTACGATTTCGTTCTTGCCCACCAGGGGCCTGACGGCCGCTGGCGCCAGACGCTCTACACCGTGGACGGCGGCAACCCCCGCGAATCGGTGATCGATGACCTGGCCGGCCCCGGCGGCGAGCGGCCCGTTCGCTTCGGCAATGCCGCGTCGGAACAGGTTCAGATCGACTCGGAAGGGTCCATTCTGCACGGCCTCTGGTACCACTGGCAAGTGACGGGCGACCTGGACTATGTCCGGGAGCGCTGGTCCGCAGTTTCCCAGGCCGCCGAAGCGGTGATGCAGACCTGGCGGAGCAAAGAGAACGGCATCTGGGAGATTCGGGAGCGGCTGGACCACTGGGTCTATGGCAAGGCGCTCTGTGCGGCCGGGCTGAAGGCGGCGGCCGCTATGGCCGGCGCCCTGGGCCAGGGCGCCGACGCCTCCCGCTGGGCGAGCGAGTCCGAGCGCATCCTGGCCGATGTGCTGCAGAACGGCTGGGCCGAGGAGCGCCAGACCTTCCTCCAAACCTACGACGATCGCTCACCCATCGACATCTCGGTCCTGGCGCTCTCGCTCTGGGACCTGATTCCCGCCGACGACCCCCGCCTGGCGGCCACGGTCCGGGCCATGGAAGAGCCCGTCCACCTGCCCGAACTGCCGGGCGACCGGCCCTACAGCACCGACACCCCGTACTGGGGCCGGCGGGCGGGCGGGCTGAACATGTGGGGCGGCATGGCCCGCTACGACTACGCGTCTGTACCCTTCTACCTGCCCACGCTCTGGCTGGCCCGCCACTACCTGCGGGCCGGCCACAGCGACCGGGCCCTGGCCCTGATTCGCCTCTGCCTGGGGAGCGCCACCGGCCTCGGGCTAATGGCCGAACACTTCGACCCCACCACCTCTGGCCAGTGGGGCAACTTCCCCCAGGGCTTCAGCCACGAAGAGATGGCTCTGGCGCTCCTCGAACGCTTCGGCCATCCCCGGCATACGCTGAAGTGACAGGCTCTAGCCTGTCGCACCCCCCGGGGAGGAGGCGTACTATGAACAACATGATGAACCGCGACGTCATGAAGACGACCGCTGTCGGCGCCGGCGTTGGCGCTGCTGGCGGCTGGGGCGTTACGGCGACCCTGGGCGGCGTCACACTCGCAGTTACCGGAACCGCCATGGCGATGCCCGTCGTGGCTGCCGGCGCAGTCATGGGCGGCTTGCTGGGGCTGGCCTACGGTATGGGTCGCAATCGGATGTAAGCAGCTTGGGCGGCAGGAAAACCTGCCGCCCTTTTTTATTTAGTCATACAAGAGGAATTATTCACCTATAAATCGAAAGGAATTCGTAAGGAGGGGATCGCACATGACTCTGACTGGATACGCGAATCGAGTCGCACGGATCGATCTGACGGCAGGCAGCGTCGCTTACGAGGGAATCAACCCGGAGGATGCCCGCAAGTACATAGGCGCCCGGGGGTTGGGCGTCAAGTACGTCTTCGACAACGGGCCCCGGGTGGAAGCGCTCTCGCCTGAGAACATCCTCTGCTTCGTAAACGGCCCCCTGACGGGCAGCGCCATGAATATGTCCGGGCGCCTCGCCGTCTGCACCAAGTCGCCCCTGACCGGCACTGTGACCGACTCCCACATGGGCGGCTGGTCGGCGGCCCGGCTCCGCTGGGCGGGCTTTGATGCGGTCATTTTCGGGGGAAAGGCCGAGCGGCCGGTCTACGCCGTGGCCGAGAACGGTTCCATCACGCTGCACGATGCGAGCGACCTGTGGGGGAAGTCCACCCGTGAGACGGTCAAGATTCTCCAGGCCCGGCACGGCGGCGCCCACGTCTCCGTGATGGCCATCGGGCCGGCGGGTGAGAACCTCGTTCGCTTCGCAGCCATCATGAACGAGAATGACCGGGCGGCGGGCCGGGGCGGCACAGGCGCTGTCATGGGCTTCAAGCAGATCAAGGCGCTGGTTGCCGTCGGCGACATCAAGGCCCAGTGGAAGCCTGCAGACGACAAGAAAGAGGCCGTGGAGACCGCCCGCAAGGCCGGGCTCAAGGCGATCATGGAAGGCGGCCTGACCGCACCGCGCAAGGGCGGCCTCTCGCTCTACGGTACCAACGTGCTGATGAACATCGTCAACGAAATTGGCGCCCTGCCCACCCGCAACGGCCAGACCACCACCGACCCCGACGCTGAACTGATCGCCGGCGAAGAGATCCGGGAGAAGTACCTGGTGGAGGAGCCCACCTGCCACGCCTGCCCGGTGGCCTGCAAGAAAGAAGTCGAAATCAAGGAAGGCGAGTACGCCGGCCTGCGCACCGAGTCCTTTGAGTATGAAACTGCCTGGGCGCTGGGCTCCAACTGCGGCCACGCCGACGTGGCGGCCATCACCAAGCTGCTGGATCAGTGCAACGAGTACGGCATGGACACCATCGAGTTGGGTAACGTCTTCTCCATGGCCATGGAAGCGACGGAGAAGGGCTTCCTGCCGGAAGGCATCTCCTGGGCCGAGACTCACCGCATGGTCCAGCTGGCCGATGAGATCGCCCACGCCTCATCAAGCCTGGGCAAAACCTTCGCAAAGGGCGCCGCGGGCGCCGCCGCCGAGCTGGGCTGCCCTGAACTGGCCAACTCGGTCAAGGGTCAGGCGATTCCCGCGTACGACCCCCGCGGCATCAAGGGCATCGGCCTGGGGTACGCGACTTCCAACCGCGGCGCCTGCCACCTGCGCGGCTATACCGTCGCATCCGAAGTCGCGGGCATTCCGTTCCAGACCGACCGGAAAGTGGCCGAAGGCAAGGGCGAACTGCTCAAGACCTTCCAGGACCTGCTGGCCTTCTCCGACGCGCTGGACCTCTGCAAGTTCTCCT
>JARBUG010000142.1 GCA_029239785.1 Symbiobacteriaceae bacterium | reverse complement strand
GATGGGCGGAGAGCCCGATTTCGCCCCGCAAACGGGGGTTATCGCCCGCTCCGACCATCCGCACACGCGAAACCTCGGTGCTATCATGCAAAAGTGGGCCAAAGGCGTGGCCAACTGTCCCCGGCTTCCTGAAGACCCAGCAGCCCGACCGGAGAGCCTCGCTAATCCGTGCAGTTCCTGAAATCCGCGGCCAGATAATCTCCCGTTTCCGCCAGCGGAAGGATTCTACTCCCCCGATCGGAAATCATTGCACAGGGCAGCCTGCAAATCAATGCAGGTCAATGCAACGAATTGCAGACTAATAGCGCTTTGATGTCATATTCGAGTTGGCACAAAGGTTGCTATGCTATTGCCTGGTTGAGTGGCGCGGTTCTATACATGTAACGACTTGGATACACTTTACTCTGTCTTTCTTGCGAAGGGAGTCGCTGCTAACCCATGTCAAACTTTGATGTTGTTGTGCTCGGAGGCGGAACCGGCGGGTATGTTGCCGCCGTTCGGGGGGCCCAATTGGGCCTCAAGGTTGCGCTGGTGGAGAAAGATAAGGTCGGTGGCACCTGTCTGCACCGCGGCTGCATTCCCAGCAAGGCGTTCCTGCGGAGCGCCGAGATCCTCCACACCATGAAGCGGGCCAAGGACTTCGGCCTGGTCGCCGAGTCCATCGGTTTTGATTTCGGGGCCATCTATAACCGCAAGGAAAAGATCGTGGGCAACCTGCACAAGGGCGTTCAGGCTCTGCTCAAGAAGAACGGCGTCACTGTCATCGAGGGGACCGGCGCCCTGGTGCCGCCCTCCATTTTCTCACCGAACGGCCTGGTCTCGGTCATGACCCCTGCCGGTCAGCAGGAGTTGCTCGAGCCTGAAAAGATCATCATCGCCACCGGTTCGAAGCCCAAGACCATGGGTATTCAGATTGACGGCGAACATGTCCTCACTTCTGACGATGCCCTGATGCGCCAGACGCTGCCCAAGAGCGTCATCATCATCGGCGCCGGTGTCATCGGCATGGAGTGGGCCAGCCTGTATAACGACTTCGGCGTCCAGGTGACAGTGCTGGAGTACCTGCCCCGCATTCTGCCGACCGAAGATGAAGAGGTCGCCGCCGAACTTGAGAAGCTGATGAAGCGGCGCAAGATCAACATCATCACCGGTGCTGCCGTTGACCCGGCTTCGGTCAAGGTCGAGAACGGCGAAGCCAGTCTGAACGCCAAAATCGGCGACGAGGTCCGGCGCTTCTCGGCCGAAATCGTGCTGGTTTCGGTGGGACGCGAGCCGGTTACCCAGGGCTTTGGCCTGGAGAATCGGGAGAAGATCGCCTACAAGCGGGGCGGCTTCATCGAAACCGACGGCTATGGCCGTACGGGCGATCCGAGCATTTACGCGATCGGCGATGTGGCAGGTGGGGGCCTGGCGCACGTGGCATCGCACCAGGGTATCATCGCCATGGAGCACATCAAGGGGCTTGAGCCGCATGCGTTCGAGTTCCACAAGGTGCCCAAGTGCGTTTACACCCGGCCCGAAGTCGCCTCAGTGGGGTATTCGGAGGCGGAGGCCCGGCAGAAGGGCTTCGAAGTGAAGGTCGGCAAGTTCCCGTTCCGGGTCATCGGCAAGGCGCAGGTCCACGGCGATATCGACGGCTTTGCCAAGCTGATCGCCGACGCCAAGACCGGTGACCTGCTGGGCGCCCACCTGATTGGGCCGGAGGTGACCAACTACATCTCCGAAGCCGGCCTGGCCATGGTGCTGAACGCCAGCGCCTGGGAGATTGGCCAGACCATTCATCCGCACCCGACGCTCTCCGAGATCTTCGGCGAGGCGGCGCTGGCGGTGGATGGCCGGGCGATTCATATGTAGAGAGAAGGTCTGACATGGGAGGGACGGAGCCAGTGACGGCAAATACGCAGGCCCGCCACGAAGCGCTGGGGTTATCCCGTGAGCAGTTGTTGGAGATGTTCTCCTACATGCTGCTCACCCGCCGGGTAGATGAGCGCCTGTGGCTCTTGCAACGTGGGGGAAAGATTCCGTTTGTCATCTCGCCGCAGGGCGCCGAGGCGGCTCAGGTGGGGGCGGCCTATGCGTTCCGGCGCGACCATGACTGGTTTACGCCATATTATCGGGACCTGGGCATCAATCTCGTCGCGGGGGTGACTCCGCGCGAGATTATGCTCGGGGCCTTTGCGCGCAGCGACTGCCCCGCATCGGGCGGCAAGCAGATGCCCAGCCACTGGGGCAACCGGCCCCACAACGTGCTCTCGGGCTCCAGCCCGGTCACCACGCAGCTCCTGCACGCCGTGGGCATCGGGCAGGCGGCCCGCATGCGGGGCGATGATGTAGTAGTCTACACCTGCTGCGGCGAGGGTTCGTCCAACCAGGGCGACTTCCATGAGGCGCTCAACTGGGCGGGGGTACACAAGCTGCCGGTCATCTTCCTGATTCAAAACAACCAGTACGCCATTTCGGTGCCCCTGGAGAAGCAGGTGGCCGGCGGCTCGGTGGCCAACCGGGGCCAGGGCTACGGCATGCCGGGTATCGAGGTGGACGGCACCGATGTGCTGGCCGTCTACGAGGCTTTCAGGGCGGCGCATGAGCGGGCCCGCCGGGGCGAAGGTCCGACCCTGATTGAGGCCAAGTGCATTCGCATTACCTCGCACTCCTCCGACGACGATCAGCGGCGCTATCGCGACCCGGCCGAACTGGAGGCGCTCAAGGCGAAGGACCCGCTGGTCAAGGCCCGGGGCTATCTGCTCGAGCACGGCCTGATCGATGAGGCGGGGCTTGAGGCCATGGAAAAGAAGATCATGGCCATGATCGACGAGGCCACCGAGTTTGCCGAGGCGCAGCCGTATGCCAAGCCGGAGTTTGCGCTGACGCATGTGTACGCGCCCGAGCAGAGGGAGGGGTAGGGTCAGCCATGGCAGTGCTTAACTTTGTGGAGGCGGTGCGGGAGACCCTGCGCCAGGAGATGCGCCGGGATCGCGACGTATGGGTGGTCGGTGAAGATGTGGGCAAGAAGGGCGGCGTCTTCGGTGCCACGCTCGGCCTGTTCGATGAGTTTGGCGGCGAGCGGGTGCAGGACAGCCCGCTGACCGAGTCGGCGATTGTGGGCGTGGGCATCGGGGCTGCGCTGTATGGTACCAAGCCGGTCTGCGAAATTCAGTTTGCCGACTTCATTTTCCCGGCCTTCAACCAGATCATCAGCGAAGCGGCGAAGATGCGCTACCGGTCAAACTCGGCCTGGACGGTGCCGATGGTGATTCGGGCGCCCTTCGGTGGCGGCGTGCACGGCGGGCTCTACCACAGCCAGTCGGTGGAGCAGTACTTCACCAACACGGCCGGCCTCAAGGTGGTTGTGCCCAGCACCCCCTACGATGTGAAGGGGTTGCTGGCCGCAGCTGTGCGTGACCCGGACCCGGTACTCTTCTTCGAGCACAAGGGCTTGTACCGGGCGATCAAGGGCGAGGTGCCGGAGTCGGACTATGTCATCCCCATCGGCAAGGCCGATATGAAGCGGGATGGGTCGGATATTACCGTGATTACCTACGGCAAGACGGTGCACTTCTGCCTGGAGGCGGCGGCACAGCTCGAAAAGGAAGGCTACAGTGCCCTGGTGCTGGACCTGCGGACCTTGCTGCCGCTTGACCGTGAGGCGATTGTGACCGCTGCCCGGAAGACGGGCAAGGTGCTGATTGTGCACGAGGCGGGCAAGACCCACGGCATTGGGGCTGAGGTGTCGGCGATCATCGCCGAGGAGTGCCTCTTTGACCTGGATGCGCCGGTGCAGCGCCTGTGCGGGCCGGATGTGCCGGCCATGCCTTACGCCGGGCCCATGGAGAAGTTCTTCATGCTCTCGCCCGAGAAGTGCCTTGAGGCCATGCGGAACCTGGCTCGTTTTTAGGGCCTTTTGGGGCAGTTTTTGGCCACGGATTACACGGATTTCGCGGATTTGGGAAACAGACACGGATTGACCGGGTTTGACCCTGCGGGCTTTTCGGGACATTTATTTCACCGCAGATTACGCAGATGTCCCGGGTAAGGTTTACCGGGCCAATATGATAAATATGGCCTGGATTGCTTTCCTCGGTATCTGCGATATCTGCGTCATCTGCGGCAGAAAATGTCTTCTCCCAATCAGCGTTTTGCCCCGAAATCCGCGTAATCCGTGAAATCCGTGGCAGAAAAAGACCAGCAGGGACGCGCTTTCCGTTTGGGGGAAGGAGCTAGCATACGTGGACATTCTGATGCCACAGCTTGGTGAGTCGGTGACCGAAGGGACTTTGGGGAAGTGGCTGGTGGCGCCTGGCGAGGCGGTCAAGAAGTACCAGCCCATTGCAGAAGTGATCACCGACAAGGTGAATGCCGAGATTCCTGCCCCGGCGGACGGGGTGATGGCTAATCTTGTGATTTCTGAAGGTACGACGGTCAAGGTGGGGACCTTGATCGCTGTGATGAACGCCGCCGGGGCTGCAGCCGCGGCGGTCGCCCAGGCCGGGCCCCAGGCCGCGCAGGCCGCCCCAGGCGGCGCCCGGCCCGCTGCCCTGACCGGGGCAGCGGTCGCCTCCCTGGACCGGCCCAAGGGCGAGGCGGCCAGCCGGTACAGCCCGGCGGTGCTGAAACTGGCTCAGGAGCACGGCCTTGACCTGAGCCGCATCCCGGGCACCGGCCTCGGCGGCCGGATTACCCGCAAAGACGTGGAGGGCTACATCGCCTCGGGCGCCGCGGCCCAGGACTGCGTGGGCGGCATGGTGGCTGCGCAGGCGGCCGCACCTGCTGCGCCCCTGACCGAACCCGTGGCACCGGCTCGCCCCGCCTACACCCCGGCCCCGGCGCCCCAGCCCCTGGCCGCCGACCAGGTGATCCCGGTCGACGCCGTGCGGCGCCGCATCGCCGAAAAGATGCTGCAATCCAAGCACGAAGCACCCCACGCCTGGACCATGATGCCCGTCGACGTCACGGGCCTCGTCAAGCTCAAGGAGCAAATGGGCGAAGAGTTTAAGCGTCGGGAAGGCGTCAGCCTCTCCTTCGTCCCCTTCTTCATCAAGGCGGTCGTGGAGTCGCTCAAGGAGTTCCCGATCATCAACAGCCAGTGGGCCGGCGACAGCATCATCATGAAGAAGGAGATCAACATCTCCGTCGCTGTGGCCACCGAAACCTCCCTGGCGGTGCCGGTCATCAAAAATGCCGACCGGCTATCCATTAGCGGGCTGAACCACGCGGTGGCCGACCTGGCCGCCCGTGCCCGGGCCGGCAAGCTGACGCTGGATGACATCAGCGGCGGCACCTTTACGGTCAACAACACCGGCTACTTCGGGTCGTTCATGTCTGCCCCGATTATCAACCACCCGCAGGCGGCCATTCTCAGCTTCGAGGCGATCACCAAAACGCCTGTGGTCCTGGAGAACGACGCCATCGCCATCCGCTCCATGATGAACATTTGCATGAGCCTCGACCATCGCATTTTGGATGGACTGGTCTGCGGGCGCTTCCTCCAGGCGGTGAAGGCCCGCCTCCAGGGATACGGTCCAGGAACCGTTACGCTCTACTAAAGCCCACGTAAAAGGAGCCACCCCGGGTTGCGGGTGGCTCCCATTATGCAGCGGGTTATTCGCCGGCAATGCTGACAACCAGGTCGCCGATGACCGGATACCGGTGCGTCTGGCCGTTGATGCCCTTGACCAGCGCCATGATGACGAAGACCAGCACCGTCAGGCCGAAGGCGGCGATTAACAGCCCGCCGATCAGGACGCCGGCCAGCGCGCCGGGGGAAGTCAGGAAGGCAAACGGGTTGACAACCAGCGCCATGGTCGCGCCACCCAGGAAGATGGCGCTGGCGACGAACCGGAACGCAAAGTATGCGATCCAGAGGCCAAGCGCCTGCTTCACGTGGCTGACAATAAAGCGGGACCGGGGCTGAAAAATGATCAGCAGCACAACCAAAAAGGCCAGGCCAATCCAGCCAAACATGACGCCCAGGTGGGCAAGGCCGCCAAAAATCCGATCCTCCTGCGTCGTGTTCATCGTATAACGCCTCCATATGGTGAAGATGCCGCGGCAGGTATTCCCGCCCGATAAGCGGAATTCCTTCGAAATACAGAGCATCTGCCACCACGATTTGGTTCGCAGTCCGTCTAAAGGGTAGACTGACAAAGATGGCTCTCTTCATCAACACAATAGTAGGAAGTGACCTTTCGTGGACGACGTTAAGCTTGATCCCGAACTGGAACTGCCCGTTATGCCCAGCCGTGCCAAGGCCGACGTAAGCCGCAAGCCGGAGTGGCTGAAGATTAACCTGACCACCGACCCGGACTTTGCCGAGCTGAAGAAGCTAATGCGGGGCAAGGGCCTGCACACCGTCTGCGAAGAGGCACGCTGCCCGAACATATTCGAATGCTGGAACCGGCGGACTGCTACCTTCATGATATTGGGCGAGGTTTGCACTCGGAACTGCGGTTTCTGCGCCGTTACCTCTGGCCTGCCCACCGAGCTTGACCTGGCCGAGCCTGAGAAAGTGGCCGATGCCTGCGTGCAGATGAACCTGCGCCACGTGGTGGTCACCTCTGTCGCTCGCGATGATCTGGCCGACGGCGGCGCCCAGATTTTTGCCGAGACGATTCGGGCCATACGCCGCAAGAACCCGCAGACCGGGGTTGAGGTGCTGATTCCCGACTTCCAGGGCAACTGGGACGCGCTCAGGCTGGTCATGGATGCCGAGCCCGATGTGCTCAATCACAACATTGAGACCGTGCGCCGCCTGTCGGACCGGGTGCGGTCGCGGGCGAAGTACGACCGGTCGCTGGAGGTGCTCCAGCGGGCCAAGAACATGAAGCCCCATATTTCGACCAAGTCCTCGATTATGGTGGGCCTCGGTGAAACCACCGAGGAACTGCACCAGGCCATGGACGACCTGCGGGCACACCAGGTGGACATCGTCACCTTTGGTCAGTACCTGCGGCCGACCACCAAGCACTTGGCCGTGGAGAAGTTCTACACGCCCAAGGAGTTCTATGATCTGCGCGAAGCGGGGCTCAAGAAGGGCTTCGCCCACGTGCAGTCCGGGCCCCTGGTGCGGTCCAGCTACCACGCCGACGAGCAGTCCGAGAGTGCCGTGGCCCGGCGCCAGGCGCAGGCGGCTGCCGAGACCGGGGATTGAGTTGGTTGCGGTGATGCACCCCGTCGATCATGTCGACGGGGTTTTCATTTTTGGGACTGGGCGTCCCTCTGCCGGTCCCTTTATTTCGCCGCGGATTGCGCAGATTACGCGAATTTCGGGGCAATCGCGGATTTTCCGGGCATGTGCGTCGGGTATCGGGACCAGTTTTCTGCCACGGATTACACAGATCTGCACGGATTAACTCAGTCTTCTAGTCAGGCTGCTGGGCCTTCGGCGGGAAACCAGGCCAGTCTGCAAGTCAATATAGGGATTGTTTTTAACCTAGGTGGCTTGCCTCGCTCCGATGGAAGCCAGGCAGCCAGACTAGAAGTTACAGGTAATTAGCGCCAATATGGTAATGTTTCCAAAACGATTCCCGTTGCCCCAAAAAATCCGCGTCTGACTTCAAATCTGTGTAATCCGCGCAATCCGCGGCTAAATCATGTCCGGAAAAGCCCCCCCACATGGGTAGGGGCAGGAATTTCGGTGCTATCCTTGAATTGTCTACATCGACCTATTGGGTACTGCTAACTTTGTTTCTCCCAGTGGAAGGAGAGCTATCGCATGAAATGTCCACAATGTGGCAACGAGGTTGCCAGCGGTAAGTTCTGCGGATCCTGCGGTGCTCCGGTCGAAGCGGCCGCGGCCTATCAGCCCCAACCTCAGCCTTACCCGTACCCCCAGCCGGCCCCCATGCCCACGCAAAAAAAGAGCCTGACCTGGCTCTGGATCACCCTGGGCGCAGTGGGCGCCGCCGCCGTGATTGGCATTGCCGCTTTCCTGCTGCTCGGGAAGGATGACGTGCCTGGCACCGGCCCCACCACCGACCCGGTCGCCGCGGCCACCGCCGACGCCGCCATGAAGACCTACCTGGACGCCCGCAAGTCGGGCGACTTCGCCGCCGCCTACAAGCTCCTGAGCGCCAAGGCCCGGGAAGCCTACACCCAGGCCGAATACACAGCCTACTACAAGGAGCACGCCCTCGACTCCTTCGGCGACATCACCGTTGGACAGGCCCAGGACCCGTGGGCCGAGGTGATCGTGCATGACTTCAACGCCGGGGGCAGCCCGCTGCCCGAAGCGCCGTTCACGCTGGTCAAGGAGAGCGGCGGGTACCGGGTCGCCTTGGAAGTACCGCTGCTCGACCGCATGGACAAGGCGTTCGAGGGTAAGCAATACGCCGAGGTGGAGAAACTCGCTGCTCTGATGGAGGCCATCAACCCGAAAAGCTACTACGCCCAGTACAACCGGGGCTGGGGGCAGATGGAGCAGGATCAGTACGACAAGGCCCTGCCCGCGTTCACCGCTGCCGTCGAGTACGCCATCGCTGAAGACAAGGCCGAAGCGGTGCGCTCCCTCGGTCTCGCCCATGCCAACCTCGGGCAGTGGGACAAGGCGGCCATCCAGCTGGAGGAGGCCGTGGGTCTGGCCGAACCGTATGAAACCGCCTATGACGTCAACTGGAAGCAGAACCTGTTCGGTGACCTCGCCCTCGTCTATGAGAAGGCGGGCATGATCGAGCAGGCCATTGACCTGCTGGAGGTCCTCTATAAGGCAAACCCGGCGAGCACCGTGGGACTGGGCCAGGCCGGCCGGCTGGAGCGAGTGCCCTACAAGGTCGAAGACGGCTGGGCCACCTATAAGCTAATCCGGCACGGCGTCTCCTTTGCGCTGCCCGAAGGCTGGGTTATCTCCAACGAAACGACCGGCGGCGACTTCTGGTTTGCCCGCCACCCGGGCTCCCCGGCGAACCGGATCGACCTGGCGGTGTACAACTGGAGCGAGTCTTCTGTCGGCAAGACGCTGGAGGAGGCGATCCCCTGGTTCCTGAAGCATTACCAGGAGCCGATCGGCAGCCCGAGGCGTGACATCAGCATCGTCGACCAGGACACCTGGGACGTGGGCGGCCATGAAGCCACCGGGCTGCTATTTAGCGATAAGACCATCTCGGTGTTGATGAAGGTCGGTGGGAATTGGATCGACTTCCACTGGTCTAACAATCCCACGGCGCAGCAGGATGCCGACGATTGGTCCGAGACGATTGAAGTCACCTGGTAGACGAATCAGAACGACAGGCCGTGCCCGCCCGGGCGCGGCCTCGTCGCGTCCATCATAAACGTTTCTTGATGTGAAACGCACCGTTTCTGCATGTGGCTGTGGTTGAATCAGGAGAGTAATATGAGGGTGAGGTGAAGGTGCGTGTCTGCATCCCTGCTGCTGGTTGAAGACGATTTCGACGTGGCCGATGCGGTTGTGATGGCACTGGAAGATGAAGGCTGGCAGGCGGAGCATGCGGCCGATGGCACCAGCGGCCTGAAGCGGGCGCAGTCCGGCGAGCATGACCTGATCATCCTCGATGTGCGCCTGCCAGGCATGAACGGCTTTGACATTTGCCGCGAACTGCGCAAGACAAGCTCCGTGCCGGTCCTCTTCCTGACCGCCCGGGGCGAGGAGCTTGATAAGGTAGTAGGGTTGGAGTTGGGCGCCGATGACTACCTGGCCAAACCTTTTGGCATCAGGGAGCTGAAGGCGCGGGTGCGCGCCCTGCTGCGGCGGGCGGCCATCCGGCCGGAAGAGGAGAAGCGGGTGCGGGCGAAGGACCTGGTGATTATGCCGGAGCGCCAGGCGGTTTACCGCGGCGAGGAACGGATTCACCTGACCGCGAGCGAGTTTACGTTGCTCATGACCCTGGCCCGGCGCCCGGGGCAGGTCTTTACCCGGGAGATGCTCATGGAGGCGCTCTGGGAGACGGACCGCAACACCGGCAGCGTTCTGACGGTCAACGCGCATATGCGGAACCTGCGTGACCGGCTGGGCGACGACAGCGATAACCCGAAGTACATTCAGACCGTCCGCGGCGTGGGCTATAAGTTCCTGGAGGAACGGCCATGAGGAGTCTACGAGCCCGACTGACTGTGACCTACGTCGTGCTGGCGCTGGTGCTGCTCGGTGCGATGGGCTGGGTCTTTTCGAGGGCCTTCATCAACTATGCGCGCCTCGTCCGCAACGAGCAGTTGCAGGCCGCCATGGCAAGTGTTGCCGCCAAGGTGGAGAACGCAGTGGAGGTGCCCGCCCAGTTGGAGACGGAACTGCGGGCCGCCTATCCGGATTTGGAGATCAGCTTTACCCGTGTGATTGTGACCGGGCGGGCCAAGCCCTTCGGGCGGCAGACGCTGGACGCCATCAGCCTGCTCTCGGTGCTGACCGAGACCGGGGAGCGCATTACGGGCTACAGCATTCCCTATAGCCCCGGCGGCCTGCCGGTGGGCTCCTTCCTGGTAACACCCCGGAAGGAGGCGGGCTTGCTGCTCAGGGTCTTCTACCAGGAAGTTGTGCTGATGGTGGGGCTGGGGGTAGGCCTCGCGGCCCTGGCAGGCTGGTGGCTGAGCCGCTGGCTCGCCCGGCCCATCGCCCGGCTGACGGCGGCCACGGGGGCGGTCGCCGAAGGCGACTTCCTTCAGACCGTGAAGCCTACCGGCACGCCGGAACTTGACGGCCTGGTCCAGCAGTTCAACCGCATGGTGCAGCGGTTGGATGAGTCCTTCCGCAGCCTTTCGGCCGAGCGGGATGTGGCCCGGCGTTTCGCATCGGATGCCGCTCATGAGCTGAAGACGCCGCTGACGGCGCTGAAGGCTTACCAAGAAACGGTGACCGACCGCCCCGAGCGGGCCGGACAGGTGTTGCCCCGCATGGGCCGGTCGATTGAGCGGATCGAAGGGATCATTACCGGGCTGCTCCAACTGGCACGGCTGGGTGAGGGCACAGGCATCGAGCTGACGGAAGACGATGCGGCAGAAGTGCTGGCGGAGTTAGAGCCCACCTACCGGGCCATGGCCGGGGAGGCCGGGCTCACGCTGACCACAACGGGGTTGGATCGCCCGTTGCCGGTCCGGTTCGACGCCCACTTGCTGGAGATCGCTGTGACCAATCTGGTGACGAACGCCTGCAAGTTCACACCACCCGGCGGGCAGATTCGGATCGACGCCGGCGACGCGGGGGATCAGATCGTCATCAACGTGACCGATACGGGACGGGGCATTGCGGCGGATGACCTGACCCACATCTTCGAGCGGTTCCACCGGGGGACCGATACGCAGACCATTCCCGGCAGCGGCCTGGGCCTGTCCATCGTGGCTGAGGCGGTGGGGCGCATGGGCGGCCGGGTGACGGTGGAGAGCGAGGTCGGCAAGGGGAGCCGGTTTACGGTCTGGCTGCCCCGGGCGGCGTCGCCAGAAAGAATGGGTTGATCCGTCCTGCACCCTCCCGACATATGGCAGAAGCCTGTACCTTACTCTTAGGAAACCAAGAGGAGTGGTCAGGCTTCATTTATTCGCTGCGCAATGTTGGATTGATGGCTCATGTCGACGCCGGCAAGACCACCACCACGGAGCAGATGCTCTTTTTGTCGGGCCGTATTCGCACGCCCGGCCGGGTGGATGACGGCACGGCCCAGACCGATTATCTGGATGTGGAGCGGCAGCGGGGCATTACGGTCCGCACCGCCGCCACCGCCCTGCCCTGGAAGGGCTGCAACATCAACCTTGTCGACACGCCGGGACATACCGACTTTGTGGCCGAAGTGGAGCGTTCGCTGCGGGTGCTGGATGGCGCCGTGCTGATCATTTCGGCGGCGGAGGGCGTGCAGGCGCATACGGAGACGCTATGGCATGCGCTGCGGAGCCGGCGGATTCCGACCTTGATCTTCATCAACAAGGTGGACCGCTTCGGGGCGGGGCCAGAGCGGGTGCTGGGGCAGGTTCGCCGGATGCTGACCGAGCGCGCTGTGCCCGTGCAGGCGCTGCCTGCCACCGAGCATGACTTTCAGGGTGTGGAGCCCCTGGACGGGGCGACGCTGTTGGAGCAGTTGGCCGAGTGGGATGACCTGGCCCTGGAGCGGTACGTCGGGGGTGAGGCGCCAGCCGCAGGGCCTCGGGGCCCCGGCAGCTGGCCCCTCGCCCGGCTCGCCGAATTGACCCGGGCCGGCGAGGCCGTGCCTGTGCTCTTTGGCAGTTCGCTCAAGGGCCTGGGGGTGGCCGAGTTGCTCGACGCCATCGTCGACCTGCTGCCGGGGCCTGCGCCGGTCGCCGCCAGCCCGCCCCCCGCCCCGGCTGGTGTCATCTTCAAGGTGGAGGCTGACCCGGTCATGGGCCGGCTCGCTTACGTCCGCCTGTTCGCCGGGGAGGTCCCGGCCCGGGGCGCCGTACATCTGAGCGGCCGCCCTGCGCCCACCAAGGTCGCTGCGGTCCGGCGCATGTATGCCCGCCACCACCAAGACCTGCCCGCCCTGCAGGCAGGCGACATCGGGGTGCTCTGCGGCCTGGGCAACGTGCGGGCCGGTGACACCTTTGGCCCGGAGGAACTGCTGCCGCCGCTCCACCGCCTGGCCCGCCCCGTGCTGAGCGTGCGGGCCTGGCCCGAGCGCGAGTATGACCAGAGCCGCATCCTCATCGCCATGCAGACCCTGGTGGATGAGGACCCCAGCTTGCAGATGCACTGGGTGCCTGCCGTGCGGGAGCTCACCCTGACCGTAGTCGGGCCGGTGCAGGTCGAAATCGTCGAGGCGCTGCTTCAGAGCCGGTTTGGCCTGACCGCCCGGTTCAGCCCGCCCTCGGTTATCTACCGGGAGACGCCCGTGGCCAGCGGCGAGGCGCAGGTCGAGTACCGCCCGTCGCAGGGCTGGGCCTGGCTGCACATGCGGGTGGAGCCGGGTGAGCCGGGCAGCGGCGTGACCTACGTCCCGCTGAACCGGCACGACGAGCTGTACCCGCAGTTTGAGGCCGAGGTGCGCCGCACCGCCCTGGAGACGCTGGAGCAAGGCCTCGCGGGCTGGCAGGTGACCGATGTGC
>JARBUG010000291.1 GCA_029239785.1 Symbiobacteriaceae bacterium | reverse complement strand
CCCTTGTGCGTCAGTTGCTCGGTCAGCGAATGGGCGTATTCGTCTCGAATGACCGCGACGATCATCTTCATGGGCGAGACCTCCTTCGGCGGTTTAGACTGCAGGGCTCGAAGTGGTAGAATTCTCCGCCCTACGTACCTTATCCTTCTGCCTGCGCTCCAAGTATACCAGCAGGAAGAACCCGGCGGCGGTAATCAAGCGGGGGCCGCTGGCACTGCCCAGCGCGACCTGGGTCGGGAAAATATCCATCAAACGGGCGCCCACCAGCGGTGCAATCGCTGCACTGACGCTGACCAGAGCCGTATGCACCGCCAGGTAAACCGTCCGGTTCTCCGCCGGGCTGACCTCCAGCAGGCTGTTGAGCACCAGCAGGCTGACGCCTGCCACGCCGATGCCTGTCCACAGGTTGAGCAGCACCTGAATCTGAATATTAGCGAAGGCGGCCGTAAGCACCGGCGCCGTGGCCAGGTTCAGGCCGGCCCAGCCCAGGACCCACTTGTTGCCATGCTTCTCCGCCAGCCGCGCCATAATCGGATAGGCGACGATCATCGAGAGCGACTGGGCCACGGCGATGTAGCTCATCCACTGGTTGGACGCGCCCAGGTCGGTCACCTGGAAGCGGGTGAACATCGGCCAGGCCATCTGCCACGTGAAGTGAAAGGGAATCGAGAAGGCGACAAACGTCAGGAACGGCGTATGCCGGAAGGTGTCGAGGTAGGGCCGCAGCCCGCTCCCCTTTGCCTTCGGCTGCTGCTCCGCTGCCTTCGGCTGCTCCGGCCCCTTCAGCTTCAGGAAATAATACGTCTCCACCAGGGCGACGATGAACGAGCCGCAGAACATGATCTGATAACCGAGCGGATACGGGAAGACCAGGTCGAGCAGCCAGCCGGTGATCAGAATGGTCGCCATGCCGGCCGCGGTGCCCCACGAGTTGCGGGAGGCAAAGGAGCGGGCCCGCTCGTTTGCGGGAAAGACATCGGCCAGGAACGAAGAGAGCGCGTTGCCCGCGGCAGAGGTCGGGAAGATGACCAGGACCCAGGAGATGATCAGGGCCCAGACCCGCGCCGGCTCCGGCAGCCAATTGACCATCGCCAGCAGCAAGGTGGCCAGCCGGCCGAGCAGATAGATGCCTGCGATGAGCCGCTGCTTACTGGCAGACCGGGAGACGGCACCGGCGATGACCAGCACGGCGATGACGCTGACCATTTGCGGCCACGACGACAGGTACCCGAGTTGGAGGTTGTCAGCCCCTAGTTTGACCGCATAGATGCCTACGTACTGGTTGGACAGATTGAGTGCGACGGCGCCCAGGGCGGCTTGGATCACACTGTACCGTGCATTCCGTGACAGCACGACACAACCTCCGAGGTGTTTCGATGTAGGGGAAAATTCTTCGGGTCCGGAAACTTATTGTCTTGCCCCATTATAGCACGGCGATCCCGCAAAGGCATACCTGGACATCCCTTCCCATAGGGTGATGAATAGTACAGGCAAGGGGTGATCCGATTGGAACGTAATGTGCGGGCGCACTTTCGCGTCATCCGGGTAAACCGCTGGGGGCTGGCGCTGGCGATTCTCGTGGTTTTGGCACTGATCTTGCTGCCGGGCAGCCGCTTTGGGCTGCGGCCCGTAATCGGCGCCGGTGGCGCCTCCGTGGTACAGCCGGGCGTCACCGTGGGGATGCGCGACTTCTCGGGCCTGACCGAGGCGGAGGCGAAACAGGTCCTGAGCCAGATGGCCCATATCTACCGGGACCAGCCGGTGTCCGCCTACGAGGCGAAGGATACGGACGGCTATGCCTACATCATCCCCGAAGTGAACGGGTACGAGTTGGATGTGGAGGCGACCTGGACCCGGCTGCTGGCCGCCCGGCCGAACACCCGGGTCGAGCCGGCGACACGGCTGGTCACGCCGTCCAAGAAGGTGAGCGATTTCCCCAAGTCGATCATCCGCCATGGGAACCCGGCCAAAAAAGAGGTCGCCCTCCTGATCAACGTCGATTGGGGCGAAGAGGTGCTGGGCGGCATGCTAGATACGCTAAAGGAACGGGGCGCCAAGGCCACCTTCTTCGTTTCGGGCCGGTGGGCGGCGAAGAATCCGAACCTGATGGCGGCGATTGTGGCCGGAGGGCATGAGGTGGCGTCGCATGGGCATCAGCTGACGGAGGATGGCCCGGAGGGACTGGCCCGGCGGGGCGTGCTCCGCAGCGATATTGAGAGGTCGGTGGACGTGATTGAGAAGGCGACGGGGCTGCCGGTCAAGTTCTATGCCCCGCATAAGTCGCAGGTCAACCCGGCCATTGTGAAGACGGCCGATGAGCTGAAGCTCCGGACGGTGCTCTACAGCCTTGATACCAGGGATTGGATGGCCTCGACCTCTGTGGCGGATATCATGGCGACGTTCCAGAAGGTAATGGCCGGGGACCTGATTCTGCTCCACCCCAAGCCCAATACCGCGGCGGCGCTGGGCCAGGGGATCCAGCATCTGCAGGCCAGGGGGCTGACGCCGGTGACGCTGTCGGAGCTGCTCAGTCCCGAGCGGGAGGGGCCGGCGACCGTGGGCGGCGACCAGCGGTAGGGCAAAAGACCGGCCTCCCAAGGGAGTGCCGGTCTTCTGCTTTCCATATGTTTTGGCTATGTAGGCCTAAGGTTTGCTACTCTTCTTCCAGATTCTCATCTTCTTCGCCTTCGCCCGCCGCCCCCTCGCGCTTGGTGGTGCGCATGGCGAGCTGGGAGGCGAGGTTGATCTCCAGGTAGGGATTATTCTCTGCATCACGCTCGAACGCAACGGCGACCTTGCGCTTGCCCTTGACCCTCAGGCTGGGGTAGTCAACGAAGACACCGTCCAGGTACATCGTGACGTCGTTCTCTTGGATGTTCTCAGGCCGCGGGGTGTAGCGGATCTGCGACGCCCCGGGGGTTCCGGGCGGGACCGGGCGGGCTGAGACCAGCTTGAGCTCTTCCATGACGCTGAAGAAGACCATGTGGTTGGTCGGCAGTTCCGGGGTGATACGGAGCAGGTAC
>JARBUG010000290.1 GCA_029239785.1 Symbiobacteriaceae bacterium | reverse complement strand
TGGGCGGGGTGGACCGTCGCCTGCTCATGGCCCAGGAGGTGGAGGTGCACGGCAAGCGGCTCATACCGGGCCTTGTAGGCTCCAAGCCGCCCCACGTAACCTCCCCCGAAGAGCGCAACAAGCAGATGCCCGTCGAGGAACTGTACATAGACACAGGCCTGTCCGAGGCAGAGGTTCGCAACCTTGTCGCCCTCGGCGACCCTGTGCTCCCCCGCTACGAGTTCCGCACACTCAAGAACGGCCGCTACTCCAGCCGTTACATGGACAATCGGGCCAGCGTTGCTGCCCTTCGAGTTGCACTGGAAGAGCTCCAGCAACTGCGTCACACGGCCGATTTCTACGCCGTGGGCACCGTTGGTGAGGAGTTCGGGGGCCTTCCCGGTGCGGTAACCACTACCTTCGCCATCAAGCCGGACATCGGCATCGCCGTCGATGTCACCTTTGCCAAACACCCGAACAGCGAGGCCGACTCGTTCCCCCTGGGCGAGGGTCCGACCATCGGTGTAGGTCCCAACTGTTCGCCCAAACTGGCCAAGGTAATGCGTAAGGTCGCCGACGACCTGGGCATTCGGTACAGCCTGGAGGTTATGCCCGGCTCCTCCGGCACCGACGCCTGGGGCATGCAAATCGTCCGTGGCGGCGTGGCCACGGGTGTCCTCTCCATTCCCCTTCGCTACATGCACACGCCCGTCGAAACGGTGGATATGGCCGATATCAAGGCGGCGGGCCGGCTGCTTGCCCACCTGGTCGCCCGGGTCGATGCCGCCCTTGTGGAGGATATGACATGCTACTAGAACGACTGAGCAACGCCTGCGGCATCTCCGGCCTCGAACACGAGGTGCGGGACCTGCTGAAGCAGGAACTGGCCCCCTACGTCGATGAGATGTGGACCGACGCAATCGGCAACCTGATCGTCCGAAAGGGCAGCGGACCTGTGAAAGTCATGCTGGACGCCCACACCGACGAGGTCGGCTACTGCGTCGGGTCGATTACCGAAGAAGGATACCTGAGGCTGAAGAAGATTGGCGGTCTGGACGACCGGGTGCTGCCCGGGCGCCAGGTCTGGGTGACCAACAGGCGCATTCCCGCGGTGCTGGGCGCAAAGGCCTGGCATCTGTGCTCGGCCGAGGAGCGGGGCAAGGTGATCCCGTTCGACCAGATGTACGCCGACATGGGCTGCCAGAGCCGCAAGGAAGTGGAGGAGCTTGGCATCGAACCGGGCGACCCCGTCTACTTTGCCACCACCTTTGAGCACTTCAGCGAAAAGGTTGTCAAAGGCAAGGCCTTCGATGACAGGGCCGGCTGCGCCGTGCTCGCCGAGGTCCTTATGAAGCACAGCCACCCGGGCCTCACCCTGTATGGCGCCTTCGTCACGCAGGAGGAGGTCGGCCTACGCGGTGCCCGCATCGCGGCCTACAACCTCAACCCCGATGTCGCCATCGCCCTGGAAGGCACGGGGTCGGCCAACGTGGCGGGTGTCGACCCGTTCGATACCATCACCAACATGGGCGAAGGTCCTGCCATCTCCCTCATGGACAACTCGGCCGTTCCCAACCTGCGGGTCTGGGAAGAGCTAGTGCGCGTTGCAAAGGCGAACGGCATCAAGTACCAGCATCGCCGCATTGTCGGCGGTGGCACCGATTCAGGGGGCATCTCTCTGCAACGGAGCGGTATTCCTGTCTGCACCGTCAGCACGCCGTGCCGGTACATTCACACCCACGCGGCGCTCCTGAACCTCGACGACCTGTACGGCGCCGTCAACCTGGTTCATCACTTCCTACTGAGCGTTGAGAAAGGGGATTTCCGGCCGTGAAAACCAGCATGCTTGAACAGCTTCATCATCTGACGGCGGTCTGGGGGCCGGCTGGCCGTGAGCAGAAAATCGCCGGTGCCTTGTCCGATGCCATACGGCCCTACGTCGATGAGGTGCGGACGGATGGGTTTGGCAACCTCGTGGCGATCAAGCGCGGGACGGGCGGCGGCAAACGTGTAATGCTCACCGCTCATATGGATACGATCGGCGCCATCGCCATGAATGTCAGCGAGAAGGGCCTGATTCACCTCGAACCGGTGGGCGGCTTGAAGGCCTGGAACGCCATGGGCCAGCGGGTCGTATGGGGCAGTGGCGTCGTGGGCGTCCTGCAGCACGAGGCGATCGATGATGCCAAGGAAATCTCCTTCAAAAAGCTGTGGTGCGACATTGGCGCCACCAGCCGCGAGGAGGTGCTGGAAAACGTTCGCCTCGGCGAAATGTGCACCGTGGTGGGCGATCTGCAGCAAATGGGCGATCTCCTGACCGGGCCGGGCCTTGATAACCGGGCGGGGTGCGCCGTGCTGCTGGAGGTGGCGCGCCATCTAGATGCCTGCGCACACGAAGTCTGCTTTGTCTTCACCAGCCAGGGTGAGACCGGCCCCCGTGGCGGTGGCACGGCGGCCTTCGGCGTCGACCCTGACATGGCCTTTGTCATCGATGTGGCGGCCGCCGGCGACGTGCCCCGGGCGCCCCGGGTAGATGTGAAGCTGGGCAAGGGCCCGGCCATCAAGCTGAAGGATGGCAACTACATGGGCCATGTCGGCATGATCGACCTGGTCCGGCGAGTGGCGGAAGAGCACGCCATTCCCCTGCAGACCGAAATTGCGGCGGGCACGAACGATGCGCAGGTGGTCAGCGTCGCCGGACAGGGCATACCGACCGCGGTCATCGACATTCCTGCCCGGTACCGGGGGACGGCCGCCGAAATGGTCAGCCTGCCCGACATGCACGGTGCGGCTGATTTGTTGCTCAAGTTGCTCGGGTCCAACTTGGAGACGGAGTAGCTCCCTGCCGTTGACGGCGCGGCAAGCGCTGGGCTACACTTGCTTTAGCCTCGTAGTGTAAGCCTTCGACTACTGCCGCACTGGGGAGACGCCCATGTCAGATAAGCCGCAATCGATTGTTGAACACCTGTCAGAACTGCGGACCCGCATCGTCAGATCGTTGATTGCCGTCGTGGTTGGAGTCGGCGTGTCCATTGCCTTTGCCGACCGG
>JARBUG010000141.1 GCA_029239785.1 Symbiobacteriaceae bacterium | reverse complement strand
TGGTCACGGCACCCGAAGGAGGCGTCTTCCACCGGAACTCCACGGGCAGTCCGGCGTCCACCCCCGAAACCGAGGCCAGGGCCACCCGCTCCGCCCCCCGCTGCACCACCGAGACGACCAGCTTCCCATCCTTCACCGCCACGGAGTCGATCTGCAGGCCGCCCTCTTCAATCGCGGCCAGCAGGTAGAGACGGTCGCCAAAGGCCCGGCTCACGCCGATGGTGGTGCCGGCATACATGGCCGCCCAGTTCCGGGCCGACGTCGGCAGCCCGGCCAGCGTGTGCCTGACCAACGGGTCCAGCTCCGAAACGGTCCAGACGCTGCCCCCCTGGTTCTTGACCAGAACAAACGTATAGACGTTGCCGCCCCGGGTCACCTGCGCCACGGCCCGATTGCCCTGCTGGTCGATGGTCGCACCCGCGAGCTCCGCCGTGGTAAACCCGAACATCCGCCCTTCGGCCTGGGCCACCTTCAGCGCATCGGCCCGCCAGGTCTCCAGCCCCTGCGCAAACCGCTGCTCCAGATACTTCACCCGGTCGGGATTGGCCAGCACCGGGTAGAGATAGAGCCCTCGGTCCATCGGCTCCAGCACCATGCCGCCCAGCTCGCCGCCGGACTGGCCGTCGATCTGCACCTGCACCCGCTCGATCCCGGGAATCTCCGTCAGGCTGAGGCGCAGCGAATTCAGGGCGGCCAGCACCCCGGCCGAGCCCTGGAGGTTCCGAATCTCCTTGCTCAGGTTGACCCGGGCCAGGCCCTCGCTCACCGTCACCGGCGTCAGCAGCGTCACGCCTGCCGGGAAGGGCCTCCCCAGGGTCGGGTCGGCGGGCCCCGCCAGCAGTTCCTTCACGACCTGGGTCGCCAGGGCGGCGCCGGTCGCCTGCGGCACCTGCCGCACCTCGGGAATGGCGTGCTGGGCCTGCCAGTCAGGGAAATAGACTGTCACGGTCTGGCTGGTCACGGGCGGCGGCACCTCCACCACAGGCGGAACCGGCGTTTCGCCCACAGGCGGCTGCGGCGGATTGATGGTGCCGGTGCAGCCGGCAGCCACCATCGCAAGCACAAGCAGAACGGGCAGGGCCCTTGTATATCGCAGGATTGTCATGATCATGAGCTCCTTTCGTCATCCATCTGAGTCTCAGTCTACCGTTCACCTATGACCCAGGAATGACGAGATGTTACGAAAGCATGACGCGGCGGTTAAAGCGGCAGCGTCAATGTGAACTGACTGCCCTTGCCCGGCTCTGACGTGACGCTGATCTCTCCGCCCAGCAGCATCGCCGCCTCGGACGCGATCGCCAGGCCCAGCCCGGCGCCGCCCGTGGCACGCGCACGGGCCTTATCCACCCGGTAGAACCGCTCAAAAATCAGCGCCTGCTCGCCAGACGCGATGCCGATTCCGGTATCGGTGACGGTCAGGGCAGCCATCCCGCCGGCGGCAGATAGGGAAACGTCTACTCTTCCCCCGGCAGGCGTGTACTTCAGCCCGTTCTCTACAAGATTCCCGAGAATCGTCTCCACCAAATGTGAGTCGGCATGCACCATCACCGCTCGACCCGGCGCCAACGCCAGCCCAACGCCCCGCTCCGCCGCAAGCGGCTCCAGGGCATGCACCACTTCTTCGGCCACTTGCCGCAGATCGGTCGGCTCCGCCGCCCCCGTGCCCCGCGCCTCGCTCCGCATATCCAGCCGGGCCAACTCCAGCAGCCGGCTGACCAACCGCCCGGCCCGGTCGCACTCCTGCACGATGTCAGCCAAATGCTCCTTGTAGACGGCGATATCGCCCCGCCGGTCGGTCAGCAACGCATCCGCCAGCGCCCGAATGGAGGCCACCGGCGTGCGCAGTTCGTGCGACGCATCGGCCACAAACGCCCGCCGCTGCTGATCGAGCCGGCCCAGCTCCGTCGCCATCCGATTGAAGCCCTCACCAACATCGTGCACCTCACGGCTGCCGGACGGCTCCACCCGGGTCTCCAGCCGGCCCCCGGCCAGCCCCGCGACCGCCGCCCGCAGGCGCACCAGGGGGCGTGTCAGTTGCCTCGCCAACAGCATGCCCAGTAAAACCACCGCGATCTCCATTACACCGGCCACTAGCAGTAACTGGCGCACCAACCCGCGCTGGGCCTCCCGTACCGCCGAAATATCGGCCGACACCAGCACGGCGCCAAGCTGCTGGCCGTTCCGCACCACAGGCATGCCGCCGTACATCACCCACTCGCCGCCGGCCAGCCGCCGGGTGCCCGTCTCCACCCGACCGCCCAGCGCCGCCGCCACCTCCGGATGGGTCAGCTCCATCCCCAACAGCGGCGACGCATCCGAGATATCAGCGGTCACCAGACCGCTGCCATCGACCACCACCGGCCTGATGCCGCTCTGCTGATGGAAGCGGTAGAGCGCAAGCGTCAGCGCTTCCCCCGTGTTCTCCGCCGCCAGGGCAGCAGCCGCCTGTCCCCAGGCCGTCACCGACGCCGCACGCTCTTCCAACATGCGGGCCGTGGACTGCCCGAGCAGCAGCACCCCGCTGCCGCCCAGGGCCACCCCCGTGACCACTGCAAACGCCAGCCCCAGCTGAAGGGCGAGCGGCCATGCCGAAAGGAACCACCGCCGCCTCATGGCTCCGGCTCCAGGAAGTAGCCCACGCCCCACTTGGTGCGCAGGTACTTCGGCTTCGCCGGCGTCTCCTCCAGCTTCTCCCGAATGCGCCGCACATGCACATCCACCGTCCGGTCATCGCCCGCGAAGTCGTAGCCCCAGACCAGGTCCAGCAGCTGCTGCCGGGTGTAGACCACCCCGGGATGCTTCACCAGCAGCTCCAGCAGGTCATACTCCCGGGCGGTCAGGTCCAGGGGGCGCCCCCCCACCTCCGCCCGGCGCTGGGGCAGAAATAGCACCAGATCTCCCACCCTGACCCGGCTCGCCTCCTCCTCCCGGGACGGCGCCTCTGCCCGCCGCAGGATGGCGCGTATGCGTGCAATCAGTTCCCGGGTGTTGAAAGGCTTGGTCAGGTAGTCATCCGCACCCAGTTCGAGCCCCAGGATCTTGTCGATATCATCCGCCTTGGCGGTCAGCATGATGATCGGCGTCATGGAGGCCGCCCGAATCTGGCGACAGACCGTCAGCCCGTCCACTTCCGGCAGCATCAGGTCGAGCACAATCAGATCAAACGCGCCCGCGCGAAACTTCTCCAGCGCCTCCCGCCCGTCAGCCGCGGTGGTCACCGCAAAGCCTTCCTGCTCCAGGCTGAGGCGCAGCCCCTTTACCAGCCCCGGCTCGTCATCGACCACCAGAATATGTTGTGGCACCGCGCATCACCTACCCTTGGCAATAGGATAACCCTTCCACTCCATTCGGTCTACAAACGCAAGACCGACCCCCGCGTTGCGAGAGTCGGTCTTTCGGATTCTCAGCGCCTTAGTACTGGGCCGACAGCTTCTTGCGCCCCCGCAGGAAGCGGTCGGCGTTAATCGCGGCCATCGCCCCGTCTGCCGCAGCCAGCACCGCCTGCTTGACCAGCGTCTTGCGGACATCGCCCGCCGCAAAAACGCCTTCCACCGGCGTCGCCATCGTCTCATCCACCACCAGATAGCCCTCGGCATCCAGGGGGACCTCATCGCCCAGGAAGGAGGTGCCCGGGGCGCCGCCGCCCATGTACAGGAAGAGCGCACCAGCTTCCCAGGTCTCCTCGCCCGTGGGCGTGAGTACCTTGACGCCGCCCAGGCCGCCGGCCTCGGTGGAGAGAATCTCCTTGATCTTGTGCTTGGGGTAGAGCGTCACGCTCTCGGGCAGCTTGGCCAGCTCCTCGGGGGCGGCGCCAGTCAGCTTCTCGCCCGGGGTGAGCAGGCGGATCTTGGCGGCGAAGGTGGCGAGCATCGCGACCTCCTCCAGCACCTCGGCGTTATCGCCGAAGACCACCACGTCCTTGCCGCGGGTGAAGGCGCCGTCGCAGATCGCGCAGTAGCTGACGCCCCGGCCTTCAAGCTCCTGCTCGCCGGGAATCTTGCCCTTGCGGGAACGGGCGCCCGCCGCCACGATGACCGCCCGGGTCCGAATGGTGCCGACAGCGGTCTCGATCTCCTTCTCGGTGCCGATCAGCTTGGAGCGCAGCACAGCGGCCTGCAGGAAGATGGCGCCCTGGGCCTTGGCATGGCCCTGCATGGTCCCCAGCAGTTCGGCGCCGGTCACACCCTGCACGCCGGGGTAGTTTTCGACTTCCTTCGCGATGGCCAGCGATCCGGTGCTGGGCGCCTTGTCGATGACCAGGGTGGCGTGGCCGGCCCGGGCCGCGTAGAGCGCCGCGCTGGCACCGGCCGGGCCGCCGCCGATGACGACCACGTCCCAGAGCTTGTTCGTGTCGACTTCGCGCACGAAGATCTCGTCCTGGGCGGGCGCGGCCTCTGCGGCAGGGGCTTCCGGGGCAGGTGCGGCGGCGGCAATCGCACCGCTTTCCTGCAACTTCGCGAGCACCGCCTTCATCTTGTTCGGCCGGAAGCCAATAATCCACTCATCGCCAAAGTAAAGCGCCGGCACGCCAAAGATGCCGTACTTGGCCAGTTCATCCAGCCAGGCCGGCTCCACCAGAATGTCCCGCTCTTCATAGGCGATGCTGTTTTCGGTGAGGAACTCCTTGATCTTCTTGCAGTACGCGCAGCCCGTAGAGGTGTAAAGAGTAGCCTGCATAGGTTAGCACCATCTCCTTCTCTATCTGTAACCCACTCCATATGGTATCGGGAGGATGTGGACAAGGCAAGCGCGGGAAAAGGCATATGATTGCCGCTGCCGCGAATTTCGCATGTGGGGTGCTCCTTCCTACGGCACAAGCTGTCGCTGCCTGATCTGTTCCTCTGTCAGCAGGCCGATATCTTCATCCCCATGGGTCTCCAGCATCCAGCGCTGGTAGAGTTCCGCCACCCCGGGCGCCCGCGTCAGTTCCTCCACCGGCCCCCGGTCGGTCGCGGCCGTGAACCGCCTCGGCTCGATGTAGCGGCGCAGCGCCGCGAAGAAGGCCTCGTCGCCCATCTGCTTGCGCACCATCTCATAAAAGAGCGCCGGCTTTGCATAGCTCATGATCCGGTACTCCTCCGCCTTCGTCAGGTCGGAAAGCGGCAGCCCGCCCGCCGTATCCTCCTTGCCCGCCAGCCGGTTGAGCTGATACTGGTAGACGTTGCGATCGCGCAGGTTCTGCGCCGGCTCTGGACCATAGACCTGTTCCACCACTGCGATCATAGTCGCTTCGGTCATCCCCTCATACCACCAGGGGCTGACAGCCCGGTCGACGCGGACCAACTCCCACCACCAGCCATGGGCCACTTCGTGACCGACGGCCATCACCCGTATCTGGTCACTGGTGTAGGACATCACCCGCCGGAGCCACGGGTCGGTCACGTCGGGCGGCGGACCGTACAGGGCGGGCTTGTAAAGGGCTTCGTTCAGATAAACAACCCCGGCCTCATACATGGCATCCTCCCTGAGGAGCTCTGGGTCGATGGGCATGAACTCAAGCTCCCGCAGCGGAAACGGTCCGAGGACGGCGGCGTGAGACTCCAGCATCGTGGCTGCAATATCGAGCAACTCACGGGTGGCAGCTGCTTGCAGCTGCCGGTGATGGATAACGAGTCTGACGCCGTTCACCTCCCGGGCTGTTTCAGCGAGCGCAGCCGTTGCATAGAACGGGAAGCTGGTCCCGGCCGCCACGACGCGAACCTGCTGCCGGCCATCGGCCAGCGCCTTCGTTTCGATGGCTGTGCCCGCGCCGGCTGCCCGCCAGCCCGCAGGTAAGGTGATGCGCACGTCACGCACCGATGGAAATCCCAGGTCGGGTTCCAGGGCACCTTCGCTCATTGCATCCATCTGTTGGCCGGTCCAGAGTGTGGCAATCGCCTCTTTCAGCCCGTCGTACCGCAGGCTGTCGACGCCGTATGTAGTGGGTCCCATCAGCCCGGTCACCAGGCTGCTGCGGACAGGCAGGCGGGCCTTGAAGGCAAAGGTGATGACGGCAGACTCCCCCGGCTCCAGGGGCGGGTCGAGCGTGATGGACGCCGCCACCGGCTCCTGCCTGTAGGTAACGGCCTTCCCGTTCACCTGGAGGTCAGAGAGCGCCCAGCGCTCGTCGGCGATGGCACCATCGCCGCGCATGCGGCCTTCGGCGATCAGGTAGATGTGCCTGACCGGCTCGTCCGCCGTATTGGTGAAGACGATGCCGTGCTCACCCGTCAGCAGCTT
This sequence comes from Symbiobacteriaceae bacterium, assembly GCA_029239785.1. Taxonomy (GTDB): domain Bacteria; phylum Bacillota; class Sulfobacillia; order Symbiobacteriales; family Symbiobacteriaceae; genus JARBUG01. Next base: position 6,932 of record JARBUG010000141.1, on the reverse strand, counting down.
CTCTTCGGGGCTGTAGGTCAGGTCGACCCGGTGGACCGGTGCCTGTCCGAAGTGTGCCGGTCCGTCGGCGGGGTTCTGGAGAGCCTGCCACCACGGGGAAGCGGGGTCGGCCAGTTCGCCGCGGACTGCAACACGTGGGTCGCCGGGGCCAAAGAGCCGCGCAGCGATGATGCCGGCGCCTTGCTGCTGCGATCCCTGGTCAGACGTCTCCTGCTTCGGGGGCGGACTGGTGTCAATGCAGCCTCCGAGCAGCAGCGCGGCGATCAAAAACGCGATAACCTTGCGCACGGGCGTCTCCTCCATCAGCGGGGGATCGAAAAAGGCCGGGTCGTATACGGCGAAGCATTTGCTACTTCGCTTATACGACCCGGCCATCCTTTTCTATCGTTCGGAAGATTATCGCCAGGGTGAAATATTCATCCAACCCGCACCGGTGGTGTTCGTGACTCTGACCAGGCCCCCGCCCCCTGCCGCCTCGGCATAGGCGACGCCTTCGTACCGGTTGACCAGGCTGGTGCCGCCGCCCGCCAGGTAGGTGACGGGCTTGCCGCCCGACAGTTCCCGGAAGCCGCTGAGCCACTGGCTGATCAGGCTCGCCTCCCGCCAGTCGGAGTAGCGGGCGGGGGGTGCCGAAGTGACCAGCACCACCGCCTTGACGGCGGAGTTGGCCGCGGCCTCATCCAACTGCTTGCGCAGGGTATCGAGCTGGCTGAAGTTGGAGGTGCGCAGGCTGCCGGTGGCCGTGTCCAGGCCGATGAAGCGTACGCCCTTCTGGTCGATCCAGGTGCCGGCGGTCAGACCGTAGACCGGAACGCTGACCTCCTGGTAGAGGCCGGGGTAGGCCGTGACCGCGTCGCCGCCGAGGAGCACGAACTCGGCCTGGGCGGCAGCCGCCTTGATCTGCTCCCGGCTGGCATTGCGACCAGTGACCGCCACGAACGGCCAGCCGGTGCCCGGGGCGGCGGCGGCGGTGGCGAGCATCGGGTCGGCGGGGCGGGGCGGGGCCGGGGGCACCGCGGGCAGGGCCAGGGGCAGCTGCACGAGCAGGTCATCGAAGAGGAGGCTGCCGCTGTAGCTGCGATCCTTGTTCGTCTCCACGGGGTAGATGCGCTCCACCTTCAGGGGCGGTCGCAGCGACGTGGGAATGGCCGCCTCGACGTAGCGCCACCCGGTCCAGGTGACGGACTTGGCCAGGTCGATGGAGACGCGGTCGCCCGCGGCGTCGCTCAGTTCGGCCCGGAGCCAGGCGCCCTGGCTGTCGCCATAGACCCAGAGGCCGACGGCCGAGGGGCGCCCGGGCAGGGCGAGGCCGCCCACGGCGTAAGCCGCCCGGGTACCCCCGGCGGTGAAGCTATAGTTCAGGCGCAGGCCGTTCCAGGTGCGGCCCGGCACCCGGGCGAGGCTGCCGCTTACCTGGGTGGCGGGGTAGCGGTCGAAGGCCCAGGCCGTGGCGCTTTCGAACCCGGTGACGACCGCGGCCCGGGCGCCCACGGCCACGGGCAGGGTGAGCGACTTGCCCGCAACCGTGGCGGTCAGGGTCGCCTGACCTGTGGTGGTCATGCTGACCTGGAAGGCACCGTCCGCCGCCTCGGTGATGCGCAGGGCGGGGGCGCCGACGGTCAGGACCCGCTGGGTGAGGGTAACGTCGGCCGGCTCGATGGGCGCCGAGTAGCCCTCGGCGTCGTAGCCCATGATGCGAAAGGAGGCGGTGATGCCTACGGCCATGCGCAGGTCGGTGACGTCTGCCTCGATGCGCTCCAGGGGGCCCAGGGTCTTGAGCTGTGCCGTGCCGGTGAGGGTGCCGGCCTTGGCCTGCACCGTGAGCGGCGTGGCGGTGGCGGGGGCGCGGACCACGGCGCCGCCGATACCTGCCGCCGCAGGCTCGGCGCCCACCCAGGTCACCGCACCGGGCAGCGGAGCCGGCCCCAGCATCTCATCCTGCGCCGTCACCGTGACCCGACGGGTCAGGCCGGGGAAGACCCGGTTGCTTGCCATCACAGGACTGATCTTGAGGGCCGCGGCCAGCCCGCTCCCCGGGGTCGCAAAGATGCCAACCCCGTTGGGCACAGGCCGCTCCACCCCGTCTGAGGGGCTGTTGATGATGGAGACCTGCGTCTCCCCGGGGCGCCGGGCGACCATCTCCGTCGAGCCGCCGCCGTCCAGTTCCAGTGCGTCGGCGGCGCCCAACTCCTTCATCAAACGGCCCAGCTGGAGCAACGTCAGGCCGCCGCTCGCCTCCGATCGGCCGTCGATCACCACAAGGAAGATCCGCTTGCCATCCGCCGAAAAGCCGATGGCCGTGCGGGGCTTGTAGCCCTTGTCATCCAGGTCGGCCGGCACGGCGCCGGCCCGCAACAGCACGGCGCCGCCGCCCACGGCCCAGTCCAGCGCCGGGGCCGGTGCGTAGGTGATGGCGACGGGGTCACCCACTTTCAAGGCGGCGAGCTTGACCGCCCCCTCCTCACGTCCCACCAGAATCAGCGTGCCGGCCGCCGCAGGTGCGGTGCCCGCGGCCTTGGCGACAGAGAGGACCTTGCCGTCCTTTACCACCACTTCGGTGACCACCTCGGCGCCATAGGCGGCGCCGCCCCGGGCCACCGTCCACTGGGGTGTGTAAAGCCCGATGCCGTTGCCCGGCACCGTCCACTGGTTCATTGACGCCAGGGGGAAGAGGCCGGAGGGCGTGGTTACCTGTCCGTTCAGGACCGCCCCGGCCACCCGCCCGATGCGGTCGGCCCCCACCCCCGCTGCGTTCGCGGTGGAAGGCGCCGACTTCCAGATCAGCCCGGTCTGCACCATGGGGCCCAGGGGCGCCTTGGTGTTGTTGATATCGAAAAAGTCGCCGTTAACCGCGGCGATGGCACGGGAATTGTTCGCCTGTACGGTCAGCGGCCGGGCAGCCGTCACGGCGCCCGCCGACAGGAGGTCGGAACCCACCTTGTCGCTGGACAGGTCGGCATCCAGCAGGTGGCCCTTGACCCAGCCGAAGGGGTAGAGCCGGTCAAAGCTGGTCAGCGTAACGCCCGGAGCCAGCACAGTCAGGTTCTGCGCGGCGACCACCGAGTCCGGGGCGGCCAGGGCTGACAGTGGCGTGAGCATAAGTGTAGCGGTCAGGAATGATGTAGCGACCCAACCCTGTATTTTCACAGTAATAGATAACCCCCAAGCAAACCATCTACGTCCGTACTATGGACGCTCAGGTCTGCCTGGGGGTTCCGAGTAAAAAGCTGGGCGCCCCGACGTCGGAATCGTCGGAGCGCCTCATCTGTGGTCGAGTCTCGGTACCCTATTTCTCGGCTTCTGCGCCGCCGGGAATGGTTCGGGCGGTCACCATGCCGTTGGTCCGTGGGGCGTTGCCGTAGGCCGTGTTCTTGCCAGTGGCGGCATCACCCGAAAACTCGCTGGATAGCTCGTAGCGGGTTGCGAAGGTCCGGTTTCCGGCGTTCAGCACGACGGGTCCCATCGCGGAGCCACCTGCTTTTTTGGCCATGACCAGAAACGCCTCCCTTTCCGTCGACGTGGGGCCGAAACTTAGTCTACCCCAGATAGCTACTAGCACCCACTTTGTTAAGCGCCCGGCCAATACTCTTTTTCCGGAATGAGGTGTACTCCCGATTCGGGTGCCCATCCCATGTGGTTCTAGGCGTGAAGGGGTATGATGAGATCACGGGTCTCTAGACAAGATGGGAGCGAGTGGACATGGTCGCAACACCGACAAGTGAACGGCTCCACATCGGCCTCTTTGGCCGGCGCAACGCCGGCAAATCCAGCCTGATTAACGCACTGAGCGGTCATCAGACATCGCTCGTGTCAAACATACCCGGCACCACCACCGACCCGGTCAACCGGCCCATGGAACTGCGCCCCGTCGGCCCCGTGGTCCTCATCGACACGGCAGGCATCGATGATGTTGGCGAACTGGGTGCGCTCCGGGTCAAGAAGAGCCTGGACGTACTGGACCGGACCGAGTTGGCCGTGCTCGTCATCGATATGGAGACGGAACCGGGCGAGCCGGAAGAGCGGCTCATCGGTGAACTGAAGGCACGTAAGATCACCACGGTCGGGGCCGTCAACAAGGCCGACATCGATCCGGCCCAGGCCACGCGCAAGGCGTCGCAGCTGTCGCAGCGGTACGGCATCCCGTTCGTCCCTGCCGCCACCACGCCGGGCGCCGCCCCGGGCGTCGACCTGCTCCGCCAGTTGATCATCGCCAACGCACCGGCGGGCCAGAACGAAGTGCCCCTGGTCAGCGACCTGGTGCGGCCCGGCGACCTGGTGCTGCTGGTGACGCCCATCGACCTGGGCGCCCCCAAGGGCCGGCTGATTCTGCCCCAGGTCGAAGCGATTCGCGACCTGCTCGACGGCAGCGCCATGGTGCTGGTCGTCAAGGAGACGGAGCTGGCTGCAGCCCTCGCTGCGCTGAAGCGCCCGCCGGCGCTGGTCGTCACCGACAGCCAGGTCTTCGGCAAAGTGAACAGGGAGGTACCGGCCGATGTGCCGCTCACCTCCTTCTCGATTCTGATGGCCCGCTTCAAAGGCGACCTGCCCGAACTGGTCCGGGGCGCGCAGGTGATCGATGCGCTGCAGCCCGGCGACCGGGTGCTGATCGCCGAGACCTGCGCCCATCATCAACAGGGCGACGATATTGGCACCGTCAAGATACCCAATTGGCTGCGGAAGCACGTGGGCGGCGAACTGGCCTTCGAGTGGGCGCACGGCAAGGAGATGCCCGCCGACCTGTCGCCGTACCGTCTGGTCATTCACTGCGGAGGCTGCATGATCAACCGGCAATTGATGATGACCCGGCTCCGTAAGGCGCAGGCCGCCGAAGTGCCCATCGTCAACTACGGCGTCTGTATTGCGCACATGCACGGCATCCTCGCCCGTGCCATCTCCCCGTTTAAGGACATGGGGGTGTAGATAGATGAACCCACTGCTGAGCAAAGCCGAGTCCGGTGGCTACCTGACCCGGGCCGACCTTGTGGAACTGCTCGCGCTGCCTAAAGATGATCCCGACTTTCAGGCGCTGCTGGACATCGCCGACCGGGTGCGGGAACGGACCATGGGCGACGGCGTCTACCTGCGGGGCATTATTGAGTTCTCGAATATCTGCCGGGTGGACTGCCATTACTGCGGCATCCGCCGGTCGAATAAAACGTTGCAGCGCTACCGGATGCCGGTCGATGTGATTGTAGATACCGCGAAGCGGGCCGAAGGCCTGGGCTACGGCAGTGTAGTGCTCCAGTCAGGCGAAGGCGACGCCCTGCCCCCGGATGAGCTGGCGGAGGCGGTGCGGCGCATCAAGGCCGAGACCGGGCTGGCCGTGACGTTGAGCGTGGGCGAGCGCACCAAGGAAGAGTACGCCTATTGGAAGCAGGCCGGCGCCGACCGGTATTTGCTGCGCCATGAGACCTCGGACCCCGAGCTCTTTGCCCGGCTCCGCCCGGGGCGGACGCTGGCCCAGCGGCTCCAGTGCCTGCAGTGGCTGCGAGAGACGGGGTACCAGGTGGGCTCGGGCTTTATGGTCGGCCTGCCGGGCCAGTCGCTGGCGTCGCTGGCGGGCGATATCGACCTGCTGCGGGAGCTGCATGTGGAGATGGCGGGCATCGGGCCGTTTATTCCGGGGCCTGAGACGCCCCTGGCCGGCGAGGCCGGCGGCACGGTGGAGATGGCGCTCAAGTGCGTGGCGCTGACCCGCATCTGCATACCGGATGCGCATCTGCCTGCCACCACGGCGCTGGGCTCCATCCACCCCATGGGGCGGCAGTTGGCGCTGAACGCCGGGGCGAATATCATCATGCCGAACGTAACCCCGGCCAGTTACCGGGAGAATTATCAACTCTACCCGAACAAGATCTGCCTCCTGGAGGAGCCGGAGCACTGCGCCCCGTGCGTGGCAGGGCTGATCGCCTCGCAGGGCCGGTACGTGGCTACGGGTCAAGGGCACTCGCCGCGGGTGGGGTAGGAAGGGGAATTCTCTGCCACGGATTTCACGGATTACACGGATTATAGAGCACATCCCCGGGTAAGCGTTCCGGGTACACATTTATCAATATTGACCTGGCGACATCCACCCTGTGCCTCAAAAAATCCGTGAAATCCGTGTAATCCGTGGCTAAAATCTGTCTCAAAAGGAGGGCGGCTTTATGGCCACCAGAGAAGTCGCTTCGTTTATCGATGATCATCGCATTACGAGCCTGCTGGCGAAGGCGGAGCGCCCATCCCGCGGCGAAGTCGACCGGATTCTGGCCAAGGCTGCCCTCGCTGAGGGGCTGAAGTCCGAAGAGGTCGCCTCGCTGCTGATGATCGAAGACCCCCGCATGTTAGAGGAGCTTTTCCAGACGGCGCTCTCGGTCAAGCACCGCATCTACGGTGACCGGATCGTCATGTTCGCGCCGCTCTATGTCTCCAACCACTGCGTCAACAACTGCGCCTACTGCGGCTACAGCCAGAAGAACAACTTCGCCCGCCGCCGCCTGACCCAGGACGAGGTGGCCGAAGAGGTCCGCATCCTCCAGTCGATGGGCAACAAGCGGCTGGTGCTGGAGGCCGGGGAGGACCCGGTCAACTGCGATATCGACTACATGCTGGACTGCATCAAAACCATCTACACGACCACAGAAGGCAACGGCGCCATCCGGCGGGTCAACATCAATATCGCCGCGACCACGGTGGAGGACTACAAGAAGCTGAAGGATGCCGAAATCGGCACCTACATCCTCTTCCAGGAGACTTACCACCGGGAGACCTATGCCAAAATGCACCCGAACGGCCCGAAGCACAACTACGACTGGCACACCACCGCCCTGGGCCGGGCCCAGGAAGCGGGCATCGACGATGTGGGCGCCGGCGTGCTCTTCGGCCTGTACGACTACCGCTACGAGGTGCTCGCGCTGATGATGCACGCCGAGTACCTCGAAGGGCGCCACGGC
>JARBUG010000289.1 GCA_029239785.1 Symbiobacteriaceae bacterium | reverse complement strand
ATAAAGAAGACCTGCGCCACGGCGCCGCCGAACTGGCGACGTTTGTGCACATCTATGACCAGTATGCGTATCGCAAAGAGATGATTCTGCAGTGGATGGCATCGGTAGGGGTTACCCCCGAGAGCCTGACTGCTGTGGTTGGGCGCGGCGGTCTGCTGCGGCCGATTCCGGGCGGCACTTACCGCGTAAATGACCGAATGCTGGCCGATCTGAAGGCCGGGCATCAGGGGGAGCACGCCTCCAACCTGGGCGCCGCACTGGCCTGGGAGATCGCCCAGGCAGCGGGCGGGAAGCCGGCGTTTATTGTTGACCCCGTGGTGGTCGATGAATTGGAGCCGGTTGCCCGGATCTCCGGCCTGCCGACCATGCCCCGGCGTTCGATTTTCCATGCCTTAAACCAGAAGGCGGTGGCCCGCCGGGCTGCGAAGGAGCTGGGCCGGCCCTACGATGAGCTGAACCTGATCGTCGTCCATCTGGGCGGCGGTGTTTCGGTGGGCGCCCATCGCAAGGGCCGCGTGATCGACGTGAACAACGCTCTGGATGGCGAGGGACCGATGTCACCGGAGCGGGCCGGCACCCTGCCGTCGCTGGGGCTGGTGCATTTGTGCTTCTCCTGGCGCTATACGCTGCCCGAGATTTCGAAGATGGCGGTAGGCAAGGGCGGCTTTGTCGCCCACCTCAAGACCAATGATGCCCGCGACGTGGAGAACCGGGCCGTCAGCGGCACCGATCCCAGAGCGGAGCAGGTCTTCAAGGCGATGGCGATGCAGGTGGCCAAGGAGGTAGGCCGCTGCGCCGTGGCACTGCACGGCAAGGTCGACCGGATCATTCTGACCGGCGGGCTGGCCCGGTCCAAGCCCCTGGTGCAGTGGGTGACCGACCGGACGCAGTGGATTGCCCCCGTGTTGCTCTACCCCGGTGAAGATGAGATGACGGCCCTGAACGAAGGGGCGCTTCGGGTGCTGCGGGGCGAAGAGCAGGCAAAGGAATACTAAGCTGACTGGGCGTATCCTACCGTGATGGAAGGATGCGCCCTTTTGTTCGAGGCCAGGCCAGGCTGGGCGCGGGCATACTACAGGTTGGGAGGCTATCTACATATGTTGGAACGGGTCAAGTCTGAAGAGATTTACCAGGGTTATGCGATCAAGGTGCGTAAGGATACGCTGCGGCTGCCTGACGGCAAAGAGATTACCCGGGACGTGGTCGCCCACCCCGGGGCGGTTGTGGTGATCGCAGTAGAGAACGACGAACTGCTGTTTGTGCGGCAGTACCGCCATGCGGCAGGGGAATCGCTGTTGGAGTTGGTGGCCGGCACCAGGGAACCGGGCGAGGAGCCCGAGGTGACGGCCGGCCGGGAGATTCAGGAGGAGGCGGGGTTCAAGGCGGGCAAGATCACCAAGCTGGGCGAGTTTTTCAGCGCGCCGGGTTTTTGCTCGGAGCTGCTTCACTTGTATCTGGCTGAGGAGCTGACCCCGTCACGCCTGCCGGGCGATGAGGACGAGGAGATTGAACTGGAGCGGTACAGCCTGCAGGAGGCGGTCCGGATGGCCCTGGCCGGGGAGATTCGGGACGCCAAGACTCTGGCGGGGGTGCTGCTTTATGCCCAGCGGGCCGGGGAAAGGTAGGGCGGCTGCGGGTTTGCACGAGGTTTACCTGGATCTGCACATCCACCTGGGTTGGGCCGGCGAGCCCGGGGGCGGGGTGAAGATCAGCGCGGCCCGGGACCTGACGCTGGAGAATATCTTGCGGGAGTGCCGGGAGCGGAAGGGCATTGGCATGGTGGGCGTGATTGACGCCGCCACGGCGGGCGCGCTGGACGACATGGAGCGGCTGCTGGCCGAGGGCAAGGTAGCCGAACTGCCGGGCGGTGGGCTGACCTACGGTGGCGAGGTCACCTTGATTCCCGGGGCGGAGGTTGAGGTGGCGCACGAGGCCAACGGCAAGGCGATCCACCTGACCTGCTTCGTGCGGGGCGCCCGGGAGCTGCGGGAGCTGGGCCGCTGGCAGGGGGAGCGGGTGCGGAACCGCCAGCTGTCGACACAGCGGCACCACGGAACGACTCCGGCGGACGTGGTCGCTTTTGTGGGGAGCCTGGGCGGCATTGTGATCCCGGCGCACATCTTCACACCGTTCAAGTCGACGCTCGGGGCGGCAGCGGCCGTGGGCGAGGTGATTCCCCCGTCGCTCTGGCGCCATGTGCCTGCGGTGGAGTTGGGCCTGTCGTCCGATACGGCGCTGGCCGATGAGCTACCCGAGCTGTCGCGGTTTACCTTTGTCACCAACTCCGACTCGCACTCGCTGGGGAAGATCGGGCGGGAGTATAACCGGCTCAACCTGGCGGAGCCCACTTTCGACGAGTTGGTGCTGGCCCTGCGGGAGGAGCAGGGTCGCCGGGTGGTGGCCAATTTCGGCCTCGATCCCCGCCTGGGCAAGTATCATCGTACATACTGCCTGACCTGCGACCGGCGGCTGGACGGGGAGCCGCCGGTGCTGGAGTGCCCGGTCTCGCCCGACCATAAGCTGGTGCTGGGCGTGCTCGACCGCATCCGGCATTACCGGGCACGGCAAGAGGCGGCGGGCATCAGGGCGGTTCCCCGTGGGCGCCCGCCATACGTCCATCAGATTCCCCTGGCCTTCGTGCCCGGGCTGGGCAAGCGGGCCATGGAGCGGCTGCTGGCCGCCTTCGGCACCGAGATGAACGTGCTCCACCGGGCGACGGAAGCGGAGCTGACCGAGGTGGTGGGGCCAAAGCTGGCCGGGCTCGTGGCCGGGGCCCGCGCAGGAACGCTGCCCATAGAGGCCGGCGGTGGCGGACTTTACGGAAAGGTCCTGACAGAGACATAACGCGGACAGGCCCCGCATAGCCTTCATCGGAAAGAGACGCCGAGGGGGCTGGCGGGGCCATGCATGTGATTGACCGGTATCAGCGTAGCTTTGAAGCGTTTGTGCGCCGCCATAGCGGCCTGATTCTGCTGCTGGGGGCCTGCTTTGTGATCGGGGTGATCTTTGGGGGCCTGGCGGTGCGCGGGGTCGCACCGCACGAC
>JARBUG010000013.1 GCA_029239785.1 Symbiobacteriaceae bacterium | reverse complement strand
TGTGGGCGCCGATGCTCTTTCCGGCTTTCCCCCGGCCTGACGTGGCCTATTTTAACTATGGCGAGTTCAATGCCTTCTACACCCATGCCCTGGACCGTGACACGGCCAGGCTGCATCTGATGCTGAAGGACCCGAACCTGGGGCCTTCCCTGAGCGACCAGTTCAAGCAGGCCGGCTTCGATGCGAAGTCGCTCGCCAATTTGGACCTGCAGCTGAACGCCATGATCGATCATGCGATAGCGTATCTGAATAAGTACGGGCACAAGGTCCAGCCCACCAAGGTGATGCTGGCGGGCTATTCGGCTTCGGGGACGTTTACGGACCGGTACACGAACCTGCACCCCGACCGGGTGAAGGCGGTTGCCTCAGGCGGCACCCTCGATGATATGATGCTGCCGCTGGCCGAACTGAAAGGGCAGAAGCTGATCTTCCCCATTGGCACCAGCGACTACAAGGAGATTACCGGCCGCAGCTTTGACCTGGCGAAGCACAACCAGCCGGCCCGGCTGGTTTACATGGGCGAGGATGATCAGAACAACGTGGTTCCGTTTACCGATTGCTACGGCGACAAGGAACGGCAGCTGATTAAGGACCTCTGGGGGCTGCCCGTGCTGCCACGGGCCCGGCAGTTGATCGAGCTGTATGGAAAGAGCGGCGGGAAGGGCATCTTCATCCTGGATAAGGGCGTGGAGCATGGGATGTCACTGGAGGTGCAGGGCTATTTGAAGACCTTCCTGGCCGCCAACCGTGACAGCGAGGGGCCCGTCTATCCGGTGCCGTCAAACGCAAACCAACTGAAGTATACGCTCTTTAAGTAGTGCTGCTCCCTCCGCCCAGGTATCAGTCCATGCTTTCTTCTCGTCCTAATAGCTGGGGTATGCGAGAGAAAGAAATGGGCAACCTGTGTGGAGGGATTTTGTTTGGAGTTTACCAGCGCGCTTGAACAGTCCCTGGCCGCCTGGGATGCGGCTTTTCAGACCGGCGACACGTCGGGGCTGGAGCGGTTCCGGGCGCCCAGCTACCAGGGCTTCTTCGGCCACGCCGGTGTCGACATGGTTGAGCCGGTCGACCGGGAGGAGTCCCTTGCCGGGGTAAGGCTGTTCAGCCGGGCCCTAAAGGGCGCCCGGTGCCGGGCGGAGAACCCGGTGGTCCGCATGCGCAGTGAGGCCGATGCGGTGGTCACGTACGAGCGGTTCATCGAGCGGGACGGGGCGCCGGTTGCGGTCTATATGGTCCTTCAGTCCTGGCGGAAGCACGGCGAGGTCTGGCATATCGTCCGGGAGTCGGCAGAACATATTCGTTAGACGAGATTAGCGAGTCCCCGCATCGCCTCCAGACCGGGAGGTATCTGCGGGGACTCTGCCTTTCTGCGGCGTTACTTTGGCCTTCACCGAGATTAGGTGAAACTTCTGGGGGGACCAGAATGGATTCCTTTCGTTCATGGTGGCCGTAGAATGGATTCCTATGATTCATGGTGGAGTTAGCATGGAGCAATCTCGTCTTTATGTTGGCGTTAGGATGTATTCCCTTGACTCATGGTGGCGTTAGAATGGATTCCTTTGCTTCATGATGGCGGCAGAATGGATTCCTTTGCTTCATGATGGCGCTAGAATGGATTCCTTTGGTTCATGCTGGGCCCCCATAAATTCTCTTCCCAACCCGTGAACGAACCGCCCACCTCAATCGTCAGACCGGCGGGTGATACAAAATGAGCGAGAACATGATTGAACTGAACCACATCAGCAAGCGTTTCGGGAACCATCCGGTCCTTACCGACTTCAGCATGACCGTCGGGCGCGGCGAAATCGTCGGCCTGCTCGGTCCCAACGGCTCCGGCAAGACCACCAGCATTCGCCTGGTCAACGGCGTCATGCGGGCCGACGCCGGCAGCATTACCGTCGCCGGGTACGACCCGGTCCATGACGGCGAGGCGATTCGCCGGCTCAGCGGCATTCTGACCGAGACCGCCGGCTTCTACCTGAACATGACGGGCCTTGAAAACCTGCGCTTCTTCGCCGAACTCTACGGCGTGACCGAGACCCAGCGTCCGTTGGCGCTGCTTGAGGAGTTTGGCCTCACGGACGCCAAGGAGAAGAAAGTCGGCACGTACAGCACGGGCATGAAGAAGCGGCTGGGCCTTGCCAAGGCGCTGCTCCACCGCCCCGAGATTCTCTTTTTGGACGAGCCCACCAACGGCCTGGACCCCGAAGGCATTCGCATGGTGATCGAGTACATCACAAGGCTGAACCGCCGGGACGGCACCACCATCGTCCTCTGCTCGCACCTGCTCCAGCAGATGGAGGAGGTCTGCCACCGGTACGTCTTCCTCCAGGGCGGGCGGGTGATTGAACAGGGCACCCACGCCGAACTGGAAGCCAGGTATATCAAGGAAGCGACGCTCCGGGTGGAGACCCGGGCCGGGGTGGCCGAGCACAAGCTGCCCGGGCGCCAGGCCGTGCCTGCCTTCCTGCGGGAGCTGACCCAGCGGGAAGAGGTTTTCGGGGCGACCCTGGTCAACCAGGACCTGGAGAGCCTATACTTCAAAATTCGGGAGGTGGCCGGCCGTGAATAAGCAGGCAATGTGGGCCATTGCAAAGAAAGACATGAAAGCCATTGGGGCCAACCTGCAGGTCTGGCTGCCCATGCTGATCCTTCCCGCTCTCTTGGGCGTGGTGCTGCCCGGCGTCATCATTGGGCTCACCGCCTTTATGAGCATGGATTCACCCGACATGCAGGAGATGGCCGCCTGGGTGAGCAAAATCAACCTGGGGCCGATCTCAGCCAAGCTGGCGGCGATGACGTCCCTGAACCAGCAGATCGCCTTTGTGGTGGCGAACTACATGCTGGCGCCCTTCTTCGTGCTGATTCCCCTGATGACGGCCAGCGTGGTAAGCGCCGACAGCTTCGCCGGCGAGAAAGAGCGGGGCACGTTCGAAACGCTGCTGTTCGCTCCGGTTGACCTTAAGAGTCTGTTCGCCGGCAAGTTCCTGGCCTCGTTCATCCCGGCGGTGGGCCTCTCGCTGGCAAGCTTCGTGCTGTGTGGCATCACCGTGAACGCCCTGGGCTGGAAGCTGTTCAGGGGAATCTTCTTCCCGCAGCTCAACTGGCTGCCCATGATCCTGCTGGTCATGCCGCTGCTCTCCGCGGGTGCGGTGCTGGCCAACGTCTTTATCAGCGCAAAGGTCTCGTCGTTCCAGGCCGCCTATCAGATGGGCGGGGTGCTGGTGCTGCCGTTCCTGCTGCTGCTGGTGGGTCAGATGAGCGGGGTGCTGGTCCTGGGCACCGGGGCGCTGCTGGCTATCGCCGCAGTTCTGGCCGTCATCGACGCCATTCTGCTGCAATTGCTGCTCAAGAACTTGAACCGGACCGCCCTGTTCGAAAGCCAGGTGCGGTAACCTTCAGGGAAGGAGGCCCGTGTTGGACGACATCACACGTGCGCAGCGGGGCGATCAGGTCGCCCTGGCGCGCCTCCTTCAGGAAAACTATCTGGCAGTGAAAAAGTACCTCATTACCGTAACCTACGACCGGGCGCTGTCCGAAGATCTGACCCAGGAGACGATGATTCGGGCGATCCAGCGCATCGGCCAGTTCTCGGGCAAGTCCAAGTTCAGCACGTGGCTCATATCGATCGCGACAAATCTCTACATGGATACGCTGCGGCGCCAGAAGCGGGAGCGGCAGTATCAAGAGGAGAACGCCTTTTTCGACCGGCCGGCGCCGCTGGGGCAAGAGCCAGAGTGGATGGAAGTGATGGACCGGCTCCACGCCCTGCCCCGTGATGTGGCGATGCCCCTGGTGCTGAAGCATTACTACGGCTACACCTATGAAGAGATTGGGGCGTGGATGGGGATTCCCGAAGGGACCGTGAAGTCCCGCATCTTTAACGCCATCAGGGCGCTGCGAAAGGAGATGACTGACGATGACGACCGGGCAGAAGGGCCCCGAGCAGTGGGAGGACCATCTGCGACAAGGGCTTGACCTACTTTCCGACCTGGGCGACGAACAGCCGCCCAACCTTGCCAACCTGCAGATGCTGGTCGCCTCCGTCCAGCAGGAGCAGCGTCGGACAACCCTCCGTGACCTGGCGCTCTTTTGGACCTGCGCGCTGGCGTTGCTGAGCGGCGGACTCTATGTAGTCTCCCGGCAGCCCGTATATTTCCTGGCGCTGCAGGGGCTGATCTTCCTTGGGGCGGGGGCCGCGTGGCTCTCCGGCAGCCGGAGGCGGGTGACCGAATGAAGACGGCCGCGGATATGCCCTGGTACGGCTGGGTGGCGGTGGCTGCCCTGCTGCTGACCCAGGGGACGTGGATCTTTCTGGACGCCCGCCGGCGGGGGGCGCGGCCCTGGCTCTGGGGGCTGGTCGGGCTGGTTAGCTGCCCGGGCTCCCTGCTGCTTTACTGGGCCGTGGTAATCTATCGACGGAAATAGGAAAGGGAGCTGCCCTGCGGTTGGGCGGCTCTTTTTTTGTTCTTTCTATTACTTCAGAACGAAAGTGTGTTGTGGTAAGTCTAAATAAGTAGCAAGTGGAACGGAGGGGTAGGCGTGGGCACACAGGCAAAGTGGCTGGCCGGCGTTCTGGTTGTCGCCCTGGCCGCGGCGGGCTGGTTCGGTTGGCGGCAGGCGCGTTGGCGGCAGATCTTTTACGTGGAGATCACGAGCCAATTAATCTACGACCTTGATATGGCTGAGCGGGATTTGGTGCGGGCCCGGGAGACCGGGAACTACCAGGAGAAAGTGGAGGCCATGGCAACCGCCCACGGGTTCCTGGTCTCGGCCCACATGGAGGCTGAGGCCCTCCTCAAGCAGATCGCGCCGTTCCGGAAAGGCGAGCCGATCTACATCGCTCGGCCGGCCATGGCGCTCTTAATTCAGTACGCCCGCAACCTGAGCCCGGACCTGCCGGGCGCGGCGGTCCAGAAGCGGATCGAACTGCTGGATGGCCTGGGGAAGGCCCTGGCCGCAGCTATTCCAGGCGGCGAGGGGAAGCCGGGCTACGCCTTTGCGATGGACCCGTTGCAGTACCGTGTCGACGTTCCCGCATTGAAGCAAAGCCTGGCCGATTACTTCGAAACGATGGTGAAGCCGGACGACTACACGCGGATGCCCCGCTTCGAGGATGAGCCCAACCAGCCAGAAATCAGCGCGAGCCGGGAGGGCAACGATGTAGTGATCCGGGTGGACTGGACGCAGACCTTCAAGACCTTCCCGCACGACCGGGCGGATATCTGGGTGCTGGTCCGGCCTCGCACAGCGGGCAGCGCGGTAACCGCCACCTCCGACGCCGGAAAGCAGCAACGCATGGTGTCCGGGGCCTTTGAGCCTGTGGAGGCGGTTACCCTGACTGCCGACCAGCACGAGGCATGGAAAGACCGGCTGCCCCCGGGCTGGTCGGCGGGGAGCTATACGGTGATTCGGCTTCCCGAAGGGCTTCCGCAGACTGTTACGCTGCGGGGCGCCGGCGGTGGAGAGGTCTACTTACTGAATCCACGGTTGGGGGAGAAGGCGCAGGAGCTTCTGGTTGGGGTACGCACCCTGAACAACTAAGGTAATCATCACAGATGGTGCTGCATCGGAAGGGGTCGTCCACGTGAAGAGTCCGCTGCATCAAATCGCGAAGATCTGGCTCAGCCGCTTGGTTTGGCTCCTGGTGGTGATTCCCCTGCTCGTGGCATTGCTGCATCTGCAGACCGGCATTCGCCACGAGCGGATGGACCCATTCACGCTGGCGGACGGCCGGGTGATTACCGAAGCCTGGCGGAGCGTGTGGGACCCGACCCGGGCTCTGGCCCAACTGAAGGAGTTTCCGGGTGAATTGATCCAGGGCAAGGTGCTGTACAAGTCGAGTCCCCACGACAGGGGCTCCTCCTTCCTGCCAATGCTCAAGCAGGGCTGGTTCTACTCCTTCGAGCTGTACGCCGTCAGCGTCGGGGTGGGCGCCCTGCTCGGCGTGCTGATTGGGGTGCTGGTCGCCCTGCGCGGCCGGTTGCTGCGGGGCGCGTCGATCACCGTTTCGGTGCTGGGCCTCTCCATGCCCGACTTTTTTGTGGTGATGTCGCTGCAGTTTCTGTCGTCATGGTTTTGGCGCCACTACGACCTGAAGCCATTTCTGGTGCTTGCTGACCCCAATATCTTAAAGGGATGGGTTGTGCCGGTGATCGGCATGACGCTCTTTCCGATCGGGTATATGGCCCGCCTGACCGCATCGGCCATGGATGATGTGATGCAGGAGGAGTACATACGGACGGCCCGGTCCAAGGGGCTGCGTGAATCGGCTGTGGTTCTGGGCCACGCGCTGCGCAACGCGATTCCCCGCATGCTGGCCGGTTTGCCCACCCTGCTCAACGTGACGCTCTCCAGCCTGGTGGTGGTGGAGCGGTTCACGGTCTGGCCGGGCATCAGCAAATGGTTTGTGCCGATGCGCCCGTCGCCGGGGTTCGAAGATCAGTTGTTTGGGGCAACGCCGGCGGTGGCCAGCGTCGCCGTAATGCTGCTGATCCTCTGGTTCGTGCTCTTTGACGGACTTGCCCATACCATCCGCATCATCTATTCGCCGAAGCAGCCGGAGGTGGTACGGGCATGACACGCCTAAAGCGGCTCCGTCTGAACGTGCCGCTGGTGATCGGTGGCCTGCTGCTGGCAGCGTTGTTGGCGGTGTTGGTGATGCCCTCGGTGGTCGAGCTGCCGAAACCGTGGGAGACTCGTACTTCGGCGATGGTCGATGGAAAGGTCGTCCTGCCGCCATACAAGCCCGGGCAGCTTGGGTATCTGCTAGGTTCTGATTCGGCCGGCAGGGATATCTTCGCCGACGTGATGTACGGCACCGTGGCGCGGGCGTTGCTCTCGGTGCCCCTGGGGCTGCTGGCGGGGTGGCGGCGGGGCTGGGCGGCCCGGGCGGTGGAAGGGCTGGCCACAGGCATCGGATCGGCGCCGGTGCTGCTGCTGGTGCTCTACGTTCTTGCCACCATCCAGGCGTTCTTGGGCGATAAGGGGGGCTATGGCTGGATCTGGCCGGCGGTGGTGCTGGTGGCGGTGGGCGTGCCGCGCCTGGCCGAGCAGGTGCGCCGGCTGACCGAGGAGATGGCGGTCAGGCCTCATATTGAGTCGGCGGTGGCTGCGGGCGCATCGGGCTGGCGGATCGTATGGCGCCACATCTACCCGCTGATGCGGGGCGATCTGCTGGTGACGATGACTGCCGAGGTGGGCTGGGTGCTGCTGATGGTGGGGCAGGTGGTGGTTTTCCAGGTCTTCTTCACGGGTCCGCCCGTCAAGCTGCCCGGGGAGGAGTTCGCTTCCTACGAGATGTGGGGCACGATGATGGCAGGCGCCCGGGATGAACTGCGGACGCATCCGTGGATTCCGTACCCGCCCGCGGTGGCCCTGGGGCTGACGATTATGGGCTTCCACCTGTTCGCTGAGGGGATTCGGCAGCGCTGGGTTCGCCGGTAAATGATAGAGCGAGGCCGTTGCATTAGCCTCGCTTTTCGCGCACATGTGTGGTTTGATCAGGCGTTGAGCGTGACTACGCAGATACCTTTCGGAGCCAGTTCGGCCGCGAGGCACTCGCTGAATGTGTCGTCTCGCCCGATGTTGATCACAGTGCCCTGGTGCCGCAACTGCATGCCGGCCGCGAGCATACGGCAGGCTAGCTCCGGCGAGTCGTTGGCCGCATTGATCAGGATGTGGGCGGGCCCGAAGTCGGCGAGCGTCCACATGGCGAGCCTGGCCACGTCGGCCTCCCGGGAGACGTCGGTGCGGACGAACGCGGCGGTGCCGCCGGTGGCCTGAATCTGGCGGACGGTTTCTGCGCCGGCCTCGGCGTTGATATCGGCCACGACAACCTTGGCACCCAGCCCGGACAGCGCAAGCGCCGCCTCCCGGCCGATGCCCTGCCCGGCGCCGGTGATGACTGCGACCTGTCCTGCCGTTTCGTCGACCTGAAGCCCGAGCCGCGCTGCGATGTTCATGGCGGACGCCTCCCTGCATTGTGGGATATCGCTCCCATTGTCAGATGGCAGCGCCACCCGTGCAATAACGCAAACTGTTCAACAGAGGTGCCATCGCCGCATGACCGGTGCCAGGGGGCGGCACCAGCGGAGCAGGGGGAAGTCGTGAATGGTGCGGGCCACGTGAAGGGCATCTTCCTGAATAAAACGGATGACCGTCTGCCGCTCGGCCTCCGTCTGCGCTGCCAGCAGGAAGGTGGCGTTGCGCCAGACATTGTCACGCCAGGTTTTGAGGCCGAAGGTGGAGAGCGACTGGTCGAGCGTGCCAGTCAGCCGGCCGAGGGTGCGAATCAGGCGGCCGTAATGCCGGGCGGTCTCCTCTTCGACGGCGGGGATGACGAGGTGGAGGACCCGGTTGATCTGGTCGTGGTCGAAGCGGCGGCGGGTGGCCTGTTCGAGGGGGTGCTCGTCGCCCTCGGCCCTGAGGATGTCGGCCACGACCAGGGGCAGGTCGTTGTTGATGTGGGCGTTCATGCCCAGCAGAATGTCCTGCAATAGAAAAGCGTTTTTGCGGCGGGCCGTGAGATGTGCGTAGGCCCAGGCCGGGGGCGGGCTGGCGTCGCGCTCGAAGCGGTCCAGGGCGTCGAAGTACCACCACGCAAAGCGAATGGCGACCCGCTCAATCCAGGCTGGGTCGATGAAGAAGCCTTCGGCAGTGTGGTTGCGGACGCTGGCGGTCATGGTGGCATAGACGCGCAAAAACGCCGCTCGGTTGTCGCGGGCGGCGTCGAACTGTGCCAGCTGGGTGCGCATGAGGGCCAGCAGGTCATCGAAGGTGCCGATTCTGGCCCCGGCGATTTGAATGGGCGTCTCCATCGGGCGGCGTTTCACCCCTTGGGGGTAGTATGCCCGCCCGGAAAGGGTGCGCGAAGAAAAAACTCCAGCACCTCAGTGCTGGAGTCCGTTGTTTTCGGCGAGTTCTTTGAGCCGTCCCAGGCTGGTCGTAACGGTCGCGTTGAAGCGCTCAGCCATGAACGATTCCAGGAAAGGCAGCGGCGACGCGTATTCGACCCGCAGAGTGAAGCGGGTGCCATCTTCCGCCTCGGTGGCTTCCCAGGATTCGGCGAGCGTTTTGAGCAGGAGGCTGTCGTGGGTGAGCATCCAGTTGCACCGAAGGCCCGAGGCCAGGTCCCGGACGGTATCCACCGGAGCCTTGATATGGACGTACGCCTTGAGCTTACGCATCGGCGATCCCCCCTGATGCTATTGTACCCAACTGGTGGGTATTTCCGTCAGGGGGATGTGGCATGAAAGGAAGTTATCGGGACAATACCGATTCAGCATTCTGTCTTAATACAACCATAACATGGTGATAACAATGAATTAAGATGGCCGTGTTTCGGGATGCATGCGGTAGATGACGCCGTCCCGGTCGAGCCAGGCCCGCCGGAACAGGTCCCTTTGATAGACGACGTGGACGCCTTCATCGGTATCGGCGGCGGGGTCGTTGACGATGACATCGCCCTCGGCGGTGAAGCCCCGGACCACGAGGAGGTGGCCGCCGGTTTTGGGGTAGACGGCGTTGGGCAGCCACTCGCGGCTGTAGGCGACGCTGGCGATGGTGGGGCGCCCGGCCGCGATTTCCCGCTCGAGGTCGGCAAAGCCGGCGCACCGGTCGACCCAGGCGTTAAAGCCCCGGGCGCCGGCGTAGGCCACGTTAAACGCCCAGTTGCCGTGGCCGTCGTAGACCGAGTCGTACACGCCAGGCACAACTTGGTCGGGAATCGATTCGTTTACGCCCCAGAAGGCCATGACCATGGCGAGGGAGGTGGGGCTGCACCAGACGTTGCCGCCGGGGTAGACCATTTGGGAACGGCGGGGCACTGACAGGTCGACGCCCCAGGCGGCCGTGTGGGGCGCCTCGGCGGAGCGGTGCTCCCGCATGGCGTGACAGAGCCAGAGCCGCTTGAGGGTGGCGTTCTGCAGGGTGACGCGGCACTGCCAGGCGCGGGCGGGCTGCTCGAGGGTGAGGGTGTCGGTGTCGAGCTTGCCGGTGCCCGGCAGGGCCTGGGTGGGGCGGCTGTGGCGGTCGCCCCCGGTGCTCCAGGGGCCGTAGGAAAACCAGGGGCTCCAGCCAGCGGGCGTTGCGACTCGGATTTCGACTTCAATGAGACCGCCGGTGAGGTCGCCGGTGCCGTTCATTTCGCTGGAGCCGTTCCATGAAGCGATGGCCCAGTTGAACGGGCCGGCCTGGTCATACACGGGGCTGGTCCAGCGGCCGGACGTGGCGGTCAGCCCGCCGCCGGGCAGGAACTCGGTCTCGTCATGCGAACCGACCAGAAAGTCGGAGATACTTGTGGTTGGCATACGTCCTCCTGCGGTGAGAGGTTTTGGCATCGCGGCTGATAAGGCCGTTCGGCAGACGGAGCAAAAGTTCCTTCTCAGACCACTTGATGCGAACGAGTGTTCGTGATATGATCGGTGTGTCAAGTCGTGATGGAGCACCGGAGGGTACAAACCATGCATCAGCAGGATCTTTTGAAGGCCGTAACGCAGTTGAACGGCAGCCTTGAGGAGTTGTTTGCCCAAATTCAGCCCGATCAGTTGGACTGGCGTCCCCATGAGAATATGCGCACGGTCAAGGAACTGGCCAATCAATTGGCGCAAGTTCCTTCGGTCGACCTGAAAATCATGCAGGGCGGCACCGAGGCCGAGGTGCGGGCGCTGGAGGCGTCGCTGCGCCGCAGCAGCCCGGCGGAACTGATTCATGTGTGGCGCTCCGGTGTGGGGGCGGTGGCCGAGTTTTACGACGGACTCACGGCCGAGCAGTTTTCGACACAGGTGGGCACGGCTTTTTACGGGCACGCCATGCCCCTGTCGGAGTGGCTGCTCGAAATCATTACCCATGGGTACCACCACCGGGCGCAGTTGTTTACATACTTGAAAATGCTAGGGCGTCCGGTTGACATGTTTACGCTCTACCTATAACTGACGTGATGCGGGGGCGGCGCCGTAAAAGGTGCCGCCCCCATTTTCTTGCGTTTACGGAACCAGCGTAGCGGGGGCGCCCAGTATGATCCACTCCCCGCTCACCGACATCCAGCGCTGAATCACCACGCCGGCGACCTGGCGCCCGTCGGCAAAGGTGACCTGTTCCAGCACAGGAACGGTGTAGGTCACCGTCTTGTCCTTGTCCCGGGTTTCCGCAAAGTCGAGGAAGGTTGTGGTGTACTTGGTCACGCCGGCCTGGCGCAGCCGCTTGAACCAGTCCACTTGCGAGGTCAGGCCCACGGGGTCGGCCATGGCACCGAAGCCCGCCTCATCGCCGTCTGCAACGGCCTCTCCTCTGGCTTCCACCGCCTCGGCCAGTCCGGCTGGAATGCGGGGCCTGGCGGCGGGAATCATCAAGAGCGATTCGCTCATGATGCGTTCGAGCACGTAGGCACGGTAGGACTCGCCCAGCGCCCCGGGGGCGGTGCCCAGCCGCTCAGCGAGTTGCGCGATGGTCAGGGAGGGAATCGGGCGCTCTGGCAGGTGTTTCTCGGCGTACTCAGCCAGGAGGCCGGCCTGCGTGGCGTACAGGAACTGCCGCTCCTGCGTCAGTTTCTGTGAGGTGATCGCGTAGAGCTCATCCAGCGTGAAGATGGCATTGCCGGCCAAACGGCTCACGTCGATGCGGTAGCTGCTCATGCCCGGGTCCTGGTGCAGGTCCCAGCCGCCGAGGAGAAGCGGGCTCACCTGTGTTTGGCCCAGCCGGGTCTCCGCCAGGTATTTCATGAACTCATAGGCGAGCGAGCGCTCCACGTCCCAGCGTTTGATGCCCCGGATGAAGGCAGGCGAAACACGAATCGGTTCCCCTGACGTATACCAGATGCCGGAGGAGATCACTTCTTTGCTGCCGCCGCTGGCCCAGGTCCAGGCATTTATGGTGGGATAGAGCTTCAACTGGGGACGGGGTGCTCCCGGTGCGGCGGGGAAGAGGGGTTCGACTTCGGCGAAGGCGTTGTCCGCTGCCGAGGAGAGGAAGGTGACCATGTCACGCAGGGGAATCGCCTGGGCGGTCGGGTCCACCGGGTTGAACACGGCTGTCACATCGACGCTGAAGCCCTCCAGCTGGGCAAAGGCCTCGCCCGCATCGTACCAGCGGCCCCAGTGGCGGACCAGCACCGTCTCCCGCGAGTTCCCCTCGGTCGATTGGCCCGGGCGCCGTACGCGAATCTCCCAGGTGGCCTTGGCCTTGCTGCCCTTACCGGTCAGATGGTGGACGCCCACTTCGACTTCTGCACCGTCTGCAACAATCGCCCCGGCCCAGCGGAGCAGGTCCTCCCTGGCGCCCGGCAGGTCGGAACGGATTGTACTGGCATAGGCGTCCAGGTCGCCGGCGTTCAGCGCCGCGGCCTGCCGGGCTGCCAGCGCCTCAATGGCGGCTTGCCTGCCCCAGGGCAGGCCCTGGTAGTACCAGAGCAGGGCACACGCCGCCAGGGCCGGAATCGCCCAGCGCCACTTGCGGGAGAGTTTGGCTGTGGTCGCTTCTTTGATCTCCTGCACCGTGATGGTGATCGTCTCAAGTCCTTGCGACAGCAGGCTGAAACCGGTAATGCCAATTAAGAACGCAACGGCCGGCGAGAAGGCGATCCAGGGGTGGGCGAGCACTTCGTAGCGCCCTTCGCCCAGCAAGGTTCCCCATTCAGGAATGCCGGAGCTGACCACGTAGGTGTCGTTGCCGCGGGCATCCATCATGATGGTGATTACGCCGCCGCCGACCAGAATGCCAAAGAGCGCGAGCTGGGCGATGACTACCAGCGCCCGGGCCATTTCGGCAGCCGCCAGCTGGAGAATGACCGGCCAGAGGTGAGGGAAGAGGTGGCCCCTGAACAGCTGCCACCGGCTGTTGCCGACGGCGATGGCGCCCTCGATAAAGGGCTCGGCCATCAGCGAGGCTACCCGCCCTTTGAGGACCACGGCAACCCGGGGCCATTCCATCAGCGTCAGGAGGCTGACGGTCAGCACCACCGAAGGCCAGAGCCCGATGAGCCGGAGCCGCTGCGACGAGAGCAAGAGAATGTAGATGACAAGCGGGGGAATGGCGCTGGTCATGACGTAGAGCCGGTCCACAGCCCAGCCCGCCCGCTTGGGGCCAAAGGCTGACAGGAACGCCGCGGGAATGGCCACGGCCAGACGGGCCGCCATAATGAGGAACGCGAACAGCATGGACCACCGGGCACCGTAGGCGATACGGCTCCACACATCGCGGCCGGCCAGGTCGGTGCCGAGCCAGTGCGACTTGTCAGGCGCAAAGGGCGGTACACCATCGAGAATGGAGGAGTGGGCATCGCGATACAGGGGGGAGACTGTGGTCAGTTGATCGGCGAAGATCATCATGAGGAAGATCAGGCCAATCAAAAGGCCGCCGGCAATCAGGTAGGCGCGGCGTGGGCGTCTCATGATTCCTCACGCTCCCTTACCCGCGGATCAAAGAACGGCCGCAGCACAGCGATGATGAAGTAGAGCAGGGCGAAGATCAGGCCCAGCGTCACGCCGGCGGCGATCAGCACATCGGTGTCGGGGGGAACATCCATGCGCCGTGGATCAACCCAGTTCAGGGAGAGCGGGTTGGCCGCCTCTTTCAGCAGGGTGGTGATGCCCGGGTAGTAAAACATGGATTCGATGACCAGCAGGTTGGAGAACATGACCGCCAGGGCGTTGGGGAGCCCGTCCATGATTTGCACGACGGCGGTGCGGATCACATGCCTGAAGATGACCACGGGTTCGGCAAGACCCTTCGCACGGGCGGTTCGCACGTACTCCTTTTCGTAGACCGATGTCATAGCCGTGCTGGTAATGCGGGCAATGTAGGCCATGGGGACCAGGAAGAGGCAGAAGACGGGGTAGACGAGGCTCCGGATGGGCTGCTCGTCCATATAAGCGACGGGAAAGGGCCGCCACCCCATGTTTTTGACCAGCGCAACGGCCAGCACTTGTATCAGCAGAACCAGCCAGAAGTCAGGCAGGCCCTGAATCAGTCCGGTGAGAACGGGGCCGAGACTTACACGTCCCTTGCGCAGTTGGTGGAAGTCGCGGATGCCCTTTGCCGTTCCGATGAGGAGGGCCAGGCCAAGGGAGATGGACATTAGCTTCAGGCTGTTGCCGACCCGCCTTGGCAGCACTTCGGCGACGGGGAAACCGCGCCGGTCAGTGCCCAGGGAACCACTGCGAATGGTCTGCCAGTAGTCGCCAAGACGTTCCTTCCACACGGTGGTCTCCACCCTGACTCGGTAGCCGGTCAGGTACTTGGGGTTCGGGGTAATATTGAGAGGCGGCATTGTGCAAATCGCGACGACGAATGCGACGAGCAGGCTTAGGCCCAGCACTTCCCAGGCGAAGGTTTTCAGAAGACGTTGGAACAACTGGTGCAAGACCTCCTCAAGGTTGAACTTTCATAAGCTACATAGATTTGACGGTGATGGTACGACTCCTGTTCGGGCAATCGTAATTTCGGGCAGACTCAGCAGTGTTGGAGGTGAGGGGGCTGCCCATTCCTATAGTGATCGACACAGACCCGGGGATCGATGATGCTTTGGCTATTGCAATGGCTGCGCGGTCACCAGAGGTCAGTGTGCTGGCAGTTACGACGGTGTACGGCAACGGTGAGGTACAGGTAACGACGCGCAACGCCCGCCATTTGCTGGAGCGGCTGGGGGTGCGGGGGGTGCCGGTCTATGCGGGGGCCGCCCGGCCCCTGGTGCGGGAGCCGGCTGTTGCCGTGGAGACGCACGGCGAGGAGGGGCTGGGCTATGCGGTGGTGCCGGAGGGCCGGGCCACGGGGGCCGGCGCCGGGGCGGGGGGCACCTTGCCGGTGGAGGCGCCGGGCGCCCTGCTCCGTCTGCTGGCCACCGCGGGCGAGCCGGTGACGGTCGTCGCCCTCGGCCCCCTGACCAACCTGGCGTTGGCCCTGGCGCTCGACCGTGACCTGTGCTGCCGGGCCATCAGGGAGATTGTATGGATGGGCGGCTCGGCGGGGGCGCCCGGGAACACCACCCCGGTTTCGGAGTTCAATGCCTGGTGCGACCCGGAGGCGGCCCGGGCGGTGCTGGCGTCGCCTGTACCCGTGCGCATGGTCGGGCTGGATGCCACGCGCTGCGTGTTTCTCCCCGCTGCCCTGGCAGCGCGCATGGCAGCCCACCCAGACCCCGAAGTCCGCTGGTGGGCCGAAATGTGGCGCTTTTACGTGGACTTTCATCGCCGGTCGGAGGGGCTGGAGGGCTGCATTATGAACGACCCGCTGGCGGTGGGGTTGCTGGTCCGCCCCGACCTGGGGCGCTGGGCGCCCATGTATGTGGAGGTGGACTGCGGGTGGGGCCTTACCCGCGGGCAGACCATTTGCGACCGGTATGGTTTTACGGGGCGCCCGGCAACGACGCAGGTCTGCCTGGAGGCGGATGGGGAGGGCGCTCTGGCTCTGGCCCTGGACCGGGCGCTGGGG
Source organism: Symbiobacteriaceae bacterium (assembly GCA_029239785.1). Lineage (GTDB taxonomy): Bacteria > Bacillota > Sulfobacillia > Symbiobacteriales > Symbiobacteriaceae > JARBUG01. The sequence continues at coordinate 46,044 of JARBUG010000013.1, read as the reverse complement.
GTAAGGCTGTGAGGGCGCTGGGGGCCGGGGAGTTGCGCCAGCCCCTGCGGGCCGGCATTATTGGCGGGGGAATGATTGGGGCCGGCTGGGCCCGCCTGGTGCGGGCCCACGGCCACCAGGCCGCCGTCTACGACGAGCGGCCCGAGCTGTGCGACGGGGCCGCCTCGCTGGCAGAGGCCGTGGCGGGCGCCGACGTGGTCTTTGAGGCGGTGGCCGAGCGGCTCGAGGTAAAGCGGGCGGTGCTGGCCGCCGCCGAGGCTGCGGCCCCGCCCTCTGCGCTAATCGCATCGGCATCGTCGTCCCTGCTGCCTAGTGTGATGCAGGAAGGCATGCAGCGCCCAGGGCGGTTCCTGGTTATTCACCCGCTTCACCCGGTCGATCTTCTCCCGGTCATCGAGGTGGTGCCCGGGGGCGTCACGGCCCCGGAGGCCGTGGCCCGGGCACAGGCCCTGGTCGGCGCCCTGGGCAAGCACCCCGTCGTGCTGCGCCGAGAGGTGCCGGGCTATGTAGTCAATCGCCTGGCGGCCGCGCTATGGCGGGAAGCGATCAACCTCGTGCTGGCCGGGGTGGCGGACGTGCACCAACTCGACCTGGCGGCATCACGGGGACCGTGCCTGGGGTGGGCCGTGCAGGGACCATTTCTGACGTACCAGCTGGCGGCGCCGGGCGGGCTGGGGGCGTTCATGGAGCACTTGGGCCCTGCTTTTCAGGCGATTTGGGCCAGCCTGGCGGCGTGGACCGAAGTCAGTCAGGCCGACCTGCAAAGGCTGGCCGCCGCAACCGAAGCCGTATACAGCGAGGCCGATCGTGCAGCGCACGAGGCCGAGCGTGACCGGCAGCTAAAGGCGGTGCTGGGCGCCCTCACCCTACCGGACTGCTGACCGCAGGTCTTTGGACATCATCAGCATGTGCAGGCGAAAACCGTGTTTCTCAGACGCCTTCTGCCCAAGGGGGTTATGGGCATGTGTCCAGTTGGTCAGCTTCTGCAGCCCCAAATGTCGTAAGTACGCCTCGCCCAGGGCATGAAGCTGCCGGCTTGCGCCACCTCGTCGGTTGCCGGGCTCCACGTAAATATCCGCCGCGTAGCCGTGCGGCTCGCCGGTCTTATCATTCTGCTGTACGGCCAGCAGTAAGTACCCCACCACCTGGCCGTTCTCTTCGGCCACAACAGCCATGCCGTACGGCGCACTCAGCACCCGCATCAAGTTTTGCTGGGCGTTTGCTGCCACGTTCTCGAACCGAGTGTGCGGCTTGTCGTCGGGCGGTGTGATATTCCAGGCCGTCACCCCCGCCATGCGCATCAACTCGGGCAGGTCGGACTGCTGCCAGAACCGGACCTTTACCATCGCGTTCTCCCTCCTTGCTCTGCCCCCAGGGTACGCCGGGCGCCCGGCGATGGTACCCACGTGCCCCACCCCACATACGCTGAGGTTGCCGTACAGACGCGGCAAACCTAGCACCAGTTCAAGGAGGGGCCGCCTTGTACTCCTTCCGATTCGTTCATCAGCTTGACCTGCCCTGGCTGGACCAGGCGTGCGTGGCCGGCGCATTCGAGAGCCTTACGCCCGAGGAGCACGGGCAGGCCGAGCCTGAAATGGTGGCAAACCTGGCCCGGCAGCAGATGCAAGGGGTCATGTCCGACCCCGGTGGCGTCGTCATTGTGGCCACGCTCTGGAACCAGCCCGTTGGCTTCCTGACGGCAGCGCTCAACCAGGACTCATCCACCGATGAGATCAATGCAGTGCTGCTTTCGCTCTGGGTGGCGCCAACCCACCGGCGGCGGGGCGTTGGCCGGGCACTGCTCTCCCTTGGGGAGGACCATTTCCTGCGCCAGGGTGTCAGAAAGATGAAGGTGATCGCGGCCATACATAATCAGGGCGCCGTTCGCCTGGCGCAGCGGGCTGGCTACCACCCCGAGGGGCTGATTGGGCTCAAGTCCCTCTAGCATCGAAAAGAAGTGAACCCGGCGCCTGCGCACCGGGTTCGCTGGGTGGTTCACCTAGATGTTTCCGAAGAGCCCCTGCACACCCTGCTGCTGTTGGCCGAACGCGCCGCCGAAGGCGCCGGCGCCGCCAAGGAGCCCACCGGGGAAAAGGCCGCCCGGGAACATGGGGAACTGGGGGAACTGCGGCTGCGGGGCCGGAGCGGGCGCCGCACCACCGCCGCCCTGCATGGTAATGTTGACGAGCTGCCGCTGGCGCGCCTCGATCATCACCAACGACTGCGCGATCGAGTTCAGGGAAGCAAGGAGCGCCTGCGCCTGGGCCTGGCTGATCACAACGGCGCCGCCCATGGCGTTCGCCTGGGCGAGCAGCCCCTGGAACGCCGAAATCTGGGCGTCAATGGCCGCGGCAGCTGCGGCTATCGCTTCGAGAATCTGGTTTTGGGTGGCGGTCACGTCAACGCCGCCAATGACCACCCGAACCTGCTGCATCTGCTGGCCACGGAAGGCGGCCAACGACGCTGCCGCAGCCCGCAGCCGGAGCAAAATCGCCTGAATCGTGGCGGTCGTCAGGGTGACGTTGCCTGTGCCACCCGCCTGCTGAATGGACTGCTGAAGCAGAGAGACCGCAGCGTTGACTTCAGCGCGCGCCGCGACAACGGCCCTCAGTACCTGTTCTTGCATGATCACGATGGAGGTCGTTTGCACCCGAAGTATCCTCCCTTTATGGGCTCTGTTCCTGGGCATAGCCCGTTTCCAGGTTATGTGGACTGCCCGCGCCTGGTTCCTGCCGCCCGGCGGAACAAGCCGGGGCTGGCAACATAAGATGAAGAGGCAGCGACCCGCAAACCGGGGAGGGAGAAGCACCATGCCTGGTGAGGGTACTGGGAAAACCCGCGTCAACTCCAGCTTCCACAAATCCGTGCTGCCGAAAGATCTCTCCATTCCAGACGACTTCAAGGGCGTCCTCCAGATCAACGTACAACGCCAGCGTGAAACCGAAACGGAAACAGAAAACGTTACCCAAACACAGACGCAGAACACGGCGGTAGCCGTCAGCCAGGTGCAGGCCCAACTCCAGGTGGTTTCTAACCAGATCCAACAACTAATGGACCTGATGCAGCCCATTACCGTGCAGGTCCAGCAGGCGCAAAACCAGCAGCAGGCCATAGGTGCACAGACCGCAGCTCAGCTCCAGGCCCTGCAGAATCAGATACAGATGCTATTTATGGCGATTCTGGGCACCCCGGCCGGTAATGATGCCGGCCAGCGGCAGCAACTCCTACGCGACATTGTGGCAGCACTGCGCAGCAACCCGCAGTAGCCGCGCACAAGGGCTCACCCCGCAGAACCCGGGGTGAGCCCTCTTTTCGCTTCACTGCACCGGCCCCGGCCCGATGGCAGCCTGGCGGTCCAGGAGGGAGGTGAAGCGAAGCAGCCCCCGCCGCCAGTGCGTGCCCGACAGATCCCCTTTCCGACGCCTTACCATGCACCTGTTATGTGCGGTTACATAAGCTGAAAGTGGAGACGTACCACCCTTGGGTGGCGCTCATCTCTGGTACAGATTGAGAGGAGGTCCCAGTCGTGAGCAGACGTTCGCGGGTTGTGACTTCGACCTCGTGCCCGGCGACTGTAACTTCGCCGGTCACGGTCACATGTCCGACCTTTTCCACTGCGCGCACCCTGCCTGCCCAGGTAGCACCGGTGATGGCGCCGACCGAGATGGTAACGACGACCGTAGCTGACATGGCCGCTCTTGAAGCTGCCGCCGCGGCCGCCGCTGGCGCCGCCACCGCAGCCGCCGCCACGCCGGTCATGGCCACGACGCCCCTGACCACCACGCCTCTGGCGACCGATCTGACCGGTGGCTTTAACCCGGCTCAGACCCTTTTCAATAACCCCGTCACGCAGCTGGGCGCGCTGAGCCCGTTCGCTGCGCTGGCTGCCACCAATCCGACTGCCGCACTTGCCAGCCTGAGCCCCGCACTGAACATCTTTAACCCCGCCGTCAACCCCTCCGCAGCCTTGCTGGCCTTCAACCCGGCAGCGGCGCCTGCCCTCGCCATTACCAGCAAGCTTGGCAAGGCGGCTCTTCCCTTCGGTAAGGGCGCCGGCAAGGGCATCGGTAAGGGCGTCGGCGGTTTCGGCAAGTTCCCGTTCTTCGGCATCTAAACATGTGCACGTAACCGGGGGGCGCCGCGCTCCCCGGTCCGTGTGGGGAGGCGCCGCGTATGAACTTTGGTGTGTTCAACAATCCGGCTGCCCAATTGGCGGCTCTCAGCCCTTATGCCGCGCTGGCGGCCAGCAACCCGGTCGCAGCGCTGACGGCGGTTAGCCCGACCCTCAATATCTTCAACCCGGCGGTTAACCCCAGCGCAGCACTGCTGGCCTTTAACCCCGGAGCGGCACCCGCACTGGCCGTCACCAGCAAGCTGGGCAAGGCAGCCCTTGGCTTCGGCAAGGGTGGCTTCGGTAAGGCTGGCTTCGGCAAAGTGCCCTGCTGCGGCATCTGAGGAGAGAACCGATGGTGTCGGGGGAGTGCTGCTACCTTCGGCACTCCCCCATCTTCTATGGAGGTGACTGGGCTTGAGCTTCTTCTTGCCGGTCAGTACGCCGGCCGAAGTCTTCACTGATCCGGCAGCCCAACTGGCACCCTTCAGCACGCTGGGCTCGCTGGCCGCATCCAACCCGCCTGCGGCGCTGGCATCGCTGAGCCCGGCGCTCAATATCCTGAACCCCGCCGTCAACCCCAACGCCGCCCTGTTGGCATTCAATCCCGCTGCGGCCCCGACCCTGGCCCTGACAAGCTCTCTGGGTAAGGCGGCCAAGCCCTTTGGCTACGGCACGCCAGTCGGCTACACCAAGCCAATCGGCTACACCAAACCGGTCGGCTACACCAAGCCGGTCAGCTACACCAAGCCGGTCAGCTACACCAAGCCCATCAGCTACACCATTCCGACCAGGTACACCACGCCGGTTACGTACACCAAACCGGTGACGTACGCCAAGCCGGTCGGATACACCAAGCCGGTGGCTTACGGAAAGTACGGCAAGATTTATTAAGAGGGTGAGGGGGGCACTGCCCCCCTCCATCTGTAAACGTCGCCCCCTGCCCCAAGGGGAGGAGGTGTAGGTCATCATGCAGAGGCAGCCCGATAACCACGTTACACGTGACGTCTTCACGGATCCGATTGTGCAGTTGGCCGCCCTCTGTCCGCTCTGTGCACTGGCTGCGCTCTCGCCAGCGGCGGCCCTGTCAGCCCTGTCTCCGGTCTTGCGCATCTTCAATCCGGCCATCAACCCGGCGGCTGCGCTCTTGTCGTTCACCGCCGGCACCGCACAGGCAACCATTACAGCGAAGGTGCAGGCCCGTGCCGCGGGCCGCCTGACCGGTGTAATGCTGAAGGTGCAACGTGGCAGGCAAATGCGTAGTTAGTTTGGCGTAGATTGAGTAGCTATAACAGGCAGGACTCTCAGAATTGGAGAGCGAAACGTGTCGTGACAGAAATGGACACGAGGGGGGAAATCCATGTCACATCAGGAGCGGAAGGAGCGGTTCGCCGGCGTATCCGACCGCGAAGTGAAGCGGGCGTACACACCCGACGATGTGGCCGGTCTGGAGTATGCCCGGGACCTGGGGGACCCGGGCGAGTACCCGTACACACGGGGCGTTCATCCGACCATGTACCGCGGCAAGCTCTGGACCATGCGCCAGTTCGCTGGTTTCGGCACCGCCGAAGAGACCAACGCCCGCTTCAAATACCTGCTGGCCCAGGGGCAGACCGGCCTTTCGACCGCCTTCGACATGCCGACCTTGCTGGGCTACGACTCCGACCACGCCTACGCCAACGGCGAAGTCGGCAAACTGGGCGTGGCGATTGACAGCCTGCGCGATTTCGAAATTCTGTTTGATGGTATTCCGCTGGATCAGGTCTCTACATCGATGACGATCAACCCGCCGGCGTCGATCATGCTCTGCATGTACCTGGCGGTGGCCGACCAGCAAGGGGTGGGATGGGACAAGGTTTCAGGGACGATTCAGAACGATATTCTTAAGGATTATATCGCCCAGAAGACCTACATCTATCCGCCGGAACCGTCGCTGCGACTGATTACCGACATTATCTCCTTCACGGCGAAGCATGTCCCGAAGTGGAACACCATCTCGATTTCGGGGTACCACATTCGCGAGGCGGGGGCCACGGCTGCCCAGGAGCTGGCATTCACGCTGGCCGACGGTATGCAGTATGTGCAGGCCGCCATCGCCGCAGGCATGGATGTGGACGAGTTCGCCCCACGGCTCTCTTTCTTCTTCGATGTGCACAACGACTTTTTCGAGGAGATCGCCAAGTTCCGGGCGGCCCGCCGCATCTGGGCCCGGGTAATGCGGGAGAAGTTTGGGGCGAAGAACCCCCGGTCGTGGATGCTCCGGACGCATGCGCAGACAGCCGGCGTCAGCCTGACCGCCCAGCAGCGAGAGAACAACATCATCCGCGTTGCCATGCAGGCGCTGGCGGCGGTGCTTGGCGGCACGCAGTCGCTGCATACCAATTCGTACGATGAAGCGCTGGCCCTGCCCACGGAGGATGCCGTGCGCATCGCCCTGCGCACCCAGCAGGTGATCGCCGAGGAGACGGGGGTGGCCAGCGTGGTCGATCCCCTGGCTGGGTCGTACTATGTGGAGCACCTGACCAACAGGCTGGAGGAGGAGGCCCTGGCCTACTTCGACCGGATCGAAGCCCAGGGCGGCGTGGTCAAGGCGATCGAGAAGAACTTCTTCCAGCGGGAAATCGCCGACTCTGCGTACCGCTTTCAGCGGCGGATGATGAACGGCGATTACCGGGTCGTAGGCGTGAACGCTTACGCCGACGGGGCGGAGGCAAAGAAGGAAGCCCAGATTCTACGCATTGACCCGGCGGTGCAGCGCCGGCAGATTGAGCGGACCCAGCAGGTGAGGGCCACGCGGGACCAGGCGAAGGCGGCGAGCGCCCTGGCCGAGCTCCGCCGGGCTTCGCAGACGAGCGAGAACTTGATGCCGTATATCCTGGCGTGCGTCAAGGCGTACTGCACCGAGGGCGAGATCTGCAACGTGTGGCGTGACCTGTGGGGCGAGTATCGGGAAGAGAGCGTGTATTAGGTGACTCGGGTTGGGCGCCCAACCGAGGGCTGACTGACCGTTGCGACGCCACGGTGGCACAGAGGGGGTGCCGGTGGCAAACCCTGGAAGGAGGGAAAGAACCCACATGAACCGCAAACTCCGAGTCCTCGTCGCCAAACTCGGTCTCGACGCCCACGACCGGGGCGCCAAAGTTGTAGCCCGCGCCTACCGCGACGCCGGCTTCGAAGTGATTTACACCGGCATCTACCAGCGCCCTGAAGCCGTCGCCGAAGCCGCCATCCAGGAAGACGTCGACGTTGTCGCCATCTCGTCCCTCGCCGGCGCCCACCTGACCCTCATCCCGCAACTGATTCACCTTTTGAAAGACCAGGGCGCCGATGATATGCTGGTGCTGGCAGGGGGCGTCATTCCCGAGGAGGATATTTCCGCCCTCTTGGCCGAAGGAGTAGCCGGTGTTTTCGGCCCGGGCAGCGACCTGGACGAAATCATTCGGTTTACCCGCGAGCACGCTGCCGCCAAGTAGCCGGCGGCCGGCCAGTACTTATAACAAGAGAGGTTTTCACCCGTGGACCTGACGACACTGCTCCAGCGGTTCCAGCAAGGCGACCGGCGCGCCCTGGCCCGGGCCATTACCTGGGTCGAAAACGGCACACCCGAAGCAGGTGAACTCATTCGCTCCACCTACCCCAGCACCGGCCGGGCCCATGTCGTTGGCATTACCGGGCCACCCGGGGCGGGTAAATCCACCCTCGTCGACCGCCTCGCCTCCCGCTACCGTGAGCTTGGCCAGTCGGTGGCCATCGTCGCAGTCGACCCCACCAGCCCCTTCTCCGGCGGCGCCATTCTGGGCGACCGCATCCGCATGCAGCGCACCCTGAACGACCCGGGCGTCTTCATGCGCTCACTCGCCTCCCGGGGCCACCTGGGCGGCATCTCCATCGCCACCGGCGATGTGGTCGGCCTGCTGGATGCCTTTGGGTTCGACGTCATCCTCGTCGAAACGGTGGGCGCCGGCCAGTCGGAAGTGGAGATTATGGAGCTGGCCCACACCACCACCGTCGTGCTGATTCCCGGCATGGGCGATGACATTCAGGCCATTAAGGCCGGCATTCTGGAGATTGGCGATCTTTTCGCCGTCAACAAGGCCGACCGCGACGGCGCCGACCGATCCGTGATGGAGATTGAGATGATGCTCGACCTGGGCCATATGGGCGAGGCGGGCATCAACCGGTGGGACGGGGAAGCCCAGGCCAACTCGGGCGCCGCCCGGCGGCTCGACCGGACCGGGCACCACGGCACGGCCGACCTGGCCAGCGGCAACCCGTACACCTCTTCAGCCTCCGCCCGCCACGCCGCCGACCGGCACGGCACCGCCAACCCGGGCGACATCTCCTGGCGCCCACCGGTGCTCAAAACGACGGCCAAGGACGGCCAGGGCGTTGACGCGCTCGTCGACCGGATGATCGAGCACCTGAACTTCCTCAAGGAGACCGGGCGCTGGGAACAGTTCAAGCGGCACGATGCCGCCGCCAAGCTCCGAGAACTGATCACCCTGCGCGCCGCCCGCACCGTGATGGACCGCGCCACCGCTGCCGGCGACCTCGACCGCCTCACAGCAAGTGTCGCCGACCGTACCGTTGACCCCTACACCGCCGCCGAGGAGGTCCTTTCACGTCACCTCGGCACCTGAGCCCCGCCATATGGAGGTAAGACGTATGAATTTCTTCCTGACCGATGAGCAGAAAGCGTTCCAGGCTGAGATCCGCCGTTTGTGCGAGAAGGAGATCGCCCCCCGGTCGGCCGAGTTTAACGCCAGGCATGAGTTCCCCTGGCCCAACTTCAAGCTGCTGGCCGAGAACGGCTACCTGAACATGCACCTGCCCGAGCCCTACGGCATGGGCGCCGACTGGGTCAGCTACGCCATCGTCATTGAAGAACTTGCCCGGGCCTGCGCCGTCACCTCCGTCATCTTCGAAGTACACTGCTCGCTCCACTCGGAGGCCATTTACCACTTCGGTTCCAAGGAACAAAAAGACCACTACCTGCCCCGCCTGACCCGGGGCGATATGCTGGGCGCCTACGCCCTGACCGAGCCCGGCGCCGGCTCCGACGCCGCCGCCCTGCGGACCACCGCCGTAAAGGACGGCGACAGCTACATACTGAACGGCGAAAAGACCTTTATTACCAATGGCGGCCAGGCTGGGCTCTATGTCGTATTTGCCCGGACCAACCCCGACCCCGCATCCAGCCACCGGGGCATCAGCGCGTTCCTGGTGGAGGCCGGCCTGCCCGGCTTCTCCATCGGCAAGCCCATGGAGAAGATGGGCCTGCACGCCTCGCACACCACCACGCTTCACTTTGAAGACTGCCGGGTGCCGGCGGGTGCCCTGTTGGGGGCCGAGGGCGAAGGTTTCAAGATCGCCATGTCGATTCTGGACCGGGGCCGGGTCGGCATCGCCGCCCAGGCCGTCGGCCTGACCCAGGCAGCCCTGGACGACTGCGTCAAGTACTCGAAAGAGCGCAAGACCTTCGGCAAGCCGATCGCCGAGCATCAGGCCATCGCATTTAAGATTGCCGACATGGCGACCGACCTGGATGCCGCCCGCCTCATGCTCTACCGGGCCGCCTTCCTGATGGGCGCCGGCGCCAAAGCATCGAAGGAGATCTCCATGGCGAAGCTGTTCGCCTCCGAAGTGGCGATGCGCCATACGGTCGAGGCGGTGCAGATTCACGGTGGCTACGGTTACATGCAGGAGTATCGGGTGGAGCGCCTGATGCGTGAGGCGAAGATTACCCAGCTTTATGAAGGCACCAGCGAGATTCAGCGGATGGTCATCTCCCGGTCGGTCCTGCGGGACTAGGGGGAGACTGCGAAAAGACCTCACCGCCCGGCCCGGGCGGTGAGGTCTTTTTTCGCACCCGTTGGAAGGAAACACCCAACCGATATGGAATAGAGCGTCTACGGAACAATTCGTACAATATGAATGTTCTGGTTCAAAGTACGAGGGGAGGGTCTGACAGAATGGGTGGAAAAGCCGTCAAGACGACGACGGGATCGATGAAGGTCTTCATCCCCAAAGTTGGTGTTCCCGAAGAGCCAGTGCCGAAGGATGATTGCTACCTGGTGATCAAGTACGCGGGCGCCCAGGCATACTTCCGGACCGGGTGGTTAACCAAGGCCGAGAAGGTGGTGCTCACCTCGCAGGTGGACCTGGGGCTTGACGATGTGAATCATGTCCAGGTGCCGGGCATCGAATATATCGAAGAAGTCAGGTCGGAAGAGACCCGTCGCCTTCCCCTGGAGCGAAATATCTTCAAGCTCGTGCCCGCCACGATGGACTCGATTCGCTTCCAGTTGGACTTTGTGGTCGATGAGGAAAGCCAAATTCATAAAATGGCTAACCTGATCAATAAGGGGCTTTTCAGCCCTGTTCTTTCGCTGGCTTCTCCGGCCGCCGACGCTGCGGTTCAAAAGGTGGGGCAGATCGCCGGCGAATTGATCGGTGCGTTTATCGGCGGTGCCAACAAGACGCGGCATCTCGTCCACTTCGATGGCGATTTTAACATCACCACCGGCGATCTCAAGCCGGGCTACATCGTGATGATCGGCAGCCCGGTCAACGGAGAAGGGCTGCCCGCAGGCGATGAGGAGTTTACGTTTGTCGACAACTGCCTGTTTATCGACGGTCAGCCGGCACATGAATACAATTGGGTCGCCCTGGAGGTCCAGACCGCCCCGGCTCGCGGCCTGCGGCGAAACAGCGAATTGTCACGGCAGCTGGACCAGGTCCGGGTCTGGGCCAAGCGTCTGAGCGATCGGCTCACCAAGGCCACCGAGCGGCGCAAGATCTATGAGGAGTGTATGAAGGGCCTGGAGTTGGCGGAACTGTCGCTCGTAAATGACCCGTACTACATTCCGGCCGAGAAGCAGTTGCTGCTGGACGAAGCCCGCAGCTTTGTGGAGTCCCAGTACTTCGCAAAGGCGCCCGATGTGGCAGCCCGCCGGGCGGCACCATCGGTGCAGCCGAAAGTCTTGACGACACGGAACGGCCGGCCCGCTGACCAACTGATCCCGCCTGGTGACGCCGAGCCCTTGGCTGCACTCGAGGCGCGCGTGAGCGAGTACCAGAAGCGGCTGAAGGCGTCGGAAGGCCTGCTCCGGCAACTGGAGAAGTAGCAATATGAGCCCGACACGCAACGTGCGTGTCGGGCTCATTTGTGTAATGGCCTGGTTTACCGCTTGATCTCCCAGTAGCAGACCTTGGGAGAGACGATCTTCTCTTCCTTCTTCAGCTTGGTCATGACCTTGTCGACTTCCTTCTTGTCGATGCCCAGGGCGGTGGCGATCTGACCGGCGCTGACGGGTTTCTCAGCCTTGGTGAAGAAATCGAGCACGGCTTCGTAGTTATCCACGACTATTCCTCCTAGCGTTGTTCGGTCTGACACCAGTATACCCGAAAACGTATGTTTGGGGAATCTTGTTAATCGCTCGTGCGGGACCGGGGGAAGACTACTTTTTCCGGGGCTCGCGTTGGCACGCCATTTGCATCGCCAGAGTCCGGCGGCAGTTCGCCGGGCTCCTTTATATCCAACGAGAGCGAGATGAGGGACCGTGGTTGCACCGATTCGCGTCATCGCCCCGTATGCCGAGCTGGCCGATATGGCCCGGGATGTCATTGCCGACCTGGGCGCCGACGCGGCGGTCACCACGGGCGACCTGGTGGTGGGTCTGGAGGGCGCCCGGGCCGCCGTCGCCGAAGGCGCCGAAGTGCTGGTCAGCCGGGGTGGCACGGCGCTGCTGCTGAAGCGGCACCTGCCCTGCCCGGTGGTGGAGGTGGGGGTTACCGCCTACGACCTGCTGCGCTGCCTCACCTCGCTGCCCCGGGGCTTCGCGGGGAAGATTGGCATCGTCGGCTATGAGAACGTGATCAGGAACGCCGGCCTGGTAGGGCAGGCGATGAACCTGCAGATCGCCCTGGTGACGCTGACCGAGAGCGCCCGGGTGGCCGACGTGCTGGCCCGGGCCGTGACCGACGGCGTGGAGGTGGTGGTCGGCGATGCGGTAACGGTGCGCAGCGCCCAGGAGATGGGGATTCCAGGCCTGCTGATCACCAGCGGGCGCGAGGCGATTGAAATGGCCCTGCGGGAGGCGCAGCGAATCTTCGACGTGATGCGGCACGAGCGGCTGCGGGCCGCCGAGCTGAAGGCGATCCTGAACAGTTCGTACGACGGCATTGTCGCGGTGGATCAGCACAATCTGATCAAGCTGTTCAACCAACGGGCCGCCGAACTCTTCGAGGTGGCGGAGGGGAAGGTGCTGGGCCTGCCGGTCGCTGCCGCCCTGGGCGACCGGGTGCCGGCCGACCTGTTCAGCGGCGACGAACAGCAGCAGGGGCGGGTCCAACGGGTGGGCGATGCGACGGTCATGGTCAATCGCGTTCCCATTTATGCCGAGGGGGCGCTGATCGGTTCGGTGGCTACCTTCCATGATGTGACCGAACTGCAGCGGGCGGAACAGAAAGTGCGGCGTGAACTGCATGCCAAGGGGCTGGTGGCCAAACACACGCTGGATGACATCGCCACGGTTTCACCGGTGATGGGCCGGGTGAAAGACCTGGCAGCCCGCTACGCCGTCAGCGACTCCACTGTGCTGGTGCAGGGCGAGTCGGGCACCGGCAAGGAGCTGTTTGCGCAGGGCATCCATAACGCCAGCCCCCGTCGTGGCGGTCCCTTTGTGGCCGTCAACTGCGGCGCCATTCCCGAGAGCCTGTTGGAGAGTGAACTGTTCGGCCATGTGGAGGGCTCCTTCACCGGCGCCACCAAGGGCGGACGGGCTGGTCTGTTCGAACTGGCCCATAACGGCACCATCTTTTTGGATGAGATCGGGGAGATGCCACTGCCGCTCCAGTCGCGCCTGCTGCGGGTGCTCCAGGAGCGGGAGGTGATGCGCATCGGCAGCGACCGGGTGCTGCCGGTCAACATTCGGGTGATCGCCGCGACCAACCGGGCGCTGGAGGAGGAGGTGGCCGCCGGGCGCTTTCGGGCCGACCTGTTCTACCGGCTGAACGTGCTCGCCATCAAGGTGCCGCCGGTGCGGGAGCGGCCGGAGGATGTGCCGATTCTGCTGCAGCGGTTCCTGGAGCGGCTGGCCGCCAAACGGGGGCGCCCGGCCCCGGAGGTGGGGCCGGAGTTGGCGCGGGCGCTGGCCGCACATGCGTGGCCGGGCAACGTGCGGGAGATCAAGGGCTTTGCGGAGCGGATTAACCTGGCGGCGGCAGATGGGCCGATTGACCTGGCGGCGCTGGCCGAACTTGGGCTCGCCGGGCCCGGGGCGGCGGCGGGGTCAGGAGTGGGCGCCCGGCCGGGGGCGGATGCGGCGGGCGGCGCCCTCCGGGGCGACGGGGCGGACACCGTGCGCCTCGAGGGCACGCTGGACGAGCTGACGGGGCGCATCATTGAGAGAGTGCTGGAGGCGGAAGGTGGCAACGTGACCCGGGCCGCCCGGCGCCTGGGCGTTGACCGGACGACGCTCTGGCGCCGCCTGAAGAAGTAAGGCGGCGGGCTGGCACGCTCCTTGCGTATTGCGTTCTCCGTACGGCCCGAATACGAGGAGGTTGCTCACAAGATGTTTCAAGCCAAGGGGATTATCCCTGCCATTGTGACCCCGTTCACGCCTGCCGAGGAGGTCAACGAAGCCGCCCTGCGCCAGCTGGTGCGGCGGATGCTGAAGGGCGGCGTCCACGGCGTATTTGCCCTGGGCACCAACGGTGAGTTCTTCGCCATGAGCTACGAGGAGAAGGTGCAGGTTGCCCAGATCGTCGTGGACGAAGTGGCGGGCAAGGTGCCGGTCTACCTGGGCGCCGGCGGCGTCACCACCCGGGAGACGATCGCGCTGGCCCAGGCCTTTGCGAAGATCGGCGCGGACGCACTCTCGGTTATTACCCCCTGGTTCCTGCCCTTCACCCAGGGCGAGATGGTTACCCACTTCACCCGGCTGGCCGCGGCCACGGACCTGCCGATCGTCCTTTATAACATTCCGGCCCGGGCCGGCGTCGCCCTGAACCCCCCTACCGTTGCGCAGCTTGCCAAGATCGACAACATTGTGGGCATCAAGGACAGCAGCGGCAGCTTCGACAACATCCTGAAGTATATCTCCAGCACAGAGAAGGATTTCTCGGTGCTGGCCGGCACCGACTCGCTGATTCTGCCGGCGCTTATGTCCGGCGGCCAGGGCGCTATTGCCGCCACGGCCAACCTGCTGCCTGAGGTTGTGGTGTCGGTGTACAACCACTTCCAGGCCGGCGATTTCGCCAAGGCGCAGGAGGCGCAGGCCTACCTGGCGCCCATCCGGAACCTGTTCGCCTCGGGCACGCTGCCTTCGGTGCTGAAGGAGTCGCTGAACATGACCGGTATTCCCGTGGGCCCGGCCCGGCGCCCGGTTGCTCCCATCAGCGATGCGGTGCGGGCGGACCTGCTGAAGGTGCTCCAGGGCTACGCGGCGGCGGGCCTGGTGGAGTTGGCATAGGAGATTTGCATCAGATTGGCCCGTTGCGAATCGCGACATGCGTTGCGGTCTGCAACGGGTCTTTTGTTGTGTTTTGCATCGCTTGTCGTTCGGGAGGATGAGGAGGGTGGTCCGCCTTCGGAAATACGTCACCGTTTTGGTGATGGATGTGCTGATGCGGAACGCATCATACTGTCGCGGATCGCGATGGTGGTGGTGTTGCGTAATGCAAAGGGTGATGGGGCATTTTTTACCGCGGATTACGCGGATTATGGGATTACGCAGGTTGGGACACAGATGAAACCGGAGATAGTATGTCGGGTCATTATCAAGATATTGGCCGATGATAACTGTCCTGGCTACAGTTGCTCCAATCTGCGTAATCCTGAAATCCGCGTAATCCGCGGTAGAAAAATGTATCGGTTCCCCGGTTGGCACGGCTCTTGCACTTACAGCCTGGCGCCTCCGAAAAGCTCAATTTCAGGTGGGATCGCGCAGTGAGGACGATAGCCATCATCTCCGACGACCTGACTGGCGCTGCTGACACGGGTATTCAATTCGTATATGCAGGGCTCAAGGCGTTGGTACTCCTGGACCCGCAGGCCGGCGCCCTCCCCCAGGCGGACGTTATTGTGGGCGTGACCGAAAGTCGGCACGACGCCCCTGAACTGGCCCGGACCAAGGTGACAGAGTGGGCCCGCCTGTTGGCTGACTGCCAGCCCGGGGAAGTCTACAAGAAGATTGATTCGACCCTGCGGGGCAACCTGGGCGCCGAACTGGACGCCACTCTGCTGCAGTTCCCCGGACGCCTGGCCGTCTTCGCCCCGGCCTTTCCGGCGGCGGGCCGCACCACCCTGGGCGGTCGCCACTACATGCACGGCATGCCCCTCGAAGAGACCGAAGTTGCCCGTGACCCGACCACCCCGGTGCGTGACTCGCACATCACACGGCTGCTGGCTACCCAGACGGACCGGCGCATGGGGAAGATCACTCTGGCCGCCCTCGAAGCAGGCACCGATACGTTGGCACGGGTCTTGCGTAGTCACGTGGCAGCGGGTACAGAGATTCTCATTTCTGACGCCTGTACCGATGATCACCTGGCTGCCCTGGTCGCTGGGGTTCGGGCCCTCGGCCTCCCGGTCATCTGGACCGGATCGGCCGGCCTGGCCCGTCAGCTGGCCCAAGCCCGGCCCAACCCCCGGACTGCCGGCCACAGCACCCCGCCCGACGCCACGCAGCCCGCTGGGCAGCCCATGCTGACCATCGCCGGCTCAGTCAGCGGGACGCTCCGCCGCCAGATCAACCACTACTGCGCCACAACCGGCGCTGCCTGCATCACGGCCGACTCGGACGCACTGACGGGCCCGATGGCCATCGCGAATGCCGAAGTGGCCCGGGTCGCCGCCGAGGCGCTCTGCCACCTGCAAAGCGGACGCAGCACCGTCATTACCACCAGCATCGTACCGGGCGCCATGCAGAACCCCGGCCCCGCGATGGTGCAGACCGCCCGGACCATCTCCGACCGCCTCGGTTCCGTGGCCCGTCGCATCCTGACCGAAGGCTGGTCCGGACCGCTGGTACTCTCCGGCGGCGACACCGCCCTGGCCGTCTGCCGCCTGCTCGGCGCCACCGCCATAAGGCTGCGCACTGAACCGCTCCCCGGGCTCGCCCTGGGCACCCTGGTGGGCGGCCCCTACGAAGACCTGACTGTCATAACCAAAGCCGGTTCCTTTGGAGAGGAAGACGTACTATGCCAAATCAGCTCCCGATTATCGCCATCAGCATGGGCGACCCGGCCGGTGTCGGCACAGAAGTAATTCTGAAGGCCGTCAAGAACCCCCGGGCTCAGTCCGCAGCCCGCTGCCTCGTGGTGGGCGACGCCGCCTGGATGGCCGCCATGGCCGCCAAGCTTGACATCAACGTCGCAGTCCGCCCTGTCTCCTCCGTGGCGGAAGCGAAGTTCATCCCCGGCACCGTGGACGTGCTCGACCTGAAGAACGCCCCGGTCGACCGGATTCAGATCGGCACCGTCAGCGCCGCCGGTGGCAAGGCCGCCGTCGAAGCGGTCCAGGTGGCCGCCAACCTGGCCCTCCAGGGCCTGGTCGATGCCATCGCCACCGCCCCGCTCAACAAGGAAGCCATGCACATGGCGGGCTACAAGTACCCCGGCCACACCGAACTGCTGGCCGAAATGACGGCTACCCAGGACTACAGCATGCTGCTGGTCACCCCGACGCTGCGCTGCTTCTTCGTGACGGTGCACGTCTCGCTGCGTAAGGCGATCGACCTGATCACCGCCGACCGGGTCCGCCGGATCATCGGGGTGGCGCAGTCGACGCTCCAGCGCATCGGCATTGCGGAGCCCCGCATCGCCGTGGCGGGCCTCAACCCCCACGCCGGTGAGAACGGCATGTTCGGCGATGAGGAGATCCGTGAGATCATCCCCGGCGTGGGCGCCGCCCGGGAGGCGGGCATTAACGCCACCGGCCCCTGGCCGCCCGACACCGTCTTCGCCAAGGCGATGGCCGGCCAGTACGACGCCGTCATTTCGATGTACCACGACCAGGGGCATATCCCCATCAAGCTGGCGGGCTTCTCCGACGGCGTCAACGTGACCGCCGGTCTCCCGATTATCCGGACCTCCGTCGACCATGGCACCGCCTTTGATATTGCAGGCAAGGGCATCGCCGACGAAGGCAGCATGGTCGAAGCGATTACCCTGGCCGCCCGGCTCTCGGGCGGGGCGCAGAAGGCATAGAGGAGGGCGACGAACATGATGCCGCAGCCGATCTACCCGTTCCGCACCCCCAAGGTCATCTGGGCGGCGCCCGGCGCCGTCGCCAAGCTGGCCCCCGAGGCCCGGCGCCTCGGCGGCACGCACGTCCTGCTGATTACCGACCGGGGCCTCATGGCCACCGGGGCGCCCCAGCGGGTCGCCAACCTGCTCACCGCCGAAGGCCTGACCTGCACCATCTACGGTGAAGTGATGGCGGAGCCCAGTGCCGAGTCGCTGGACCCGGTAGTGACGCTCGTCCAGAACGAAAAGGCAAACCTGATCGTCGGCCTCGGCGGCGGCAGCGCCATCGATGTGGCGAAGGCCTCGGCCCTGCTGGGGGCCAACGGCGGCACCGCCTACGACTACTTTGGCACCGACCGGGTACCCAAGCCGGGCATCCCCGTCATCGCCATTCCCACCACCGCCGGCACCGGCGCCGAAGCGACGCCCAACGCCATCTTCACCAACACGAAGACGCAGGTGAAGGAGGGCATCATCAGTCCGTATATGATGCCGGAAGTGGCGATTATCGATGCCGAACTGACGCTGACCGTGCCCGCCCGGGTGACAGCCGCCACCGGCATGGACGCCCTGACCCACGCAATTGAGTCCTACACCTCGGTCAAGGCGACGCCCACCACCGACCTGTATGCGGCGGAAGCGATTCGGCTGATCGGCCGGTCGATTCGGACGGCCGTCTTCCGGGGCGCCGACCTGGCGGCCCGCAGCGACATGGCCCTGGGCAGCCTGTACGCCGGCATCAGCATCTGCAACGCCGGCACTGGCGCCGTGCACGCCATGGCCTACCCCCTGGGCGGCCAGTTCCACGTGCCCCACGGTATCGCCAACGCCACCCTGCTGCCCTATGTGCTGGCGTACAACATTCAGGGCAACGTGGAGAAGTTCGCCAACGTCGCCCGGCTGCTCGGCGAACCGGTGGATGGCCTTAGCGCCCTCGAAGGCGCCGAAACGGCCGTCGCCGCTGTCAGCCGCCTCTGCTGTGACCTGTCTATCCCATCTCATATGTCGGTCTTCGATGTGAAGGCGGAAGACATCCGGGCGATGGCCGAGTTCGCCCACGCCACCCGCCGGCTCATGGACAACAACCCCCGCAACCTGTCGGTCGACGAGGTAGAAGCGATCTACCGTGCGGCCCTGTAAGAGGAGGCGCCACTACTCACATGGCGGACAAGATCAAAGTTCTTATGCTCCAGCCCATTCACGAAGAAGGCTTCAAGCTCTTCGATGACCGCTTTGAAGTGATCGTTGCCAAGGACCCCTCGCCCGCCGCCATCAAGACGGAGCTGGCCGGGGTCCAGGGGATCATCGTCCGCATCGCCGGCTGCCCCCGGGAGATCATCGAGGCGGCGCCCGACCTGAAGGTGATCGCCAAGCACGGGGTCGGCCCTGACAACATCGATGTGGCGGCTGCGACGGAGCGGTCCATTCTGGTGCTCAACACGCCGGATGCCAACGCCGTGTCGGTGGCGGAGCACACGGTGAGCGCCATCGGCGCCCTGGCCAAGCGGGCCCTCTACAACGACCGGGCCATGCGGGCCGGCAATTGGAAGGTGCGCGGCGAGCTGAAGGCCGTTGACCTGGACGGCAAGGTGCTGGGTCTGGTTGGCACCGGCAAGATCGGCTCCCTGGTGGCTCGCAAGTGCCGGGGCGCGTTCGACATGCGGGTCATCGCGTACGATCCCTATGTCAACGCCGGTGCGGCGGCCGCCAACGGCATCACGCTGGTCGACAATCTGGCGGATGTTTTCCGCCAGGCCGACGTGGTCTCGCTGCACACGCCGCTGACGCCCCAGACCCGCAAGCTGGTCAGCGCCGAGCTGATTGGCACCATGAAGCCGAGCGCCTTCCTGGTCAACTTCGCCCGTGGCGAGGTGGTGGACGAGGCGGCCCTGATCGCCGCCCTGCAGAACGGCACCATCGCCGGGGCAGCGCTGGACGTGTTTGAGCAGGAGCCCCCTGCGGCGGACAACCCCCTGTTCGCGTTAGACAACGTCATTCTCTCCCCGCACAGTGCGGCCCAGACCGCCGAGTGCGTGGTGCGGATGTCGACCACCACCGCCCAGGGCGTGGTGGATGCCCTGACCGGCGGCCAGCCCCGCTATGTATACAACCGTGAGGCTCTGAACAACCGCAAGTAATGTAGACGAGGTGACCTGACGCATGAAGAAGCACGATCGGATCGCGGCGGTACTCCTCATCGTCCTGGGCCTCGCGGCGGCGTACTACGCCTATGCGGACCTGAAGTTGGGGACGCTGCGCCATCCTGATTCCGGATTCATGCCGTTCCTGGCGTCGCTGGTGGTTGTGGCCACCGCCGCCACCTGGCTCTGGAGCTTACGCGGCCCCGACCCCGAGCCCCGGCCTTTCTGGGAGAAAGGCGCCTGGGTGAAGCCGCTGCTGGCTGTCACCTTCCTGATCATCTATGCGGCCACCCTGGAGCCGTTGGGCTATCTGCCTGCCACCTTCATCTTCCTGGGGCTGTGGCAGTTCCTGGTGGAGCGGGTGAACTGGCGCCGGGCGGCGCTGGTGACGGTGCTGGGCACCGCAGGCATGTACTTGCTCTTTGTCCAGCTGCTCGGCGTGTACGTTCCCGAATCGATATTCGGGTTCTAGACCAGAGGGGGGAACGGCGTGGAATCTTTACAGGGACTCATAGATGGTTTTGGTATCGCACTTGGCGCAAACAACCTGCTATTCGCCTTCCTCGGCGCCCTGTTGGGCACGGCAATTGGCGTACTGCCCGGTCTGGGCCCGGCGGGTACGATTTCGCTCCTGCTGCCGGTGGTCTACCAGATGGGCTCCTCGACTACCACGGTCATCTTCCTGGCCGGTATTTACTACGGCTCCATGTACGGCGGTTCGACGACCTCGATTCTGCTCAACCTGCCCGGCGAGGCGGCTTCCGTTATTACCACGCTGGACGGCTACCAGATGGCCCAGAAGGGCCGGGCCGGCGCCGCCCTCTCCATCGCCGCCATCGGTTCGTTTATTGCGGGCACCATCGGCGTAATTGGCCTTACGTTTATCGCACCGCCCCTGGCGGAGTTTGCGCTGGACTTCGGCCCGCCTGAATACTTCTCGCTCACCCTGGTTGGCCTGGTGCTGGCGGTCTTCCTGTCCGGCAGCTCCGTCTCCAAGGGGTTGCTCACGCTGGCCCTCGGCATGATCCTGGCCAGCGTTGGCCTCGACCCGATCACGGGCAAGCTGCGCTTCACCTTTGCCAGTGTCGGTCTGCAGAGCGGCTTTGACTTCACCACCCTGGCCATGGGCATTTTCGGCCTCGGCGAGATCTTCTACAACCTGGAGCAGACCGATGCGATGGGGACCGTCACCGCGAAAATCGGCCGGCTCTTCCCCACGGCGTCCGACTGGGTGCAGTCCCGCTGGGCGATTCTGCGTGGTTCGGTGATGGGCTTTGTGGTTGGCGTGCTGCCTGGTGGCGGCGGCGTGCTCGGTTCGCTCGCCTCCTACGCTGTCGAGCAGAAGCTCTCCAAGCACCCGGAGGAGTTCGGCAAGGGCGCCATCGCCGGCGTGGCCGGTCCGGAATCGGCCAATAACGCCGCTTCTACGGCTTCGTTCATCCCGCTGCTGACGCTGGGCATTCCCAGCAACTCCTCCATCGCCATGATCTTCGCGGCCCTGCTGATTCAGGGCGTCACCCCCGGCCCGTTCCTGATTGTGGAGCATCCTGAAGTTTTCTGGGGCGTCACCGCCTCCATGTACATCGGAAACGTGATGCTGCTGATTCTGAACCTGCCGCTGGTCGGCCTCTGGGTCCAGTTGCTGAAGGTGCCGTTCAACATTCTCGGGCCGGTTGTCGTGCTGCTCACCGTCATCGGCGTCTACAGCACGTCAAACGATATCTTCCAGGTCTTCGTGCTGATCTTCTTCGGTGTCATCGGCTATTTGATGCGCAAGTTCCGGTTTGAGCCCGGCCCCCTGCCCATGGCCTTCGTGCTGGCGCCCATGATCGAGAATTCGGTCCGGCAGTCGCTGCTGATGTCCCGCGGCAGCCTGAATATCTTCATCGACCGGCCCATTTCGGCCACCCTGCTCGGCGTCTTTGCGATCATGGTTCTCACTCAGGTGTTCAAGGCCATCCGCTCCCGTAAGCGGTAGGCAGCCTGGTATGCCTCATATTTCACAAAGGGGGATCCCACACATGAAGCGTTTTCCGAAGGTGATGGGCGTCGTACTGACCGCCGCCATGCTGCTCGCTGGCTGCGGCGGCGCCAAGAAGGAAGCGGCCCCGCCCGCGGGCAACACGACCACGCCGGCTCCGACCACCCAGGCCAAGGCCTGGGCGCCCGAGAAGCCCGTCACCATGATCGTGCCTTACTCCGCCGGCGGCTCCACCGACGTGCTGGCCCGTGTGGTTGAGAAGGTCTGGTCCAAGTATGTGAACCAGCCCCTGACCGTGGTCAACAAGCCCGGCGCCAGCGGCTGGGAAGGCCGTGACTCCGTGGCCAAGGCGAAGGCCGACGGCTACACCATGTTTATGGGTTACGGCTCCGGCGAAGATCTGATCGCCCCGCAGCTGCGGACCGCCACCTTCGACCCGATCAAGGACTTCACCCCGATCTCGCTGCTCTCCGCCCACTCCGTGCTCTTTGTGGTGCCTGCCGAGTCGCCCTACAAGTCCATGCAGGAACTGATGGCGGCTGCCAAGACCAAGCCGATCAACGCTGCGCTCTCCGGCGTCGGCAACCTGATGGATATCTCCGTGCGTGCCCTGGCCAAGGCCGCTGGCGCTGAGATTACCGGCGTTCCCTTCGCCGGTGGCGGCCCTGCCACCACCGCCATGGTTGGCAACCAGGTCGACATCGGCCCGGGCCATCCCTCCGAGCTGATGCCCCATGTGAAGGGCGGCCGCCTGCGTATTCTGGCCACGGCCACGCCCGAGCGTGACCCGTCCCTGCCCGATGTGCCGACCCTGAAGGAACTGGGCATCAACTTCACCAACCCCGGCTCCCTGAAGGGCGTTGCCATGCCGAAGGGCACCCCGGCGGAGATTGTGAAGTTCTATGAGGATACCTTCAAGAAGATCTCCGAGGACCCGGACTTCAAGAAGGGCATGGCCGATGCGTTCCAGCCCGTCATCTACAAGAACTCTGCTGAGTTTGGCACGCTGATCAAGTCGACGTTCGACAACTATACCCAGATGATCAAGGACTTGAACATTACTGTGAAGTAGTGAGAAGACCTCACCGCCCGGCTCGGGTGGTGAGGTCTTTTTTTTCGCGGTTCCTGCCTATTCGTTCGTTTCCTCAGCGACCGGGTTGGCGGAGGGGGCGGACTCGTCGGCTGCCTTCTTGGCTGCCGCTTCCTTGGCGGCCTTCTTGGCGGCGAGGGTGGCCCGCCGCTTGGCGAGCTGCTCTTCGGTCAGCTTGCGGATGGGCTCGGACTGGAAGTTGGCGAGATCCATGTAAAAGCCCCAGCCGGTTACCTCACCGATCTTGGCCTTGGCCGGGGTCTCCCGCACAAAGTAACGCTCCTTGGAGTCGGCGGGGACGAGCCGATCCAACTTGGCGAAGAGCGGGAAGAGGGTGCCGTAGGCATGGCCGTCTCGATAGGTGATCTTGGTGGCGCCAGGGGTGTCGGGGGCAACCGGGATGCCAATCAGCTGCCTGCGGCCCCTGCCAACACCGAAAAGGATCTCGCTGGGCCGGGTGGTGCCGAGTTCATCCTTGATGGCAATGCGGCCAATCATGTCGACCGCGACTGCGCTGGCGTCGAATGCGGCGCCCTCCCTGACCAGGAAGTTGGCCTTGTTCGTGCTGCGGTTGAGTACCGGCTCGGAGTCGAGGTTGAGGTCTTCTGCCTCCCACAGATGATCGTCTGCATTCGGGTTCTCGGGAGCCATAGGCGATCCCTCCTGTCCAGGAATGTGGCAGCCCTGCTGGCTGTGGTCAGAGTGATTCGTGGCGGTGCGACGGATCTCCTGCTAGTGTTAGAACTATTTTGTTGATTTTGATTTGCGTGTAGAAATGTTCGGTTCCCGCGGAGAGTTGGATGCGGGTGAGGTAGGATTGACCCAGACCGTTCTGAAGGGTGAGGCAGAACTGACCCAGACCTTTCCAAAAGGTGAGGCAGAATGCCCCAGACCTCTCCAAAGGGTGAGGCAGAACCGACCCAGACTTCTCCAAAGGATGAGGCAGAACCGACCCAGACTTTTCCAAAAGGTGATGCAGACTTGCCCAGAACTTTCCAAAGGATGAGGCAGAACTGGCCCAGACCTTTCCAAAGGGTGAGGCAGAACTGACCCAGACGCGTGTTGGCACGTCCCTTGCATCAATGCTGGTCAATCGCCCCAATACCCGAAAGGAGATGGAAGCGCTGGATAAAAACCGTCTTATTTCTAGACATGTCCAAGGGCGTGTCTACCATTTCTTCGGCAGACCGCTGCTTTTCCTCATGATGATCTCCCTGCTGGTGGTGAGGCTGCCGCTCCCCGCCGCACAGGCGGCCGCCGCCTCCGGCAGCCTCACCCAGACCGAAGCGGTCGACCTGCTCCGCGCCTATCAAATCGTCCGGGGGGAGCCGGGGGGAGCGCTCAACCTTGACCAGAAGGTGACCCGGGCCCAGGCCGCGACGATCTTCGTCCGCTCCCGGGGCGCCGAGCAGTACGCCAAGGCGGTCTCCGACCTGGTCCCTTTTCACGATGCCAAGGGACACTGGGCCGCCGGCGAGATCACCATGACCGAGCGGCTCGGCCTCATGCGGGGCGATGGCAACGGCGGGTTCCGCCCCAACTCCGACATTACCTATGCCGAAGTGCTGACGGTGCTGCTCCGCATGCTCGAACAGGAGCCCACGGGTGATTGGCCCGGATCGGTGATGGCAGCGGCCAATGCCTACGGCATCGTACCGGAGGGAGTTTCGCCCATGGAGCCGGCCGTGCGCGGCAAAATCTTCTGGTCGCTGGCCATGGCGATCAGCAGGCTGCCGCTCCGGTCCGGCGAGACGATTCTGCGCAAGTACGTTGACGCCGAGCCGCCCGTGCTGACGGTGACGCAGCCCGCCGCGGTTGTGCCCGACGCGTACGTGACGATCAAAGGCAACGCCACGGCCGGCGCCGTGGCCGTAAACGTGGGCAGCAAGCCGGCCACGCTGAACAGCAAAACCGGTGACTTCAGCGCGCGGGCCGATTTGGAAATCGGGCTGAACCAGATCGTGGTGGAGGCCCTGGACCTGGCCGGCAACAAGGCCAAGGCCACGGCGGTAGTGGAACGGCGCCCGCCCATAGCCCGGATCGACGTGGCCGGTCCGGTCAGGGTTCAGGCCGGCACTGCCACCAAACTCGATGTGAAGGCCTTTTATGCTCAGAACATCGCCGCTCCCGTCGAACAGCTCGAAGCCAAGCTGACCGGCGATGTGGCCACCTTCGACCTGGCCTCGGCCTCCCTGCTCGCCGGCACTACCCTGGGTAAGGGCACGCTGATTCTGTCGGCGGGCAGAGTCTCCAAAACCTTCGCGTTCGAAGTGACCGGCCCCTCGCCGCGTGCCCGCCAGCTGCAGATCACCGGTCTGGTGGGCGGTGCGCTGACCGCCAACAAGGAGAACAAGGTGAAAGTGCAGGTGCTGGACGAGACCGGCGCCCTCGTCAAAGATGACAACTGGCGCCCCATCGCCCTGACCGGCGGCAACCTGCCCGGACTGATCATCTCCCCGGCCACAGCCCTGACTGAGTCGGGCGAAGCCACCTTTACGGTCGTCAGTCCACAGGAAGGCAGCACGACCCTCACGGCCGTCTCGCCATCTCTGACCCTGCACGCGGTGCCCGCACAGTTCCACTCGCCCATCCGGGTTGTGCTGACGGCGACGCCCGCCACGCTTACGCCGGACGGCACGTCCACAGCCACCATTCGCGCCACGCTGCAAGATGAGTTTGGCAAAGCCATCGCCAACACCACCGCATCCGACATTCGTCTGCTGCTCTCCGCAAACACCGCGTCAGGCTCGCTGGCCAACCCGGCGCTGACCATTCGCCGCGGCACCAGCTATGCCGAAGCGACCTTCCGGGCCGGCATCATTGCCGAAACGGTCATGATCTACGGCATCTTCCAGAGCGAGCACCGCTACTCGGTCCAGCCGCTCATCCTGCCGGTGACGGGGAGTGTGCCGGGCGTCAGGCTTCAGGTGACGGCCCCGACGGGGCAACTGCTGCCCGGCGAGACGCCCGCCACTATTACCGTGCGGGTGCTGGACCTGCAGGACAGGCTGGTGACGACCGGCTCCTATGCCTTCCAGTTCAGCGTGGCCACCAGCAACGGCGAAGGGGCGGCGGGCGGACTGCCCGAGGGCGTCCAGCTCACCTTCCCGGATACGGCCTACCGCCCGGTCGATGACGGCCGGGCAGGGACAGACCCCCTGAACGATGTGAACGCCGTGGTGGGACGGACCCAGAACGGCACTGCCACGCTGCAGCTGCGCTACAACAAGAGCGGCACCGTCACCCTGACGCCGCGGCTGGTCGGGGCGACGCAGGCGGCGTACCACCACATCTCCGGCGTTGGTCCGGCGATTGGAACCGCCGGCATGTCCGCCCTGCCGGTGGCTGTTCAGTTCGCCGCCGCCCCCGCCCGCATCGAGCTCACGGTGGACTCGGCCCTGGGGAATGACCTTGCGGGCGGCACGATGACCGCCGGCACCACGACCTTGCGGGCCAGGGTGCTCGACCGGGACGGACGGGTGCTGCCCGGGTTTACGGGTGTCATGGTGCTCACCCGCGGCACGCTTGGCAATGCGGCCACCGAAATTGTCGGGGTGAGCCGTAAGGCACCGGTCAACGGCATTGCCGAGTTTACTGTGCAGACGTCCGAACCGCTGCGGGCCGGCTTTGACACCTACACCGTGGGCGCCGGCACGCTGAGCAGCAACCAGGTTACCGTTTCGGTCCGTGACCGCAAGGCGGGAACGCCGGTCATTACGGCGATCCGGGGCGTTGCCCACGGCAACCCGTCGCCCACCACCGGCCTGGTTGGCCCCGGTGATGATTTCATGGAGATTCAGTTCGAGCGGCAGGCGCCCCCTCATCCGAACGAACCGGCCAACTGGGTCGCAGCCACCGTCTTCCTGAAGGGCGAGGCGTCCCCGCTGGTGACCGCCGCCGCCGTCGACCTCAACGCTGAGCTGCCGGTGATTCGGATTCCCAAGTCACTGCTTCGCATTGGCCTGTCAAGCTATGAAGTACTGGTCAACAACGGCGCGGGCAACACCGACCGCTCTCCGGACTGGGGTATGAGTGCAAGCTTGAACACGCTCTACAACCTGAACTTTGCGCTCTCGTCGGCCCTGCTGGACAGCGCCACCGGGCGACTGACGATTTCGACCAGCGGCCTGGTGAGCACCGGCCAGGTTGCCCTGGAGAAGATCGCCCTCCTTACGCCATACGGCCGGGTCTTCCTGGACCAGCCAGGCGTGTCGGTGGACCTGATCGAGCCGGCCCGGGTGGTGATCACCCTGTCGCCAGGGGTTCCGGAGCAGCTGAACCCGACCTTCCTGTCCGGCGCAACCATGCTGGAAGCCCAGGACGGCTGGTTCGCCGACGGCAGCTTTGTGGCCAGGGCCTTTACCACGGGCGCCATCCGGCCCATGGCCGCGATCGGACATGCGGTGCTTGATGAGCCGGCGCGACTGCTCGACCTGTACGGCTCGGGGTTTGCCTACGGCGAGTTCTCGGCCGGCGAGATTCTCCTGAACCGCGGCGTGGCCCCGCCTGTCCCCCTTCGGCCGGGTATCGGCGAAGGGTTTGACCAGGTAGCCAGCCTCACCGATTCTCGCGTGACCATCAAGCTGTCGGAGGAGACGCTGGCAATGGTGCAGGCGCTGCCGGTACCCGCCGACCCGGCCGTTGTGCCGTGGGCGGGCAGCGATATCTACCTGACCGCCGGCCTGGGCTGGCTGAAGCTGACGACCACTGACTTTACGTACCATGCGGCACCGGTGCGGCTCTCGGCGGCCAACCCACACCTTGTCTACACCAAGGCGACGGTCAGCAGCCTCCAGTGGGACCGTGCCAACAACCTTCTGACCTTTACCGGCACCGGCTTCTCCGGTGTGACGGTCGATCCGCTCAAGCTCGAGTTCCGCGGGACCCGGCGCCCAGACGAGGCGGTGCCCGTCTGGACCGGCCCCGGTGAGGTGCAGATCCTCTCCGACAGCGTGTTTACCCTCAAGTTGTCGGAGATCAACGCTGCGAACTTCGATGCGACGCTGAACGGGCGTGAGGTCTTCGTCAACACGGCTCACGGATGGCTGACAGACAGCCGTGGCCGCTCAGCCGCCCGGATTCCCCAGGACAGCGTGATCTTCACGATTCCCAGGCGATAGGCACAGAAAGTGGCGGCCCCCGGCGGGGCCGCCTCTCGTATTTCCAGGGCGCCAAAGTATCCGTCAGCCCTCCCCGGGCGGGTGGACGGCCGCAGGCAGCCGCACGGTAAAGGTACTGCCGACACCGACTGCGCTCTGAACCAGGATATCCCCATGCATCGTCCTGACCATTTGCAGGCTGGTCGAAAGGCCCAGACCCGTGCCCTGATGGTTGGCCTTGGTTGTGAAGAAAGGGGTGAAGAGCCGCTCGACATGCTCGGGCGGTATGCCATCGCCTGTGTCCGACACCTCCAGGTCGACCGCGGCCCCGTACTCCCTGGCCCGCAGCGTGAGGGTACCCTCTGCGGGCATTGCCTGCAAGGCGTTGATGATCAAGTTCATCAGGACCTGGTGGAGCATGCTGCTGTCGGCCAGCACCTGCAATGCCGGGGGGATCTCTTTGACCACCGTGATCCCCTTGCTGACACACTGGGGTGCGACCAATTGCAGCACCTCGCAGAAGGCATCCGCCGCGATAACAGGTTCCAGCTTTGGCTTGTCGCCCCGGCCCGCCAGCCGATAAAGCCGCTTCACAATGCCGGAGCCACGATCCACCGCTGCCAGAATGTCGCGGGAGACGTAGGGGCCGAGGGCGACCGGATCGAGGTTCAGCAGTTCGGCGCTCACGGAGATAGCTGCCAGGATGTTGTTGATGTTGTGTGCGGCGCCGGCTGAGACCTGCCCGATTGCGGCCAGTTGGGCCGCTTGAATCATGCGCGACTCGGCCTCTTTTTCGGCAGTCACATCGGGCACAAAGGTGAGGCTGGCCAGCACCTGCCCCCGCTCGCCGAAAATCGGCGAGAAGATCAGCCGGAACACCCGCCCCCCGGGAACCAGAACGTCCCGGATGGACGGTTCGGCAGAGGTAGTGGCCGCCTCCCAGCCGGGGAGTTGGTCAGGGGTAAAGCCATAGGGGGGCAGGGGAGTGCCCAGCAGTTCGGCCTTCGTCTTCCCGAGGGAGTTGGCATAGGCCGCGTTACACGCGAGAATGCGGCCGTCGCGGTCGCGCACCACAGCCGGCTCCGTGGCGGCATCGAAGGCCGCGGAGAAGAGCCGTTCCGCCCGCTGGGCCTCCGTCACGTTCTGCCCAACGCCGAGCGCATGAACCCGCCCATGCATGAGAAACGGCTGAACCCGGGTGCGCACGGTAAGCTCCTCGCCGCTGCGGGTGACCACAGCCACGTCGATCTCAACCGAGCGGCCATGCTTGTGGACCGCTTCGAGCATCCGCCACGCCTCCTCGTGGAACCACGGGGGCGTTGCCGCTGTAAAACACCTGTCGATCAGGTCGGTCTGGAAGTAGCCGAGCCTCTCTGCGGCAACCTCGTTGACGTAGGTAATGGTGCCCCGGGGGTCAAGCAGATAGACGAACTCCCCGGTAACCCGGGAAACCGCGTCCAGGAACCGCAGCCGCTCGGCCACGGTCTGAATGGTCCAGGTTACGATGGTCAGGAACAGCGCTATCTGCCCGACCTCGACGACCAGCGATTGCTGGGGGGAAGGGCCGGGGAGTTCACGGTGCAGGTGCCAGCTGATTAGCAAAGCCGCAGCCGACAGCAAGGAAGCGGCAGCTGCCCTGCCCCTGGGCAGGAGGAGGTTCGCCAGGACCATGGCCAGGGTCGCCGGAATCCAAATCAGGCCCAGGTTTGGGAGCAGCAAGACGATGAATACCTGGACCGGAGCCAGGCCGGCCACCAGAGAGAAGCGGAGCGGAAGCGGCATCTTTAGCAGTCGGGCCAGTGTGAGGTTCATAAGGCGACCAGCATGCTCTGCAGGTCGTGTAGTCGGAAGGGCTTGTGCAGAATGGGCAGCTGCTCCAGCCACGCGGGGAGGTGCTCGTCAGGGCTGCCGGTCATGAGGATCACCTTCGGCCGGGGAACTTGTCCGCTGCTCAGCACGGTCATCACGCGCTGTCCGCCGCCTTCGGGCATCAGCCAATCGAGCAGCAGCAGGTCAGGCGACTCCCGGTGCAATTGGTCCAGCGCGGCCGAAGCCTCCGCGGCCACGGTGACATCATGGCCCAGGTAGCTGAGCAGCCGGCTCAGGCTATCGGAAATGAGTGGCTCGTCTTCCGCAATGAGAATTCGCATAGGCTCGCCTCCCTTCTCACGTGTCGCATGATGTGTGCGGAGCAGCGGGAAGCACTAACGTGAAACAGACGGGTCCGCCCACGGGGTTATCTACCTCAATATGGCCGCCCATGCCGCCCGCGAGGCCTTGGCTGACCGCCAGACCCATGCCGATGCCTTGCACGACGTCTGTCTTCGTGCTGAAGAACGGGAGGAAAATCAGATGCATCTGGTCGGCCGGAATGGGTGGCCCCGAGTTGCTCACGGCGATCCGGACCTGGTCACGGGCCCGGGCCGCCTTCATATTGATCCAGCCGCTCCGCCCGATCGCCTCCCGTGCGTTGAAAAGCAGGTTCAGGAGGATGTGGTGAACCTGATTGCGGTCACCGCGGAGCAGCAGCCCTGGTTCGACCGACCAGTTGATGGCGATGGCATGGCGGTTCGCCTCCGTCTCAAAGAGCGCAACCACATCGGACAGCAACGGTTCGATGGGAACGGGGCCCAGGCTTGAACTCTCCTCACGGGCAAACCGGAGCAGTTTGCGGCAGAGTTCCGCCCCTTTTTGAGCGCCGGCGATGATCCGTTCGGCCAGCACCCGCTGCTCCCCGACGGGTGCCTCGGCCACCAGCCCCGCGTTCAACATAATGCCCGCCAGGATGTTGTTGAAGTTATGCGCGACCCCGGATGAGACTTGCGCGATCGCCGCGTACCTGTCCAGTTGTGCGAGGCCCTCTGAGAGACGCTTTCTGGTGGTGACGTCTCGGAAAGTCAGGACGTACCTGGGCGAGCGGCCCCGGGCGTACCGGTAGATGGAGGCCTCAAAGACCAGGGTGTCGCCGCGCGGCAGCGCAAACTCGCCGCAGGCCGGGCCGGAGACCCCCGAGGCTGCTGCCTGGGCTGCCAGCAGCAACTCGTTGACGACCGCATGCTGGCCGGGCCCAATGTAGTCGGTCCAGTGCCGTCTGCCGTAATGGAGCGTGTAGCCGTATTGTTCGGCACCTTTTGTGATGTAAGTGACATGGCCGTCGACATTTACAACCATGGCCCAGTCGGAAATGCGTTCCAGAAAGTCCCGGAAGCCGGCCACCTGCCGCCGGACCAGACCTTCCTGGACAAGCAGGTACGCCCCGCACAATGTCAGGCCGACCCAGGCCGAAGATTTCGCCTGCCAACCTGATAACATCGCGTGGGTGACCGCGGCCACCCCGCTGGCTCCCAGTAACCAGAGGCAGGGCTTATTGGGCAGAGGCACAGGAAATCTACCCCCGTTTTCGCGCCGACCACTTCATCAGACCAACAGTAGGGTTGTCATGCAAGAGGAATGCCAAGGGTGGGAACAAAAATATGGCATGTTTATTGCTTATCAACGGTAAATGGATTGCCGAGTAAATCAGGAGGTGGGCCACCTGGCTGGCAGTTACGTGGGCTTGCTGACCACCCGCAGGGTTCTCCTGGTGGAAGATGACGATATGGTTCGTGAGGCGTTAGGCACGGTGCTCCACCGAGCGGGTCATTTCGTACTGCCCGTCGCCTCGGCGGCAGATGCGATGGATGCGCTTTCACTGGTGCCGTTTGACATGGTGCTTTCCGATGTGGTGCTGCCCCATGGCTCGGGGTTTGACGTTGCCGCCCATGCCCGGCGGGTGCGGCCCGGGCTGCCGGTGGTGCTGATGTCTTCCTTTGTGGCCGAGGACCTGGTCACGGCGCCGACCCACGCGGCGGACGCGTTTTTGCGAAAGCCGGTCATGCCCGGGCAGATTCTGGAGCTGATCACCGGCCTCACCACAGGGGTGCGCGCGGAGGTGGCAAAGGCCCGGTCGATCGCTCCGCCGGCCCATTCAAGGCTTTACACAGCGACGGATACCGTACGGGGACTACTGCACTTGATTAGCATGCGCGATACCTACACGTTGGAACACTCCCGCCGCGTTCGGCGGCTGACCAACCGGCTGGCCCGGGCGATTGGTCTGCCTGACGAGCAGGTGAAGGAGATCAGCCTGGCTGCGTGGGTGCATGACGTGGGCAAAATCGCGGTGCCGGGATCGGTGCTGCACAAAACCGGCCCCCTCACGCCCGACGAAATGGTACTGATGCGGGGACATGCCGTGGCCGGGGCCGCGATTTTGGCCAGCCTGGGCATGCCGCCGCAGATCGTGAACACCGTCCGGCACCATCATGAACGGTACGACGGTGACCGCACCTGCCGGTATCATGGCTATCCGGCCGGCCTTGCGGGCGATGAAATTCCGCTGTCGGCCCGCATTTTGACCGTGGTGGACGCGTTCGATGCGATGACGACGCCGCGCTGTTATCGCACTCCCGTTTCGGTGAAGGATGCGCTGCGGGAGGTCCAGGATCTGGCTGGCATGCATTTTGATCCTAATGTCGCTCGGGTCTTCCTGGAGATGATGTCCGTTTAGTTGACCCGTAAACTGCATTCATGTGATACTTACTCTCCAGAAGGCAGCGGAGGAGAGTGGAATCGAGTGAGCCGGATTCGTCCCACGCGCGCCCGATTGCTGCTCGTTGAAGATGATCCCGAACTGATCGCTGCACTGCAGACGCTGCTGGCGCGTGAATACGATGTGTCTGCGGCGACTGACATTCCCGGGGCCTCCGAGCTGCTGCGTGCGCACCGTTATGATCTGCTAATTCTCGACCTGATTTTGCCGAAGGGCACCGGGTTAGAGATTCTGGCCCGGTTGGCTCAGAACCCTGATGAAGCGCCGCCAGTGCTTGTCATGTCGGCGCTTGGACGTGAAGTCGATCTGTCGCCCTTTCAGGCGATTTTGGCCGGCAGCCTGACCAAACCCTTCGGCATCGACGAGGTCGGACGGCGGGTCCGTGAGGCGCTGGCAGGGCGCCGCCAGGAAGCCGTGACCGCACAGACGGCGGCCGGCCACGTGCTGTTGGTGGATGACGACCCCGACCTGCTTCTGGCCATGGCTGAATCTCTGACCCGGTGCGGCTATACGGTCCGGCCGGCCGGTGAGACCGGCGAGGCGGTGATGGCGCTCGGGCAGGAGCGGTTTGATGCCGTGGTGACAGACTGGATCATGCCCGGCATTACGGGGATGGACCTGATGAAAAAAGTGAAGCAGATGCACCCGGACCTGCCGGTCTTGCTGCTGACCGGCTACGCCACGCCTGACATGCTGCGGCACGCATGCCAGGCCGGGGCGGCCGATGTGCTGGTCAAACCGTTTCCGCTCCTGGCCCTGCCGGTGGCGCTGGAGAAATGCCTGGTGGCGCCAAAACCGGCTCCGCCCCCGCCGGTGCCCGAGCGCCCACAGGGGCGGAGCGGCCCGGCTGCCGGCCGCCGGTACACCGCCGAGCGGATTATTGGGGACTCACCCGCCATGCAGCGGGCACGGCTGGCGCTCTCCCGGGTGGCTGCGCTCGACTCCAGCGTGCTGATTCTGGGCGAGACCGGCACGGGCAAGGAGCTGTTCGCCCAGGCTGTTCATGGCCAGAGCGGCCGGGCAGACGGCCCCTTTGTGGCCCTGAACGCGGCGGCCATTCCGGAGAGCCTGCTGGAGTCCGAACTCTTCGGTTATGCCGCCGGTGCCTTTACCGGCGCCCGCAAGGAAGGCCAAAAGGGTAAGTTCCTGCAGGCTCACGGCGGAACGCTCTTCCTCGATGAAATCGGCGACTTGCCCCTGCCCCTGCAGGTCAAGCTGCTGCGGGTGCTCCAGGAAGGGGAAGTCGATATGGTCGGTGGCGGGTCCAAGCGGGTCGATGTGCGCATTGTGGCCGCGACCCACCGGGACCTGGAGGCGATGGTGGCCCGGGGCGAGTTCCGGAGCGATCTGTACTACCGGCTCAACGTTGTGACGCTGCAGCTGCCCCCGCTGCGAGAGCGGCTGGGGGACATTCCGCAGTTGGCCGAGCGCTTCCTGAGCGAACTGCGAACCCGCTACGGGCGCCCCGCTGTGCGCCTGAGCGGCGATGTAATGGAGGTACTCGCCCGGCACACGTGGCCGGGGAATATCCGGGAACTGCGCAACGTGGTGGAGCGGGCGTTCGCCTTCGCCACGGGCGACCTCATGCTGCCCGCTGACCTGCCCCCCGGCCTGCTCGAAGAGAAGGCGGCGCCCGCCCCGGCCCCGGCCGCCCGGGTACCTGACTTGGCCAGCCAGGAGCGAGAAACGATTCTGCGGGCGCTGGAGAGCACGGGCGGCAACAAGCTGCAGGCGGCCAAGCTGCTGGGCATCTCCCGGGCCAACCTATACGTGAAGATCAAGGTCTACGGCATCTCATGAGCCTGCAGACCGAGGCGGTTCTGTCCCCAGGACAGGGCCGTCTTTTTTCATGTCTGGGTGCCACTGTCTAGACGGGTGTCTGTATAGAATCTGGACAGAAAAACCGGCAGGCGACCTGGCCTGCCGGTTGACTGAGTGACGGAGCGTTACACCTTGAACTGACCGACCAGATGCCGCAGGGTCTGGGCGGAGCCCGTCAGCGTCTCAGACGTGGCTGAAAGCTCCTCCACCGAAGCGTTCAGCTCTTCGGCGGCCGCGGCGCCCTCTTCAGCGCCGGCAGCGGTGGCGTGGCTTGATTCGTTGATCTGGCTCATCACCCGCAGCGCTTCTTCGCTGTTGGCCTTCATGGCAAGGGTCAGGGAGGCGGCCTGCTGCGTCACAGCTGCCAGACTCTCCATCGCCTGGCCCACCGCCTTGCTGCGCTGCAGCATCTCATCGGTGAGGGCGCCCAGTTCCACAGTGCTGGAGCGGGCCGCCTGGGCGTCGCTGCCGATCCGGTGCAAAATGGTGCCGGCCTCCTCGGCCCTGTGGCCCGTTTCGCCCACCTGTTCACCGGCCGCCTGCACCGAGGAGACCGTGCTGTCGATGGTCCGGGAGAGTTCGCCGATGATGCCGGTGATCTGCGCAGCCGAGCTGCGTGACCGCTCTGCCAGGGTCCGGACTTCGTCGGCGACCACCGAGAAGCCCCGCCCGTGCTCGCCGGCCCGGGCCGCCTCGATGGCGGCGTTGAGCGCCAGCAGGTTGGTCTGGGCGGCAATCGCCCCGATGGTTTCAACAATGGCCCCAATCTGCCGGGAACCGGCGTCAAGGCGCTCGACCGTGGCAATGGTCTCCGCCATGCTCTGGCGCAGGGCGGCCATGCTCTTGACCACCGCAGCCACGGCGGCGTTGCCGAGGGCAGCTGAACTGGCGCTGGCATCGATCACACAGCTCAGAGAACCGACGTGGGTGACAGCCCGCTGTACGCTTTGCGCCATCTCTGCCGACAGGTTGCGGGTCTGCTGCACGGTGGCGGTGGTGTGCCGGGTGCCGGTGGCAATGTCGTCAAGGGCCCGGCTCAAGGATTGAATGGACCCATGGCCTGCTTCGACCGCTTCGGACTGCTCCTGGGCGCCATGGGCCACGTCGCTCACCATGGCGGCCATCTGGCTGGTCACTTCCGCCTGCTGCTGCGTGGCGGCTGACAGGTCCCGGGAACTGTCGGTCACGTGGTCGGCGGCACGGCCCACTTCGCGGATCAGGTCGGCCAGCTTGTCCAGGAACTGGTTGAAGGCGGTGGCCAGATCGCCTATCTCGTCGCTGGTGGTCACCGGCAGGCGCTGCGTCAGATCGCCGCCGCCCGAGGCCATGGCCTGGAGCTGCGCACTGACTCGCTGCACCGGCCGAACGATCCGTCTGGCTGAGACATAGGCCGCCGCCACGGCAACCAGCAGCGCAGCGGCGCCCATGATCGCCAGGTTCCTAACCAGAGCGGTTACCGTGGCCCGGACTTCAGTGGCGGGAATGGTGGCCCCCACGGCCCAGCCGGTCAAGGCGATCGGCTCGTAGAACATATATTTGTCGACGCCCTGGAACGAGTAGTGTTCATACCCTGACTTGCCTGCGATCATGCTCCGGGCAATAGCAACCAGATCACCGCCCTGATCAGCCATCTTCTTGGCCAGCAGGCTCTGGTCCGGGTGGGCCAGGAAGGTGCCAGCCTGGTCGATCAGAAAGGCGTAGCCGGTTTCGCCGAACCGGAGGGAGGCCACTTTGTCCGTAATCGCCTTCAGCGCCAGGTCGGTGGCCGCCACGCCGACGAAGGCGCCGGTGGCGTCAAAGACCGGCGTGGAGATGGTGACGACCCACTGTTTGGTGATGGCGTCCTCGTAGGGCGTGGAGTAGGCGAGTTTGCCGGCGGATTTGGCGTCCTTGTACCAGCCGCGCTCCCGCGGGTCGAAGCCGGCGGGAACGGCCACCGCCTCCACTGCGGCGCCGTTGCGGGCGAACATCACGGTCTGCCCCTGCTGGTTACTGAAAAAGATGTTGGTCAGCGCCCTGTGTCGCTTCAGCAGTGCGCTCAGATCAAGCTCCAGTTCCTTGGCGTCGGACTTGCGCAGCGACTGGCTGGTGGCCAGGGTGTCCACCGCCGACCCCACTGTGCCAAGCCACCCTTCGATGAAGGAGACGGTGCCATCGAGTTCTGCGTCGGTCAGCTGTTCGGTCTGATGCAGTACAGCCTGGCTCACCTGCGTGGCCACCAGCGTGCCCGCCCCGCCTGCTACGGCAAGCACGATCAGGAGTACGAGCCCAACGAGTTTGGCTGTAAGCCGCAAACGCTTCATTCTCCACACCTCCGAGGAGTGCTATTCAGTCTGACCCGTCGTTGACAGCAAGTACCGTGCCAGACGACTCCTGGCACGGTACTTGCATAATACCCGGCCGAGGCTTGTGCGACCCGGGCAGTGTGCGTGACGCGTGAGCTGCCGGGACACCGGTCAGGCGGCACGCCGGGACGGATTTCATCCAGTTGGTGTCTAGACGGTCTGACAGCTGCGTCTA
Organism: Symbiobacteriaceae bacterium; assembly: GCA_029239785.1. Taxonomy (GTDB): domain Bacteria; phylum Bacillota; class Sulfobacillia; order Symbiobacteriales; family Symbiobacteriaceae; genus JARBUG01. The sequence goes on along the minus strand of JARBUG010000013.1, from coordinate 9,439 downwards.
GACACCAGACAGAGGCAAGGCTGGACGGCAGACACCAGAAGCGCTGGTGGGTCCTGGCCATACAAGAAAAAAGGAGCTGAACGCGTTGGAAAACGGGCTGAGCCAGGCCGATATTGACGCTTTAATGCGGGCGCTCCTCCCGGCCGGCGGTGAGGATCTTTTTCAGTCGAAGGGCAACAACGTGCGCCCCTACGACTTTCGGCGCCCCACCAAGTTCAAGAAAGACCTGCTGCGCACGCTGGTCATGATCCACGAAAACTTCGCCCGCCTGCTGCAGAGCTTCTGCATGGCGCAGCTGCGCACCCGGGTGCAGATACAGGTGCGCGGCACCAACCAGTACTCGTACACCGAGTACCTGCAGCTGCTCCGCAATCCGACGGTGGTGGGCACGTTCCGCATGGCGCCGCTGCCCGGCACCTGCCTGATTGAGGTAAGCCAGAACATCGCCTATGCCATCATCGACCGGGTCTTTGGCGGGAACGGCACCGACGCGCAGCCCCAGCGGGCGCTCTCTGAGATTGAGCGGGGCGTGATCCAACGGATTCTGTCTGACCTGATGAACCTGCTGCAGGAGGCCTGGCGGAGCGTGGCGGAGGTAGACCCCGTCATGGAAAGCCTCGAGACCAACCCGGTCTTCCTCAAGCCCACCTCCACGTCGGAGGTGGTGGCGGCCATTACGATCGGGTTTGAAATCGGTGAGCATATGGGCCACATTACCCTGGCGCTGCCCCACACCACGGTGGAACCGCTGCTCTCCCGGCTGACGGGCAGCCAGTCGGGCGCAGCCCACGAGACCATGGGCGATGAACAGGTACTGCCCGAGTCGCTCAGCGGTGCTCCGGTGCCGGTAAGCGCCTTTCTGGGCAGCACCCGCATCACCGTCAGCCAGTTTGCCGACCTGCAGGTGGGCGATCTGATCCTGCTCCCAACCCGGCTTGACGCCGAACTGCCGGTCCATGCGGGCGACCGCCTCACGTTCTTCGGGCGCCCCGGGGTGACAGGCCGGCGCATGTCGCTGAAGATCACCCGGCGGGTCCCGATTCCTGAGCCATGAAAGCGGAGTTTATGAACCCCTTCGTCTTTGCGGGGATGAAGGTGCTGGTGACTGAGGGCGGTATCAGCCGGTGGGAGCTGGACAAGCCGCACCTTGTGCAGGTCGACATGACCCGGCATGCGGTCAACGTGGTCATGGGCGTCACCGGCACGGTGCAGGGGATTGTGGTGTACGGCATGGACCTGGCGGTGGCCAAACGGATTGTGAGGACCATGGCCGGTCAGGAACTGCCCCTAAACGACGACGTGGCGCTGAGCGCTTTGGGCGAACTCGGCAACCTGATTACCGGGCAGGCTTCGGGCGTGCTGGAGGAGAGCGGCTACCCGTGCCGGGTGTCGCCCCCGGCGATCGTGCGGGGCACGGCGGTGCGGCTGACGGTCGTCTCCATTCCCATGGTGGCGGTGCCGATTCATACGGAAGTGGGCGAGATTCTGATTCACCTGGCGCTGAGCGAAAACGAAGCCCGGGGCGATGCGTGTTAGCGAAGGAGGGGCCGGACGCAGATGATCAGGGGATTTGGGGCATCACGCAGCGGCATGGCCCTGGAGCAGCAGCGGCTGGACATGATCGGTAACAACGTGGCCAACGTAAATACGACGGGCTTTAAGCGGTCGGTGGCCGCCGGCGGCGAGTTTGCCGCACTGCTCCTGCACCGGATGGAGCCGCGGGGCGACGGTGAGGCGCCCGTGGTGGGGCGGCTCGGGCAGGGCGCCGCCCTGCGCCAGGTGGCATCGGACGCTACGCAGGGCGCCCTTGAGGTGACCGACGGCCCGCTGGATGTGGCGCTGGTCGGGGCCGGCGAGTTCGTCTATCAGGGTCCCGACGGGCAGCTGGGCTACACCCGGAACGGGAGCTTCCACCGGGATACGCAGGGGCGGCTGGTGACCGCCGATGGCCGTGTGGTTCTGGTGGGCGGCGCACCGGTTGGTGCCGGCGCCGAAGCGCTCACCATGACCCGGGACGGGGTGGTCATGGTGGACGGGCAGCCCGCGGGCCGGCCCGATCTGCGGGGCGCCGCCGCCGATACCCGCCTGCAGGGCGGCGCCCTGGAGCGCTCCAACGCCGACCTGGCGCAGGAGATGACGGAGATGATTATCGCGATGCGGTCGTTCCAGGCCAATCAGCGGGCGCTGCAGGCGCAGGATGAGACCCTGGCCAGAGCGGTATCAGATATTGGCAGAGTATAAGGCCCAAGGGGCGTTGGCACGCCCCTTGCTTCTATTAGCGGCGTGAGGTGATTGTATGGTCGGCAACGATTTGACTGCCCGACTGCTGGAACGAGGAATCGAGGCTTCCGGCCTGCGGCAACGGATGCAGGCCCACAACATCGCCAATATGAATACCCCGGGCTTCAAGCGGACCCGGGTTGAGTTCGAGCAACACCTGGCATCGGCCCTGGCGGAGGGAAAGGATCCCGACGGCGTGCGGCCGGTGGTGGTGACTGAGGAGACAACCCTCGTTCGGCCCGACGGCAACAACACCGACGTCGAAGCCGAAATGGCCGCCCTGGCTGAGAACCAGCTCTGGTATGCCGCCCTGACCCGGCAGCTTTCTGACCACTTTGCCCGGCTGCGCATGGTGATTCACGATGGGAGGCGCTAAGGAATGACGATCTTCTCCGGCATGCAGGCCAGCGCCTCGGCGCTGACCGCCGGGCGGCTTCATATGGACGTGGTGGCCAACAACATTGCGAACATGAACACGACCCGTGGGGCTGACGGGAACCCGTACCGGCGCCGGTACGTGGTGCAGGCCGAGCGAACCGCCAGCTTCGATTCAGCCCTGGCCCGCGAAACGGATAAGGCGGCGCCCCGGGCGGGGGCCGGCGTGCAGATTACGGCGATCAACGAAGATACGGCACCCTTTCAAATCAAATATGATCCCACCCATCCAGACGCCGATGCCGACGGCAACGTGCGGCTCCCGAATATCAACCTGCTGCAGGAGATTACCGACATGATGCTGGCCACCCGCCTTTACGAAGCGAACGTTACGGCCTTCAACGCTGGCAAGGCGATGGCACAGCGGGCGCTGGAAATCGGGCGTTAGGGGGTGTGAGAACAGATGGATATTGCACGGTTGAGTGCGCTGCTGGGGCTGGACCAGCCGGTCCGCATTGAAAAGATCGCAGAACCGGCGGCCCCCGCCGGCCCAGATTTCGGGCAGGTGCTGAAACAGGCGGTGGCCCGGGTGGAGCAGGACCAGAAAGGCGCGGCAGATGCTGCGGCCCGCCTGGTGACCGGTGAAGCCAAGGATCTGTCCGAGGTGATGATCGCCTCGGAGCGGGCGAACCTGAGCCTGGGCCTGGCACTTCAGGTCCGTAATAAGATGCTTGAAGCGTATCAGGAGATTATGCGCATGCCGCTCTAATAGGGCGCCGGCTGGTGCCAGCGCCCGATACCGGGGGGAGACGGGTTGATTAACAGGGCTTCCGAGGGCGTCGGACGCTTGAAAACCGCATGGGGCCGCATGAGATCAGCACAGCGCTGGTTGGCTGCCGGCCTGGTGGCGTCACTCCTTCTCGCTACAGGGGCCGGGATATACCTCAATCGCCCGGAGTGGGTGGTGCTGGTCAGCCAGGTCGACCCGAAGGACGCTGCTGCGATTGTGGCCCGCTTACAAGAATTGAAGGTGTCCTACCGCCCGACAGGTGACGGTTACACAATTACAGTCCCTAAAGAAGAGGCCTATACAGCGAAGTTGGCACTGGCGCAGTCGGGCCTGCCGCAGGGCGGCTCGGTTGGCATGGAGCTGTTTGATGAACCCAAGTTCGGTGCGACCGACTTTGAACGCAGGGTGAACTACTTACGAGCCCAGCAGGGCGAGTTGGAGCGGGCGCTGGTCCGCATTTCTGAAGTGGAATACGCCAACGTGAAGCTGGCGATTCCGGAGCAGTCGGTCTTTGTGCGTGAGCAGAAGCCGGTGACGGCGTCGGTCATGCTCCAGGTACGCCCGGGGCGCAAGCTCTCGGCGGAGCAGGTAGCGGGTGTCATCAACTTTATCGCCGGTTCGGTCGAGGGGCTGTCACAGGAGAACGTGAGCGTGGTCGACCAATCGGGCCGCCTGCTCTCCAGCGGTTCCGAGGTCGACGGGCTCGGCGATGCGGACTTGCTGCAACGGCAGATGACGCTGCAGCGAGATGTGGAGCATCGGGTGCAGACCCTGCTGGAGCCCATTTTCGGTGCGGGTAACGTAATCGCCCGGGTCAACCTGGAGCTGAACACCGAGAGCAGCAAAATTGAGAAGCAGACGGTGGGTGGCGCAACGCCCAAAACGACCGAAGTGACCAAGGAGATCATTCAGGGCGGCGTTACGACCGGCACCGGTGCGGTGACCGGGGGCGATGCGGGCACTGCACCCACCTATACGGGGCAGAGCGGAAGCACCACCGGCGGCGATGCCTGGAAGACCACCACGGTGACGGTCAATGAAGTGAGCCAGGAAAAGGCGGTGACCGTGGTCGCCCCGGGCGGCGTGAAGCGCATTTCCGTGGGCATCGTGATCAACCGCCCCGACCTGACGGCCGGTCAGATCAAGCAGATTCAAGAGACGGTGTCGGGAGCGACGGGCGCCAGCGGCTATGAAATCAGCGTGGCGGCCCTGAGCTTCAACAAGCAGGAGACCACCACGCCGTCCGGGGAGAGTGCAGCCGCCGAGTTCAACACGTCGTTCCTATGGGTCGGCGGGGGCGTGGCAGGAGCGCTGCTCCTGGTCGGCCTGATCATGACCCGGCGGCGCCGCCGCACCGAGGAGATGGAGGAGACCCTGCCCGACTTCCGGGAAGAGGCGCCCGTTGGCACCACGCTTGACGTGGCGCTTGGCCTTGAGCCGGCCCCTGCGGCAGCACCGGCGCCATGGGCCGCCCAGGCTGCGGGCCTGCCGGCCGAACAGCCGGGCTCTGCGGCGATTGAGCAGCTGAACATCGCCATTAAGTCCAGACCCCGGCCTCAGTTGGTCGTCGATGGCCAGGCGGTCGATTCCGAACTGATGGGGCACGCCGAGGAACTGATCGATAACAGTCCGGAAGCGAGCGCGGCCATCCTCAAGCAGTGGCTGAAGGGAGGGGTGTAACCGATGATCGCACAAACGCTGAGCGGCCGGCAAAAGGCGGCGCTGTTCTGTATTCAGGTCGGCGCCGACTACTCCGCCAAAATCCTTAAGCATCTCTCCGATCAGGAGATTGAGATTCTGACCGTGGAGATCGCCCAGGCACGGAAGGTGCCGACTGACGTGGGTGAGGCGGTCATGAAGGAATTTGTCGAAATGGCCATGGCCGAACGGTATATTCGGGCCGGCGGCATCGACTACGCCCGGGAGTTGCTGGAGAAGGCGCTGGGCACCGACCGTGCCAAGGATATTCTCCAGCGCCTCACCTCCAGCTTGCGGCGCCGGCCGTTCGATTCGATTCGGCAGACCGATCCGGGTCAGTTGGCCGGCTTCCTGCAGAACGAACACCCGCAGACCATTGCGGTGGTCATGGCTCACCTGTCTGCCGACCAGGCGGCGGTGGTGATGGCCGCACTGCCCCCCGAGCGGCAGGCCGACGTGGTGCGGCGGGTCAGCGCCCTGGAGCGCACCTCGCCGGAGATGCTGCGGGAGGTCGAACGGGTGCTGGAGCGCAAGCTTTCGGCCCTGGTGGCCCAGGAGAGTTCGGCCGTTGTGGGCGGTCTGAGCTGGGCAGTCGATGTGCTGAACAACGTGGACCGGACCACGGAACGCAATATCATGGAGAACCTCAACCTGTTCGACCCGGAGCTGGCCAACGAGATTGCCCAGCGCATGTTCCTCTTCGACGACATCGTCAAGCTTGATAACCGGGCGGTCCAGCGGATTCTGCGTGAGGTGGATATGAACAAGGATCTGCCGCTGGCCATGAAGGGTTGTAAGGACGAGGTCTGGCGGAAGATCTCCAGCAACCTCTCTACCCGTGCCGCCGAGGCGCTCAAGGAATCGGTGGAGTACCTCGGGCCGGTCCGCATTCGCGATGTGGAAGAGGCCCAGACCAAGATCGTGGGTGTGATCCGGACGCTGGAAGAGAAGGGCGAGATCCAGATTTCGCGGGGGGTGAACGCAGATGAGTATATTTAGGGCCGGGCAGACGCCCGCTGGCATGGCGGTGCAGCGACCGGTGTGGCAGCCCCTCGCCCCTGCTGCGGCGGTGCCTGCGGCGGAGGTTGCGGCGCCGGCGCCGTCCGCCCCCAAACGGGAGACCGCCCACGAGGTGCTCAGCCAGGCCCGTTTGGAGGCGGCGGAGATTCTTTCGCAGGCCGCCGCCGAGGCCGAAGCCGCGGTCGCCCAGGCCCGCCATGACGGCTTCGAGGCGGGCCGCAGCGAAGGGCTGGCCGCCGCCGGAGCGGAGCTGGAAGCCGAGCGGCAGCGGGCGCTGGCCGAGGTGGCGCAGGCCCGGGCCCAGGCCGAGGCGATTCGGCAGGCCGCCGAGGCGGAGGCACGGGCCGTTCGGGCCGAAGCTGAGGTGTACGTGCACGCGGCCCGGGCCCGGGCCCAGGACGAAGCGGCCGCCCTGGTGGCCGGCGCCCGGGAGGAGCAGCAGCGCTCGCTGGATGAGGCGAAAGAGGCGCTGGTCGACCTGGCCGTGGCAGCGGCCATGCGGCTGGTGCACGGTCACCTGGCTGTGCAGCCGGCAGCGATTGTGGCCATGGTGGCCGCCGGGCTGCGCCGGCTCAAGGAGTCCAACTGCACCGTGCGGGTCAGCCCCCAGGACCTGCCGCTGCTGGTGGCACAGCGCTCCACGCTGGAGCGGGAGTTGGGCGCAGGTGCGCTCAAGCTGCAGCCTGATTCTGGGCTGGTCTCAGGCAGCTACCTGATCGCCAGTTCGCAGGGCCAGATCGATGCGACGCTGGAGAGCCAGGCCGCCCACCTGCGCACGGCGCTGGGCGCCGCCATGGGAGGCGACTGAGCCATGGGGCTGCTCTCCTGGTCCAGCCTCCGCACGGCCCTGTGTGATGCCGAGCTAATCCCGGTGGTCGGCCGGGTCACCGGGGCGACCGGCCTGCTGATCGAAGCGGCGGGGCCCCAGGCCACCATGAACGAACTCTGCTACCTCCGAGGCGATGGCTTCGAGGTGCCGGCCGAGGTGGTCGGGTTCCGGGAAGATAAGCTGCTGCTCATGCCGTTGGGCGAAACCGAAGGGCTGCGCCCGGGCTGGCAGGTGGTGGGCACGGGCGGGGCGCTCTCCGTGCCCGCCGGCCCGGGCCTCCTCGGCCGGGTGATCGATGGCCTCGGCCATCCCATGGACGGCAAAGGCCCCGTGCCCACCGACCGCATGCGGCCCGTGACCGGCCTGCCCCCCGCTCCGCTGTCACGGCAGCGGATTCATGCGCCCCTCGGCCTGGGCGTGCGCAGTCTGGATGGACTGCTCACAGTGGGCCGGGGGCAGCGCATCGGCATTTTTGCCGGCTCGGGCGTTGGTAAGTCGACGCTGCTGGGCATGGTCGCCCGCTCGGCCTCGGCCGACTGCAACGTGATCGCCCTCATCGGCGAACGCGGCCGTGAAGTGCGGGAGTTCATCGAGCGAGATTTGGGCGAAGAAGGGCTGAGGCGATCGGTGGTGGTGGTGGCAACCTCCGAGCAGCCGGCCCTGGTGCGGATTCGGGCGGCCCTGGCCGCCACCGCTATTGCCGAAGCCTTCCGTGACGACGGCAAAGATGTGGTTCTGATGATGGACTCTGTGACCCGCCTGGCCCAGGGCCAGCGGGAAGTGGGCCTCTCCGTGGGCGAGCCGCCCGCCACCCGGGGCTATACCCCGTCTGTCTTCACCTTGCTGCCCAAGGTGCTGGAGCGCTCCGGCATGGGCGAGTGCGGCAGCATCACCGGCATCTATACCGTGCTGGTGGACGGCGACGACATGAACGAACCGGTGGCCGACACCGTACGCGGCATTCTGGACGGTCACGTGGTCCTGTCACGGAAGCTGGCGCACGCGGGTCAATTTCCGGCGGTCGATGTGCTGGCCAGTGTCAGCCGTGTGATGCCCGAGGTGACCACCAGGGAGCACCAGGTCATGGCCCGCCGGTTTCGCCAGCTCCTGGCAACTTACATGGAAGCCGAGGATCTGATCAACATTGGCGCCTACCTGCCCGGGAGCAACGCCCTGATCGATGAGGCCGTGCAGAAGATGCCGGCGATCAAGCGGTATCTGGGCCAGCGGGTCGATGAGGTGACCGGTTTTGATGAGGCCCGCACCGCTCTGGCGGCGCTCTGCGGGGAGGTGTAGTCCACGAAGCCTTTCAAGTTTTTGCTCGTCAAGGTGCAGGCTTTGCGGGCACGTGAGGCGCTGCGGGCGCAGCAGGCGCTGGCTGAGGCTCAGCGGGCGTCGGGCGACGCGGCCCGGGCGCTGGACCAGGTGCGGGCGGAGCGGGCCGAGTTTAACGGCGACCTCGCCGTACGGCGCGCCAGGGGCATGGCCGCATGGGAATGGAGTGTCACCAGCAGGCGGCTTGACGATTTCCGGCTGGCCGAGTTGGCGGCAATCGAGGCGCTGCGCTTGGCACGTGAGCTTGAGGCGGAACGCCGCCTCACCCTGAACGCGGCGAAGCAGCGGGAGGAGTCGCTGAACCAGCTGGAGCAGCGCCAGCGCGAGGCGTATCTGTACCTGGCGCTCCAGGAGGAGCAAGTGCTGACCGATGAACTGGCGCAGTCCATGCGCCTGACGCGAAAGAAAGGTGATCTGGCATGACGACGCAGACCAGGCGCCCCGTTGCCAGCATGAGCACGTGGGTAGTGGGAGCCAGCCTTGTCATGGCAACAGCGACAGCTGCGGCTTACGGTGTGATTCCCGGGCTGAGTAAGGTGCTGAATGTGCCCCGGGCGGAGGCCGGCGAGGCGCCGGCGGCCCAGGCCCAGGCGGAACAGGTCCAGGCGGAACAGGCCGGCGACGCCCAGCGTCAGAACCTGGCCGCAAAAGAGGCAGAGCTCGAGGCTCGCGAGACCCGGCTCAAGGAACAAGAGGAGACGATGGCGGCGCTCTCCATGGCCCTGCAGGCCCAGGAAGGGCAGGCGAACGCGGTCAAGCGGGCGGCCCAAGTGTACGCCGCCATGCCCCCTTTCCGAGCCGGCCCCATGATGGAGGCGCTGGATACCGACCTGGCTGTGGAGATTCTGCGCCAGTTGGACCACGATCAGGCGGCCGCCATTTTGGCGTACATGGAATCGGAACAGGCTTCGGCCCTGACCGCAGAGCTCATGCGCCCCGGTAACAGCAACAAGTAGACAGAGCCTCTGAAAGGGCGGGGAACTTTATGCAACTCAATCCACTGACAAGACCGCCCGGGCCCAGGGCCCAGGAAACGGCGGGCGCCGCACCCGGCAGCGCCGGCGCCGCCGGCGGCAGCGAGGCGGCCGTATTCGCGGCGATGTTCGCTCTGC
>JARBUG010000288.1 GCA_029239785.1 Symbiobacteriaceae bacterium | reverse complement strand
AGCCGGCGAAGACCCCCGTTTGCGGGGCGAAATCGGGCTCTCCGCCCACCCGCGCACGGGTTTTCGAGGGGCCAGCGTGCAAATGCGGGCGGAGCCCCCGGGGGCGGGCGCATCGCACTAGTTGGGCGCCCGGGTAGGCAGCTTCGGCTGCGCATGCTCCCCCGGTGGGCCGTGCGCTAGGTGGCCGGGTTCACCCCACCCTTGCATGGCAGCCCTCCGAAAAAGCGTGCGCGGATGGAACGTCCGGCGAAGTCACTAGGGTTCCAGGGCTCGACCGACTGCTAACTCCATCCTTGCACGGGTTTTCGCCGGTCTCGTATGCAAAGGTTGCGTGAACCGGATCCGGGGCCAACAGGGGCGGGGGCCGGCCACCTGGCGCCGGCTCCGGTCGCCGGACCCTGGCGCCCTCTGGGAGCGTACCCGCCAGGACGCTTGCCTCTGCGCCCACTTTTGCCTGATAGCACCGAGGTTTCTCGTGCGCGGATGGTCGGAGCCGGCGAAGACCCCCGTTTGCGGGGCGAAATCGGAGCCGGCGAAGACCCCCGTTTGCGGGGCGAAATCGGGCTCTCCGCCCACCCGCGCACGGGTTTTCGAGGGGCCAGCGTGCAAATGCGGGCGGAGCCCCCAGGGGCGGGCGCCGGCAAGGCCGCATAAGCTGCACGAAAAGTCCGGCCATTTCAGTATCCAGTCAGTTCGGCCGCATACCTCCGACTCCGGCCGGGATCGACCTGACGCCGGCCGCGGCAGAGGATCTTGGCCTAGTTTACCTGGAGAATGCGTGGATAAGGGTCTATTACTACGATCTTCCGTAAGCGTCAAACAGCTCTCACTCGTGGTAAACCCACAGGTGGGGGCTATTTGACGCTTACGAAGAAGATGAGAGCGACTCGCTCACTTCCGGAAGAGCAAGAGGATTCTGCAGGCCATAATGACCCACCATACCAGCACCAAAATGAGGTGATTTCTCGGAACCGCGTCGGGGTAGGACATCCACACAGCCAGAACCGTTACTGTGACTGCTGACCCCAGGTACAGAGCCACGTCCCGTCTCGTGCGTGACATCAATTTTCCATCCTTTTATTAGATTCCGGGGACGAACTACCGGAGTTCGAATCCGTTGTTCCATCCTGACTCTGCACCTCAAAACTGTCAAAAAACCGGTCAATTTCCCTTTCAATGCACTCCGTTTACGCACGGTTGTACTCGAGGTTATATTTAACCAGGCTTGCTACTGCCACCGCGAGGGTACCTAAACCAGTACCTGACAGCGCTGCTTTGGCGACGGTCTTAACGGCCTGTTTGCGGCAGCTGCGAGGGCCGCTGCTTGGGCAGCTCCCCACGCCGCTCTGGTTGGCGCAGCACTCTTGTCTACAGAGTTTAACCGCATCCGCTACTGCCTTGTTCGCGTCTGGGAGTGCTCTCCAGGCCTCCTGAACAGAGCCGATGGCCATCACCACTGAATGATCAGCTTTCGTTACATAATTCGGGACCGGCAATTCACAACCTTCAAGGAGACCGCCAATTAGTCCGACATTTTAAGACACCTAGATTAATGTTAGCTAATCATTCATCTTTCTACAACAAACTAAACTGAAAATTATCAGACGATTACCCTGTCGGGAGCCATCTAGGTCGTCCACGCATCCGCCAAACACGTCGGGGACTCTCCGGCTATTACCACATCACACTGCCAAAAGCGAGGGCTGGCTTTGAGCGGGGGCGATGCCCTGGTCGGAGAGCAGCCTGACGGCATCGCGTTGCGGAGCGGGTGGCTGAAACCCCTCAATGGTACGTCGACGCGGCGAAACCGGCGCATGGACTGCTCGTTCCATATCCCCCCGTGCAAACGCGGTGCCGCCAGGTGCCGGCGGCTTTGCCTTGGCAAAGCAAGATAAATCAAGCGAAATCTTGCCGAAGGATCACGGAGCAAGATGAATCAAGCTGAATTTGGCCAAATCATGCCGCGGCGTGATGAGGCGAGATGAATCGAGTTACATCTAGATGAAGCAAGCCGTGGCTGAACGCTTCGTTCGCCGGACCAAAAAAGCCCGTCAGACGGAAGCGGAGCTCGACACATCCCGGCAGACCATGTCCCACCTCGGCCCAGGCAGCGTCGCCTTGACTCCTGCGCGGGGGCTGGTGGAATCCTTCGTTCGCCCCTGGCATTCGGCCGCACCTGGCCGGGGCTGGCGACAGCATCATCAACCTTGATGAATCAAGATAAATCATGATGAATCAAGCCGAATGAAGACGCAGCTAGTCGTATTTGCCGCGCGGGGGTGAAAACCGCCCACTCGCGGTCGCATTTTGCCATCGGCCCGGGGTGTTTGTGGGAGCAATCCTCCCCTCGCACCACCGGGTCGTTGCCTATCCCACGTGGTGGCGGAGACCGCAAGCCCGTGTCAGACAACGGTTTCTGGCCGCAGACGAACGAGTGTGCTCACATCCAGACAAACCATCGTGCAGGTACTGCGGGAGGACGGGCGGGATGCCGAGACGCAGTCGTACATGTGGCTCTACCGCACGGGGCGGGTGGGCCCGAAAATCGTTGTGTACGAATACCAGAAGACCAGGGGCGGCGAGCATCCGCGCAACTTTCTGGCCGGGTACGAAGGGTACCTGCAAGTGGACGGGTATCCAGGCTACCACAAGGTGGCTGGGGCGACACTGGTCGGCTGCTGGGCGCACGCCCGGCGCAAGTTTGACGAGGCGCTCAAGGCGCTGCCGGACGACAAACAGAAGGCTGCAGTCACGGCCCGGGAAGGCCTGGAGTTCTGCAACCGTCTGTTTACGATTGAGGGTGAAATTCAAGACGCCTCACCCGAGGAACGCCTGAAAGTCCGGACGGAGCGTAGCCGCCGCGTTGTGGACGAGTTTTCGGCATGGCTTCGTATGCAACGGCCCCGAGTCCTTCCCACAAATGGACTGACCCCCTCGCACCAAAGCGCGAGGGGGTTGTGCGTTTCTGATTTGGGCCGTGCGCCCCGGCGAACTGGGGCAACGCCCACTACAGCCCGATCTTCACCCGGGTCGCAAAGAAGAGGACCCGGCCGGCCAGCTCACCCAGCGCCACCACGGCGACCAGGGCGCCGCCGAACGTGGGCAGCGAGGCCAGCTTCTTCAGCCCCCACTGGCGCCAGGCCAGGGGCATGATGATCGCGGCACCGACCACGGCGAACGCAACCCGGGACCACTGGAGCGCCGCATACGGACCGGCGATCAGGGCAGCGGTCTCGGCAGCCTCAGGCCCGGCGGTGCCCAGGTAGGCGCCATGGCTGGCCACGGCGACCATCTGGAGCGCCAGCATGGCCACGCCACCGATCACCAGGGCGATGAGCGCCTTGGGCTCCTCCTCCGTCTTGCCGCAGCACTGGCCCGCAAAGACCACGGCGGTGCCGATCAGGCCGGCCGTCGCATAGAAGCCAAGGGTGGTGCTGACATGCTCCCAGGCCGGGAAGGCGGTCGACCGGTAGATCATCGACATGACAAGGACGAGGCCCAGCCCCAGCAGCGAGGTCCAGACTGCCCAGGCGTTGCGCACCTTCACACTGCCCACGCCCTGCCGCTCAAGCAGCAGGCTGACAA
>JARBUG010000012.1 GCA_029239785.1 Symbiobacteriaceae bacterium | reverse complement strand
TCAGCGGCAAAAAAGTTGTCCGGAATCCCGCGCCAGCGCACCCTGGGCTTGCATATCGATACGGCCTTATGCACGCTCGAACATTTTGTCAGCAACCTGCGGCGCCCGAAGGGCGCCCAGCTACTTGTGTGCGCCCGCCCCTGGGGGCTCCGCCCTGATTTGCACGCCTGCCCTTTGAGGACCCGTGTGCGGATGGGCGGAGAGCCCGATTTCGCCCCGCAAACGGGGGTTTTCGCCGGCTCCGACCATCTGCGCACGCGAAACCTCGGTGCCATCATGCAAAAGTGGGCGCAGAGGCAGGCGTCCTGGCGGGTGGGCCCCCGGAGGGCGCCGGGGTCCGGAGCTAAGTGAAGCCCACAGGGGCGGGCACATGGCGCACGGATCTTGTCGAAGAGCCCATTGGGCAAAAGAAAAACAGCCGGGGGAGTCACATCCCCCGGCTGCACGCATAGATTACGGTTTACTTCGCCGCCCGGGCCGCCTCAAGGGCCGCATCGTAGTTGGGCTGTTCGCCCCCGGCCTTGCAGTACTCCACATGGACCACGTTCTCCTGCGAGTCGACCACGAAGACCGCCCGCGAGAGGAGGCGCCATTCCTTCATCAGCGTGCCGTAGGCAGCGCCGAAGGAGCCCTCCCGGAAATCGGACAGCGTCACTACCCGGTCGACGCCGGCGGCGCCGCACCAGCGCTTCTGCGCAAAGGGCAGGTCCATGGAGAGCGTCAGCACCACCACGTTCTCGCCCAGGTTCGCGGCCTCCTGGTTGAAGCGCCGGGTCTGGGTGTCGCACACGCCCGTGTCCAGCGACGGCACGGAGCTAATAATGCGGACTTTGCCGGCATACTCGCCCGAACCCACCGCCGCCAGATTGGTGCCTGTGGCCGTGAACGCAGGCGCCTTGTCGCCCACCTTCAGCTCCGGCCCAACCAACGTGGCCTGGCTCCCCGCAAACATAAACGCAGCAGCACGCTCGATCGTCACTGAAATCGCTCCCCTCACAGGTCTGTACTATTAGGCAACGCCAAAGTTTAGGACGTTGCTGCCGCCTGTGCGGGAACGGTCTGACTGCTTAGAAAAGATCGTCGGTATCGGGGTTATACTCCCACGGCACCAGCGCCTCCACCTTGGACGAGAACTCACCCAGTTTCACCTTGACCGTGGCGGTCTCCCAATCCGTGCCGGCGGCGTTCTCCCGGTCGATGGTCATGGTAATGGTGTCGCCAGGGTTGTGCCGCTCCAACTCCGCCCGCAGTTCCATCAGGTAGTTGACGGGCTTACCGTTCACGTGGGTAATCCAGTCTCCCCGGCGGATGCCGCTCCTGCCACCGGCGCCGGCAAGGTGGGCGCCCGTCACCAGCAACCCGTAGGTGTTGGGCAGCCCGGCCCGCGACCAGTGGGGCTCACGGCTCGACAGGCCCAGCCACGGGCGGACGATGCCCCGCCCCTTCTGGTACCGGTCGAGGGCCGCCTGGATCTGGTCCGACGGAATACCGAAGGCGATGGAGTCGGTCTCCTCTTTCAGTTCCGTCCAGGTCGCCATGGCCACTACCTCGCCCCGGGCGTTTAGCAGGGGGCCGCCCGAGTTGCCGTGGTTGATGGCCGCGTCGGTCTGAAGCGACGGGTAGTGCCAGTAATGATATGGGTCGGGCCGGTCCATGCCGCTGACGATGCCCACCGTGACGCTGTTCGAGTAGCCCCAGGCGTTGCCGATGACGACCACCGGCTCGCCCACCTTCGGCTTGGCGGTGGCAAAGTCCAGCGTCGGATAGTCCTCGCCTTCAATGTCCAGCACAGCCATGTCCAGGAACGGATCGAGCAGCCGCCGTTCGGCGTCGACCACCTTGCCGTCGTGGAATTTGACCTTGATCGTCTCGTCGCCTTCCACTACGTGCGCGTTGGTCAGAATCAGGCCGCTGCTTTCGATCAGAAAGCCCGTGCCCTGCGACTCAACCTGATCGCGGCCGTTGACAAGGTACAGGCTGACGACCGCCGGGGCCGCCTCTTCCGCCAGGCTGACCACGTTGAACGTGGAGAGCGCCAGCGCCTTCTCCAACTGCGTCAGCCGCTCCTCCAGTGCATCCAGCCGCGCTTCGACCGTTAACGGGGCCGACGTTGCCGCCGAGGCCGGCTGTACAAGTGTGGTCAGCAACAGGGCTGCGGCTGCCACGACGCCCGCGAACCGACGCTTCCTGCCTTTCAACCGGAATGCCCTCCCTCTCATCCTTCAAGATCCTATTTAGCAGTTCGCCGGATCTCCTGGGAATTCCTTCATGCACAAATCATCAATGCGTGGCAGGAAGGCAGGGATAGGCCCGCCAGAGATGGGCAGACTAGGCTCATGATATGTGTCCTGGCGGGCAAAGACGAAGGGACTCGCGACCGGCGTCGCGAGTCCCTTCGTTTATAGGGAACCTTACTGCTTGGCTTCCGTGGAGACCTGCCACGGGGTGCCGAACTTATCGGTGACCATACCGTAGCCGGGGCTCCAGAAGGTCTGCTGGAACGGCATGGATACCTGGCCGCCTTCGGCGAGGGCCTCGAAGATGCGCTTGCCCTGGTCAACATTCTCCACCATGAGGGCGATGGTCACCTGGTTGCCGACCTGCAGCGGCTGACCGGGGAAGGTGTCGGAGAGCATGAGGTCGGTTTCGCCAACCTTGAGATGGGCGTGCATGATGCGGTCCTTGGCTTCTTCGGGCATTTGGTAATTGGGGTCGGAAGGACCCTCGCCAAAGGTCATGACGCCAAGCACTTCGGCGCCCAGCGCCTGCTGGTAAAACGCGACGACTTCCCTACCGTTTCCATTCGTCGTTATGTACGGATTCATACGCATGCCCACGAAAGAACAGCTCCTTATAGCCAGACTAACGGTACCTGCCCTATTCTGCACCGGTGCGGGACGGCCCAAACCACCCTCAGAAACACCGGAGCGGCCTGGTGTACGACAAATTCGCTGAGAATGTTAAAAACCCTTCCACCACGATTTGCGACAAATTGCGTGCGTCCGGCAGGGGGCTAACGGGTCCATCTCGAAAGAGCGGCGGACAGAGAGATGAGGTGAGTGGGATGTGTCGGAACATCAGGCCCCTGTACAACTTTCAGCCGCCGGCCACGGAGGATGAGGTCCGGGCTGCGGCACTGCAATATGTGCGGAAGATCAGCGGCTTCACGCGGCCGTCTGCTGCCAACGAAGCGGCCTTCAACCGGGCGGTTGACGAGGTGGCGCAAGCCTCGGCCGCATTGCTCGCCGCTCTTGTAACAACCTCTGCACCCAAGGACCGTGAAACCGAGGCGGCCAAGGCGCGGGAGCGCTCGGTCCGCCGGTTTCGCTAAGGAGGTCTTTTCTACGTCGGGCCAATCTCCTGCTACCTACGTAATCATGCATGGCGCCTTTGCGCGGCCTGCCAGAACCGAACTGATGGAAGTTGCCGCCCAGCAGTACGGCGGAGGCCCCGCGGCGACGTATCGCACACTGGTTCGCTGCGACCTCCCTGATACCCCCCAGGGGGATGGCACAGACGGCAGCGCCACCGGCGTGACGGAAGAAGAGAACCGGCGCGCCCCAGCACCGGCGGAAGTCTTCGCCCACTTGAAGCAGACGTTTTCACTGGACTCGGCCACCGTGGTGATGTGGGGCAACATGGCCTACCGCCTGCACGAGTATGTGCGGTCGAAGGGGCTGGAGAACCCGTTGGCCCGAGCGCAGGTGCTTGACCTGCAAGCCGCTGCTGCCATGCATTTCGACCTGAAGACTGGGCACTGCAAAACGCCCCGGAACGCCGTGCAATCGCTCAACCTTACGCCGGAGGGCGATTACTGGTCGTCCGGGTCGGTGCCCGCCGTGCGGGGCATGCATGCGATTCTGGGCAAGCTCCTCGCGAGCGATTGGACGCCGGCATCCACACCCGCCGCCATCATCAGCGGCAGCGAAATGGGCGAAGCCGCCGAAGAGATGCGCATTGAACGGTGGGAGCAGTTGCGTGAACGGCAGAACAACCTGGGAATCGAACGGCGTCCCTTGCCCCAGGTCGTGCCGGCGTTCATCGTGCTGGACTGTGAGCATGTGTCGCTCAGGCGGGAGCGCTTTTCCCGCTTGATCGAAGTGGCGCTGGTGGTGGCGGAGCGGCATGGCGACGGGTCGTATGCCCTGTCAGAGCGCTCCTTCTCCAGCCTGGTTCAGGTGGAGAATGTCGAAGATGCCTGGTCGAAGTCCTGGGAGATGACGGGGATCAATCCCGCCGATGTGCGGAAGGCGCCGCCGCTCCCGGAGGTGATGACCTCCATGGTTGCGGCGGCGCCCTGGGGGAACGGCGTTCTTGTTACGTGGGGTCCCGACGATGCCCAGGTGATTACCCAGAACTGCGTCAAGACCGGCATTCCCTCACCGATTACGGAAGTCCCGCTGATCGACGTGCAGCGGGCGTTCTCCCGCTTTTACGGCCTGGAGTCGCGGCAGGTGGGGCTGCAGAATGCCGCCGCCTACCTGGGCATTGACACGACCAACGTCGATTTGCACCGCGCCCTGTCCGATACGGTTGTTACCTGGCAGATCATGCACCGGATGCTGGCCGATGGCTGGACGCCAGGGTGGCGTTCGTGGAATCGCTCAGGCTATTCATCATTGTAGCATCTCGACGAGTTGATGGACCAGGCGGTTGGTGAACATGGCGTAGCCATCCACGTAGGCCCGGGCCACGGCCGGGTGCTGGCCCCCGGGCCGGAAGTCGCGCATGGAGACGTAGAGTTCGCCCCGGACTGTCGTCATGATTCCCCATACCCGGTCGTGTGCGCCGCCCAGCCCCCGGGCGCTTACGAACCGGGTTGTTGTCGCGCCCGCGGGGAGCCGGCCCAGGTTGGAGAAGACTTCGCGCCCCTTGATGCGGTCGCGGGTCCAGGCCAGTTGTTCGGTGGCCCAGTTGCCCGGGGCCCGCAGGGGCGGCGGTGTGAGGACCATCACTTGCTGGGCGAGGCAGGCGAATGTTTCCCCCTGCTTGGTGGCGGCGTAGGTCTCGCTCAGGGTGCGGTTGAGGGCCTGCAGGGCTGTGCCGGGGTCTTGGGCGGGGGCGGGGCCGGGCCAGGGCTGGCGCAGCAGAGACGGCGGGGCCTGGTCGGGCCGGATGACCGCCAGGCGGAGCCGCTTGCTGGGGTCGACCGGGAACATGTCGAGGGGAACCAGGAGTGCGGGCGGGGCTTCGCCGCGTTCCAGGGCATAGGCCCAGCGGGCCAGGACCAGGATGTCGTTGACGGTGCAGCCAGCCCGGCGGGCCAGGTTCAGGATCGGCGGGAGGGCGATGTCGGTGGTTTCGGCCGAGACTTCGCCCGCGCCGGGTCTGGCGGTGCGGTAGAACTCGGGGCCGGCGGTCAGGCTGAGCGGGGTGGGCTGTTCGGGTGCGGGTGCTGGCACCGGGGCCGCAGCCACCCGGGTCATCAGTTCTGCGATCTGAATGGCCCACATGGCGTCAAAGACCACATGCGAAAAGTCGAAGATCATGCCAGTGGTGGTCCGAATCAGGACGAGCGGATGGTCGTTGCAGCCCCGCCGGGCGAGGCGGCGCAGTTCGCCCAGGGGCAGGGTGCCGTCGTGCAGGTCCCAGTTGATCAGGATGGGCGCCTGGCGCAGTTCGGCCAGGGCCGCCCGGGCCTCGGGCGGGAGCAGGCGGCGGAGCCTGGCCTGTCGGCCCCTGGGCGCCGCTGCCAGGGCCCGGTCAGGGGACTGGGCTTCAGCGGCGGGGCGTACGGTGGAGGAGCCCTGGTCTGGGGCGGGGAAGGTTGGCATGGGCTCAGAAAGCGGGAGCACGTAGTACTGGCCGCCCACCGTGACGGCAACCCTCAGGTCGGCGGACGCCACCGGCACCCGGCGATCCAGGTAGGGCAATGGCTCCAGGATGCGCTGCACGCTGATCTGCTCCAGGAACGCGGGCAGCTCCCCAGCACGTCGCCGGGCCTGGGCCACGCCCGCCGCCACATAGAGTGCTGAAGCATGCCGGCGGAAGGCCTCGGCCCGGTCTGCAGCGTAGCGGTCCAGAGGCTGCCCGGGCGCCGGCCAGGGCGGGGTCCAGCCCTGGACTGGGCGCCCGGCGGTCACAGGCAGGGTCTTCTCCTCCCACTCACAGGCCAGCACCATGTGGTGATACTTCAGCATCTGCACGGCGCTGGCGATCCAGGCCGAAAGGGGGGCGTCAGGCGCCCCGGTCGTTTCGATGGCAAACCGGGCGCCATCTTCCCGGAGGACGGTCTCGGTGAACTTCTGCCAGACCACCTCACACACCCCCGAAGGTCAGGCCGCTGAGTCGCAGCACCGACCGCTGTGCGGTGTCCGTCACATGCCAGTCGCCGCCCGCCAGGGCCAGGCCAGAAGCCTCGGCCCGCAGGGCAGCCAGGTCGATGCGGCCGACGTGCAGGGTCTCGGGTACGCCGTGGCGTGCGTCCAGCGTCCAGGCGGCGCGGAATATGTTCTCCAGGTGCGCCGACGGGAGCTGTACCGCCGGCAGATGCGGCACGAGCCACAGGTCGCTCTCGGTGCTGGGCCGCACCGTGCCGGTCATGGAGCCGGAGCCGTCACGGTGCCAGCGGGCGAGGTCGAAGACCCGGCCGCGCCAGGTCCAGGCGGCCCCGGGCGGGAGGGCTGCGGGCTCGGTCGCCCCGGGGGCCGGGGGCTCGGCGCCCGCCGAAGGAATGACGGGCCGCGCACCATGCACCAGCTGCATCCGGGCCACCAGGCCCCGCTCACCGGCCAGGTTCACCGACACCACCCAGTTCCCATCCTCCCAGCGCCCCTCGGCCGCCTTCGTTAGAACCATCGCCTCCACGTGAGAAGGAAAGTCCAGGGCGCCCAGGTTCACCTCCAGGTCGGTGATCGCCGCAAGGGGCAGATCCTGCCAGCCCTCCGGCACCACCCAGTCAGCCAGCGACAGCGCATACTCCAGCAGCAGGCTGACCGGCAACATGGGGCGCCCGCCCCGCAGCACATCGTCAATCGCGGGCGTACTCCGCCGCTCCACCCGGCAGACCGCTTCCACCGAGCGGAACAGTTGAAAGCGCGTCACTTCGCCCTTGTAAAAGACCTGCGAATAAATCCGCTGAATATCCGGTGCTTTGGCGATCGAACTGGGCAGGAACCCATCAATCTGCATCGGCACCAACGCCTTGCCGACCTTGCCCATATACATGCACTCGCCCGGCGCCCCGGCCAGCAGGTCTCGCTGCCAATGGTAGATGCCCTCGGCCACGTTCACAGCTGAGGCATACTTGAGCGCCGCCTTGAAGTTCGTAATCAGACCAAGGTTCTCCCAGGTGGGCCAGCAGATCGTCTGCACCGGCAGGATGCCGGCACCGGCGGCCCACATACCCAGGCGGGCCAGCCCCTCGTTGCCGGCGCTGTAGTCCAGCTGGCCGACCATGCCGCCCCACCGCCCCGAGAGCGAGCCCACGCTGCAGAAGAACTTGAGCGGCCGCCCCGCCAGCGCCTGCGCCAGGTTGGCGAAGCCGCCCACCTTGATACGCACCGTCGCCAGGCAGGCATCGACGGCCTTCCGGTTCAGGCGCACGGTCTCCTCGATGCCGGCGTTGTGAATCACGCCGGTCAGGGCCGCCCCCAGCCGGTCGACCAGCGCCGCCACCGACTCCGCCGCGTTGAAATCGCAGGCTTCGTATTCAATGCGCAGACCTTCCGCCTGGGCGGAGATCACATGCTGGTACAACTCCCGCTGCGACTTCTGGAAGTCCAGTTCACGCCGGACGCGGGCGACGGCCTCGGCCCCATCCCGGAGCCGGGCAAACTGGTACGCCTTGAAGGCGGCCTCGTCCATCTGCACCCAGTCCTCGGTGCCGGCAGGCAGACGGCTCCGCCCGGTCACGATTACCCGGGCGCCGAAGTTGCCCGCCAGGGCCTTCGCCAGGGCGAAGCCGATGCCCCGGGCGCCGCCCGAGATCAGAATTGTATCGGTCTCGTCCAGCGTCCGCACGGACGGGCCCAGGGGGGCGTGCCTGGCATAGAGCCCGTAGCGCACGCCGTTCTGGTATCCCACCTCAAAGACGCCCCAGTTGTACAGTTCGCAGGCAATCCGTTCACCAAGCTGTGCGCGGTCGGCGGGGCTGAGGTCCAGCACCCGCACGTGGCAGTTTGGGATCTCCCGTGGCAGGCTCTTGGCCAGCCCGGCCCAGATGCCGCCCAGGGGCTGGGTCATCGCCGCAGACCCGTCGTAGCCCATCTGGCCGCCCATCCACGTGACGGGCAGATAGAAGAGCCGGGTTGCATCCGTCTCCTCCGCCCACTCGTCGTAGAAGGCCTTGATCACCCGGACCGTCAGCCGGAACGGCTCCTCCCAGGCGGTGGCCTGCGCCAGCGAATACCCATCTTCCACATTCAGATCGATGATGCCGTCCAGCCGGCCGATTTGCACCTTCAGGGCGGTCAGCGCCGCATCGGAGATCTCCTGATCGAGAGTGAAGCAGAACACCTCAGCGCCATAGGCGCGCAGCACCTCCGCCACCGCCCCAGCGGATGCGGAAGCGCTGCCGATGACCAGCACCCGGCGCCCCGCCAGGCGGTCCGGCTGAGGCCGGACCGGGGGCAGGGCGACGGGTGTCCACTGAAACCGATAGACCGGCAGCACGGAGCCATCCGCCGGGTAGGTCACCGCCGGCGGACCAACCTCCTGGGGCCGGGGCCTTGTCTCTGTCGTCATGGTCACCTATCCCCTGGCTGTAATCCGAATGCGGAGGCCGCCGCGCGGGTGCATGGTCAGCGCCGTTTCGGGCAGAACCGGCCCGCCCGGGGCGAGTTCGACCCGATACGCACGGGTGATCAGCGCCGCCGTGAAGATCAACTGCTGCATGGCGTAATGCATGCCGATGCATTGGTGCGCCCCGCCGCCGAAAGGCAGGTAGGCGTACTTGTGGCGGGCCTTATCCTGCTCCGGGCCGAACCGGTGCGGGTCAAAGACCTCGGGGTTTTCCCAGAATTCAGGATGCCGGTGGACCAGGTACGGCGTCAGCATCATAATCGAGCGCTTCGGCACGTGGTAGCCGGCGATCTCGTCGTCGGCGGCGGGTTCCCGGGGGAAGAGCCAGGCCGGCGGATAGAGGCGCAGCGTCTCCATGATCGTCTTTTTCGTGTAGATGAGCTGCGGCAGGTCGGCGATGGTCGGCGCCCGCCCCCCGAGCACCTGGTCGGTCTCGGACCGCACCTGATTCTGCACCTCGGGGTGCATGGCGAGTGCGTAGAGCAGCCAGGTCAAGGCGGCGGCGGTGGTGTCGTGCCCGGCGATCAGGGCGGTCAGCGTCTCCGCATGAACCTGGCCGGCGGTCAGGTTGCCGTTGGCCTCTTCCTTCAACAGCAGGCTGACATAATCGCTGTCATGCACGCCCCGCCGGTGCAGGTCGACGATCCGATCGACGATCGCATTAAAGAACGCCCGAATCGCCTTGACCCGCCGGTAGTGCGGCGTGGGCACCCATTCCGGCAGCATCTCCCAGAGGGTGCCGGTCTTGGTCACCTGCGTGATGACGGCGTAATGGGCAGCGGGGATGATGTCGGCGGCGTGCTCGCTCAGGTCGATGGAGAAGAGGGTGCGGCCCAGCGTGCCGAGGATGTAGTAGACCATCTCATCGGACGCTTCGATGATGCCGCCGGCTTCGGCGGCGGGCCGCCAGCGCTCCACCAGTTTCTGCGCCCCGTCCGCCATGACGGCGGCGTACTGGTCAAGGTTGCCGGGCTGGAAGGCGGGCTGGGCGAGCCGGCGGGTCTTCAGCCAGGTGTCGCCGTAGCCGGTCAGCAGGCCGGGGCCGGTGTAGCGCTCGAACTTCTTGAAGAGCTGGCCCCGGTCGTAGTTCTGGTAGTTGTCGAGCAGAATGTGCTTCAGATAGTCCGGATGGCCGGGCAGGAAGACCGGAATCGGCCCGAACCGGAGCCGGACAAAGTCACCGTGCTCCCGCCAGGCCCGGGTGAACAGGGTGTAGGGGTCGGTCCGGTATGCTTTCAGGTCTCCCATCAGCCCCGGGGTGTTCGGTCCCGGGGCCGTTTTTGCGTTGGTGATCATGGTTTCCCTACCCTCTCAGGAGCGCCGTCTGGCGCCGCAGTTCGTCCATTTGCTGGGGCGATACGAACTCGCCGGTGGTCCGGTGGACATACCCGATGACCACGCCGCGCACATCCTTCATTTGGAGCAGAATGCGCCCGTCGGGGCGGACTGCCACGAAGCGGTTGCCCTCGGGCTTCTCCAGGTCGATGTGGGCGGGTGTGGCGTAAAACTCCACGGGCTGGTAGCGCTGGGCTACCTGGCAGTCGCCGCCCATCTCAAACAGGTCGATGCGGCGGATGTTGGCCGGGGCGGCGATGGGCAGGTAGTCGTTCTCGGTGGGCTCCAGCACGGCGACGCGGGCCAGGCCGTCCAGCAGAATGCTGGGCACCAGGAAGGTAGAGAAGACCGGGTGGTCCGGCGCCATGGCGGGCTTGTAGGTCGCCCGCTTGCCCAGCGGGTGCCGGCGGGTCTTTTCGGTCGATACGAAGATGTCGGTCAGGAGGACCGGGGCCTTGGGGAAGTGGTACGGGTCGGGCAGGAACTCCTCGCCGGCATCGTCCCAGTGGGTCCAGGTGGGGGCCACGGGCGCCGTTTCGGTCAGGATCACCTTGATTTCGAAGTGGAGCTTGTCGCGGGTGAGAATGGTGCCGTTGGGGGCGACGACGTCGGTGGTGATGCGGACCTGGACCCGGGTCTGGTCATCATGCCGTTCGATAATTTGGGCGTGGATTTTCTTGGCGCTGGGCTTCGACTTGTCGTAGACCCGCAGGAAGTGGTGGAAGACGGCATCCTCGAAGGCGATGACGTGGTGCCCGGGGAGCAGGCTGCTCGCAGCTTCGGCGGCGAGTTCGGGGACGAAGGTGCCGGGGAGGGTGGCGTAGCCGTTGACGACGTGGTGCTGGAGGTATCCATCTTTTTCGAGGTCGAAGATGCGCTCGAAGAGGACTTCGTTCGGTGTGCGGCGGAGTTCGCGGCCCAGGTAGAAGGTGCCGCGTGTTGTGCCGGTGGGTGCCGCTCCCGCCGCGGCGCTGACTGTGAAGTATTGCGGGATGGCGGCGGTCACGGCGTTCCGCTCGGCCTCGCCCAGGTGGAAGGTGGCCGGCGCCCGGCCCTTCAGCCGCAGCTCCCGAAGGAAGTGGGCGATCCCCTCCTCCGTCTCCATGCTGGTGAAGACCGCGCTCTTTTCCAGGAAGGCCCGGGTGACGGGGTTGGCGCCCATGCCGACCGACTTCCAGAGCGTCCACCCGATGGTGAACTCGTCGTGCCCCTGCGCCTGTGCGTGGGCGGCGGCGGTGGCCAGGAAGTCGTTGCCGGCGGCGTAGTCAGTCTCGCCTAGCTGGCCGGTGAGGCCGATGAAGGAGCCGAAGTTGCACCAGATGCGGGGCGCCTGGGCGGCAAACGCGTGCTTCAGGTTGAGGTAGCCCTGCAGCTTGATCTCCCGGATGGTCTGGAAGTCCTGGAGCGACTTGGCGGGAATCGAAGCGGAGCGGTTCAGGCCGGCGGCGTTGACCAGCAGGTCGACGGGGCGCCCGGCTTCCCGGGTGATCTTGTTTACCGTGGTGATCAAGGCCTCGCGGTCAAGCACGTTGCAGGCGTAATAGCGGACCTTGCCCTTGCCGCTGAAGCGCTCCATCTCTTCGATGTTGCGCCGGGCCTGGCGGGCCTCGGCCATGCGGTCGAACTCCTTGTTCAGCTGACCGATGGACTTCTGGGGGTGGAGCGCCTTTTGCTCCTTGAGGTAGGCGGCCCGGCGGGCCGAGAACTCGGCGTCGGTGCCCTGGAAAACTTCGGCGGGGTAGCGGTCAAGGTCGTTGCTGCCGATCAGGAACAGGTGGGGCCGGTACTCCCGGGCCACGGCCTTGAGCAGCTCGGCCGTGATGCCCCGGGCGCCGGCCGTGGCCACTACCACGGAGTCGGGCCTCAGCGGGGCCTCGGTGGCAAGTTCGCCTTCGCTCTGGCGGACCAACTGGGTCTTGCGCTCGCCGACTTCGTCGCGGACGTAGGGGAGCATCTGCCGGTAGCTGGTCTCTCGCTGGGCTGTCTGGAACGCCTCGGTGACATCGGTCGTATCGGTGAAGATGGCAGCGGTGACGCAGGCGGGCAGCTCCAGGGCGGCGCTCTTGAAGAGCCCGGTGTAAAGGCCGGTCATGGGATGGCCCGCCACGCCCGGGAAGAGCCCGATGAAGGACTGAAGGCCGCTGAAGGACTGCTTCAGCGCCAGGAAAGTCAGGTCGTGGAGCCGGGTCAGGCTGGCCTCGTCCAGGGTAGTCAGGACCCGCAGGTGGGGCCGGGCTGCGATCTGACCCGGGTCGGTGTCGGGCGTGATGATCAGGGCGCCCCGGGTGTCGGCGGGCAGCAGGTCGGGCCGGTCGGTGACGATGGCGGTCTCGGGGCTCAGGAAGGGGATTTCCGGGCGGACGGCCTCGCCGGCCACGTGAGCCAGGAAGGACTCGTAGCGCTCAACCTGGGGCTTGGGGGCGTCGGACTTCTGCCCCCCGCCGGTGGGAGCACCGGGGCGGCTCACCGTCAGGCTGAGCGTCTCCGCCTCCGTCCGGCAGGCCACGGTCACCGCCGGCTCCGCCTCGGCGACCAGCGCCTTCAGCAGGCCCAGGGCGCCCTCGGCGCCCATGTAGGTCCGGCGCCCGGCGCCTACGCCGCACGCAACCTGCGTCCCGGCGCCGGCGCCTTCGTCCAGGAAGCCCAGCACAGGCAGTCCGGCGGCCTTCGCCGTCGACTCGGTCGTCAGGGCAAAGAGGAAGCAACCCTCGGCGATCTCCAGACCGGCATCCTGCAAATGCTGGCGGATCGCCGCCACCGTCTCAGGGGTGCTGTTCCCATTCACGCCACCGGCCAGGACCATCGACATCTCCTTGCTCCGCAGGTATCGGCAGGCGACCTCAATCGCGCTGGCAGACGAGGCGAAGCCGGTGTCCAGCGCCATGTTGGCGCCCTTCAGGTCGAAGTAGTTGGCCACCCGGGCCGGGATCACGTTCGGCATGATGCCCGGGAACGAATCTTCGTTGGAGGCCGGCACCAACCGCTGCACCTCCTGGCGCAGGCCCTTCAGGCCCGCCTCCAGCAGGGGCGACTGCACGGCGCCCCGCAGCACCCGCTCGATATCATCCAGATAGCAACG
This sequence comes from Symbiobacteriaceae bacterium, assembly GCA_029239785.1. Taxonomy (GTDB): domain Bacteria; phylum Bacillota; class Sulfobacillia; order Symbiobacteriales; family Symbiobacteriaceae; genus JARBUG01. The sequence goes on along the minus strand of JARBUG010000012.1, from coordinate 42,080 downwards.
GGTACCGTACAGGGTGGAGTGGCGGGTCAGGCCCATATGGCCCAGCACCACGCCGGTGGTCTGCTTGTGCTCCTCCCAGAACTGGCCAAGCTGGTTGCGCAGGTTGTGGGCGCACTCCAGAATCATCAACTGGCAGCGGTCGATGGTGCGCACCGTGCGGGGCGGCATCTTCACTTTCTGGAAGGACGGGGCCGGGTAGAACTCGCCGAAGGAAGCCAGGGGCGCCTGGCCCTTGCCGGTCAGCCAGGCCGTCACGTCGGCGGCGTTCTCCAGGCCGGGCACGTGGGCGGCCCAGCCGACCACGGCGATGCGCTCGTGATAGGCCCGCTCCGGCGCAGCGGGGGCAGCCGCCTTGGCAGCGGGACGGTACTCCTCCACCACCACGTGGGCATTGGTGCCGCCGAAACCGAACCCGGATACGGCCGCGGCCCGGGGCGACTCGGGGCGGGGCGCCCAGGCCACCGGCTCCGTGGGAATCCGCATGTTGGAGCCTTCCACCTGGAACAGGTCGGGCGGGCTGGTGAAGTGGTGCTGCGGGGGGATCACGCCGTGGCGCAGGGCCAGCAGCACCTGAATCAGGCTGGCGACGCCGGCCGCCCAGCCCGTATGGCCGATCAGCGATTTGTTGGATGTGACATGAATGGGATGGTCGGCCTTCAGCCGCTCCCGCAGGGCGGTGAACTCGGTCAGGTCGCCCGCCGGGGTGCCCGTGGCGTGGGCGACCACCCAGTCGACCCGGTCCAGGTCGACCGCCGGCTGGGCCAGCGCCCGGTCGATGGCAATCCCCTGGCCCTCGGGGCTGGGGGCGTAAACGGCGCGGCCCTTGCCATCCGACGAAGTGCCCAGGCCCCGGATGATGCCGAGAATCCGGTCGCCATCCTTGCGAGCCCGGCTCAGCTTCTTCAGCACCACCACGCCGGAGCCATCCGAGAAGAGCACGCCGTCGGCCTGCTTGTCGAGCGGGCGCACCTCGCCGCTGGTGGAGAGGCCGTGCAGCTTGGCGAAAAGCACTGAGCTGCGGGGCCCGAGGGCGAAGGAGCCACCGCAGACGGCGATGTCGTGCTTGCCCGTCAGCAGCCCCTTGATGCCGATATCAACTGCGTAGAGCGAAGAGGAGCAGGCGGTATCGACCATGAGCAGTTCGGTGCCCTCGGGGAGGATGCCGCCCATCGCCTTGCGGCCTACCTGATGGGGCAGCAGGGCGGACGGATCGAAGGCGCCCCGCCAGTACTCCTGCTCCAGGGCGGCGCGGGCCTGCTTCAGGAAGGCCTCGCTGCCGGGGGCGCCGGCCAGCGTGGATTCCAGGTGGTGCATGGTGGAGGCGATCACCATCGACTCTTCGAGGTGCTGGTTGCCGTCCGGCGTGTAGCCGACCACGAAGGAGTACCGGTCGGCCGCCTCCCGCCGGACGCCGTCCAGCGCCTGGTAGAGCGAGTGGCGGAGCCAGAGGGTGGTCAGTTCGGTGGACTGCTCGTTGGCATCCGCCTCGGCGGCGAGGGCCGGGGCGGGCTTGAAGTCGGTGATGAAGCCGGAGGTGTTCTGGTAGGTCTTGTCTTCGGCGTTGCCGTCGGCGGAGTAGAAAGAGCGGTTCTCCCAGCGCTCCCGGGGCACGTAGCGGAGCAGGTCGGGGCCGTCGGTCAGGACCTGCCAGAACTCGTCGGGGCTGTTGGCGCCGGGCACGACCATGCCCATGCCGACGACGGCGATCTCCTCGCTGTCATCGTCGTCGGCCTCGGGAGCGGCGACCTCTGCCACTTCCGGCGCCGGGGCCGCCACAGCCGCCTCCCCCACCCGGGGCGAGAGAATCGACCCGCCCAGCGCCATCCCGCCATCAGCCAGAATCATCTGGCCCGTAATATAGCTTGACTGGTCGGAGGCCAGGAAGAGGACCAGGTCGGCCAGCTCCTCCTCCGTCCCAATCCGCCCCAGGGGCGTCGCAGCGACGATGTTGCGCCGCATCTCCTCGTACCGGGGGAAGCGGCGGCCCACTTCGTTCTCCAGCAGGCCGGCGGAAGCGGTGTTGACCCGAATCTGCTTGGGGCCAAACTCGTAGGCCAGGTACCGGGTCAGCGACTCCACCGCCGCTTTCGACGTACCCACCGTCACGTAATCAGCCGCCACCTGCACCGCCCCGATGGACGACAGGTTGACGATCACCCCGCCGCCCCGGCGCTCCATGAGCCGGGCGGCCCGGCGGGCGCACCAGAAGCTGCCCTTCAAGTTCGTATCCAGCGACCGGTCAAAGGCTGCTTCGTCCACCTCATCGAGCGAGGCGAAGTTCCCCGCAGCGGCGTTGTTGATCAGGATATCAAGATACCCGTACTTGGCTTCGATCTCATCAAACATGCGGTCGACCTGGGCCTCAAGCGCCACCGAAGCCCGGATGATGTCGACCCGGGCGCCCCGGGCCTCCAGCTCGGCCTTGGTCTGCTTCACGGCATCCAGCGAATGAAAGAAATTGATGATGACATGCGCCCCGCGCTCGGCCAGGCGGGCGGCAATCACCTTGCCAACTCCCTTGGCCCCGCCGGTCACCAGCGCCAGCTTTCCCTGCAAATCCTGCATGACAGCCTCCTAGTGGCGGGCCGGCATCGTCGCGAAGACGAAGTCGACAATGGCACCCATGGTCGGGTAGTTGCTGAGCCGGAAATCGGCCGGGTGAGGCGGCAGGGTGTACTTGTCGCTGACCCGGGCCATCAGTTCGGTCTGCTTGACGGAGTCGATGCCGAGTTCGGCCTCCAGGGCTACCTCTTCGGTGAAGACTTCCACCGGGTACTCCAGCGCCTCGGCGTAGAAGCTGACCATCTCCTGGAAGAGCTGCGCACGAGTCGTGGCGGTCATCGCCGGAGCGAGTGAAGCAGCGGAAGCGGCCGTGGCGACCTGGGTCGGCGCCCCGAGCGCATGCTGCAGCACGAAGTCGGCAATGTGGCCCAGGGTCGGGTAGTTGCTGAGCCGGAAATCGGCGGGATGCGGCGGCAGGCCGTACTGGTCGCTGACCCGGGCCATCAGCTCAGTCTGCTTGACCGAGTCAACGCCCAGTTCCGCCTCCAGAGCGACATCGGCGGCAAAGACCTCCCGGGGGTACTCCAGGGCCGTGGCGTACAGGTCCGACAGGTCGGAAAGCACCTGCTCACGGGTGAGGGCGGGCGCCTGTTGGGGGGCTTCCACCACCGAAGCCACACGTGCCACCGGGGCCTCGGGCTCCGTCACCGCCGCAGCGGCGGGCTCGGCGCCCACGCTCTCCCGGTGCAGCGTAAACGCCTCCAGCTCCAGGCGGATATAGTTGATGATCGACTGCCCGTGCGACGACCAGAACTCCTGGAACATGGGGCTGCCGGTCACGTCGCCGGCCTGGAACATGGCGCCCCGGTCCTGCAGCATCTTCAGGGCGTTCTCAAGCGTTGCACGCTCGCCCACCACGGGGTCGAGGGTGGTAATCATCGTCACATCTTCCTTGCCGGCCAGAATGTTGCGGGCCAGTTTGACCAGGGTATCCAGGGCGCCGGACTCCACGAACAGTTTCATCCCGTCCATGTGCAGCTGCCGAATGGCCGGTGCGAAGTTGATCGGCATGACCAGGTGCTCGGCCAGGCACTCGCCCAGGTCATCCTCGGCGTCGTAGTAGCGGCCCATAATCGGGGAGTAGACCGGGACTTTCAGAGACGACTGGGGAATCGCCCGCAGGCGCCCGGCAAAGTCGGCCACGGCGCCCTGCAGCAGGGGGCTGTGGAAGGGGTACGGCGAGTTCAGAATCACCGCCGAGAGTTTCAGGGTTTTGGCCATTTCATGCAGGACGGTTACGACCTGCTTGGGTCCGGAAACGAGAATCTGCCGGGTGTGGTTCTCGCCCGAAATCACAGTCTGGGCGTTGCGCACCACGGCGACCAACTGCTCGGCCTGCTCCCGGTCGGTGCCCAGCGCCAGCATGGCACCGTCGACGTCGCCCAGGCGGTTCAGGGCAGCAATCCGGTGGCAGACGATTTCGGCGCCCTGCCGCACCGAGTAGGCCCCGCCGCAGACGAGGGCGGCGATTTCGCCGAAGCTGTGGCCCATCAGAACCCCGGGCTGCAGCCCCTTGGCCTCCAGCATGCGGTAGGCTGCAACAGCGACACCGTACAGGGCGAGTTGGAGCACGTCAGGATGATCACGCAATAATTCCTTGATATCGGGCCTGCGGGGCGAAAAAATCACTTCAGAGACGCTGCGGCCCAACCGGTGCCGGGCCACCTTGTCGACATCTGCAAAGACCGACTTGATCTCCGCATGGTCCGGGGCCAAGTCGTGCAACGCTCCTCCATAAAAAGCTCCCTGTCCGGGGAACAGCACCGCAACCTTACCGTTCACGCGCTCCACTCCTTGGTTCTCTGTTTGTTGAGGACTGGGTCCTTCGGTTCCACTTAGTGAACTTTCTCGATTACATAGAGAAAGAACGGGGGCGCCATTGCTTTTCGGGCAGCGCTGCCGGCGAAAAGCTGGAAAGATAGCAAAGGCCCCCGGGCACATAAAGGGCGGACCTCCGCAAACGCGGAAGTCCGCCGTATCAGCATATGGTCCTGCTGCCTTCAGGTTCACTCGGAAGCGCCACCATGCAGCGCCCCTGCATACCATGGTCTGAGGTTGTACGAAAGGTGTGAGGAACCCGGTGAACGGCATGGCTCTGGACCTGTGCATGCGCCTGGGTCAAGCTGGGGTTAACCAGATTGCCGCCATGATCCTGCGTCAGGTGACCATACAACCCGAGCAGGTGCTGGGCGGCGAACTGCGCTTCGGCACGCCGCAACTGGTCCGGGCCAACTGCCCGAACTCCCTGGAGTTTGATATCGGCTTCAGCTTCAGCGGCTTTGTCAACGTGAGCGGCACAGTCCGACTCATGGCCGATATCATCGCCTTCCCGATGAACGGGATCGGCCGGCTCTGCCTGCGCAACTTCCGCCTGATCAGTGTCAGCATACCGGCAGCGCCGGGCCTGCAGGGGCTTGCGATGGGCCTCGTCGCCCAACTCCTTCCCGCAGAGCTGTGTGTCAATCTGCCAGGCGGAAGCCTATAAATGAAGCCCGCCGGGGAAGACCGGCGGGCTCTTTCCGCACACAGCCGGCAACGGTCCTCAGCGGCTCTGGTCGGCGGCGCGCAGGGCCGCGTTCACCTCAGCCGCTGAGAGCCAGTTGCCGGCAACCAGGAGCCTGACCACCTGCTCCAGGCGGCTCCACGTGTCCGTGGAAGGCGTCCGGGTGCTGCATGATCGCAGCTCCGCCACCAGCTCAGCAGGTGGCTCCGGCGTTCTGCGCATGTTCCGGCCCAAGGCAAGGGCGGCCTCCCTGCAGTCATACCGCTCCAGGAGGCGGGCCCACTTGGCCTGCTCCACCAGCACCGTGGGAATCCGAATGGTCCACAGCTTGGCTTCTTGAAGCGATCTGCCCCAGTCATCGTCGCCCGCAACCGTCAGCAACTCGCCGACGCCCGTCACCGGGGCTGCAAAGAGCGCTTCCGCCGGGTCCGGGCACCCGGTAACTACCTGTGCCACAAATCGGCGCAAATCGTCCGGCTGGCTCCAAAGCGGGCCGGCGGCCGCCAGCAGTTCGTCTGACAGCCGGAATTGGTGCGGTGCGACGCCCTGGACCACCGGAATCCAACGGCTGAACGTTCGCTGGCGCATCCGCCTGCTACCTCACTTCCCTGTCATAAATGTCGTGAAGAACAAGTTGGTAGATGCTGTTTACCACGGCAGCCTTCCGTTTTTTCCGGACGGCCTTTGGAAAGCGGAACCACGGTGTCAAATCATCTGGCACGGTCGTGCACGCCACTTCCACCTTCCGCTCGCCCCATGCCAGTGGAGCGCGTGCACCCACGTGAAACCCCCAGTCGCCAAACGAGGGGACCTCCAGGTGGTAGCTCAGCAAGGTAAGCCCCGCGGCCTCCATCGTTTTCCCGATCGTCCAGAAGACGCGGGGGGCTTCTTCAGGCGAATAGCTCTGACAGACGAGCACCCCGTCTGGTGCAAGGTGCGCCGCAGTCTTTTCGAAGAACTCGCGGGTATAGAGTTGGCTGAGCACCTCGTCGCCAGGATCCGGCAGGTCCATGACGATTACGTCGTAGACCGCCGTAACGTCGGACAGGAAGGTGCGGGCATCCTGCATGTGGACCTGCACGCGCTCGTCGTTCAAGGCGCCCTCGTTCATGGCAGCCACTTCGGGCACATGCTGGGCGACGTGGAGCACCATGGGGTCCAAATCGACCAGATCGACATGGTCGACGTCCGTGTATTTCAGAATCTCACGGACGGCAAGGCCATCGCCGCCTCCTACCAGCAGTATGCGCCTGTGGGAGGGAGCCAGGGACATGGCAGGGTGAACGAGCGCCTCGTGGTAGAATCGCTCATCCACCGAACTGAACTGCAACTGCTGGTCCAGGTACAAGCGGACGTCCGGCACTTCCAGGAGAAGCACCTGCTGGTAAGGGCTTCTGCCCGCATGGAGAATCCGGTGGCGCCCGGCCAGCATGGCCTGCAATTCCCTGACGTCTGCCAGATCGCCGCGCAGTACCTGCGGTTCGACGTTACCTTCCGAACTGGTGCTGATCTGCATACCTTCCTCGGCACCGCGTTTGAGATCCGTCACGTAGAACCGCTGTGCGGTCAGGTCTTCCATGAGTTTAGGCAGATGAGGTCGAACGTCGGTGTCCGAACAGAAGAAGATGTCCAGGGCCAGATGCCCAAACTCAGGCCACGTATGAATGGTGGCATGTGAGGTGGCAAGGACGAAAACACCTGTCACCCCAATGGGGTCAAACTGGTGAAAGTAGGTGTGCAAGATCGGGATCCCCACTGCCTCGATGAAGGTGCGCAGACTCTGCTCGAGCCTTGGCGCGTCATTGAGGACCTCAGGTGAACTGCCAAACGTGTCGACAATCAAGTGGCGTCCGACATGAGGCAATATTGATCCCTCCATGGGACTAGCTCATTGCATGCTATGAAAAGTCCCGCCGGTTTGTGACAAACCTGGCCCGCCGAATACCCCGAGAGACGCTACGGCACACTGTCTGCGGGAGGTTGAACGCCATGAGTAGACCAGCCAGGGGCCTCAGTTCCTTCGCCATCGCTGCCACCTACGTCGGCACCGTAGTGGGCGCCGGCTTTGCCACCGGGCAGGAAGTGCTGCGGTTCTTTACCCATTTCGGTCTGAATGGAGTCTGGGCCGTCATCGGTGCCACCTTCTTCTTCGCTGTCCTGGGCGGCATGATCATCCATATTGGTCACGAACTGCGGGCTGACTCGCATGTCGCCATTGTCAACGAGGTGGCGGGCCCCGCCATGGGCCGGGTGCTCGACTGGGTGATCACGTTCTTCCTATTTGGCTCCGCCGCCGTCATGATGGCCGGCTCGGGGGCGGTTTTTGCCGAGAGCTTCGGGCTCAACCGGTTCCTGGGCACGCTGGTCATGGCCGTCATCTCGGGCGGCACCGTGCTGATGGGGCTGCGCGGCGTGGTCAAATCGATCTCCGCCGTGGCGCCGGTACTGATCATGCTGGTGGCCATCGTTAGCCTGGGGTCTCTGGTGTCGACCGGCATTTCGGATGCCGACCTGCGCTGGTACCACCCCGCCGAAGCGGCCACCGCCTGGTGGCCGGTCAGCCTCTTCCTCTATGTCTCCTACAACCTGGTACTCAGCATTGCGGTGCTGGGGCCGCTGGGCAAGGAGGCGGCCGACGAAAGGACCGGGTTCTGGGGTGGCGTCACCGGCGGGGTGGTGCTGGGGCTGGGCGCCCTGCTGATCAACTTGGCGCTGCTGGGCGGTTTGCCCGAATCGGCCAATTACGAAGTGCCCATGATCCAACTGGCCCGAAGGTTCCCGGCCTTTGTCTCCGGCATATACGCTGTGGTCCTGTGGCTCGAGGTGTACACAACGGCTGTCAGCAGCCTTTATGGCCTGACGGTGCGGCTGACCCAGCCGGAGAGCCCGCGCTACTCGCTGGTGGTGGGCGGCGCTTCGGTTGGGGCGCTGGTGCTCAGTCAGGTCGGCTTCTCACAGATGGTGAATGTGCTCTTCCCGGTGGTGGGCTGGCTGGGCCTGATCCTGGTCGGCGGTCTGATTCTGCGGCTCGTAATGCCCGCACGAACGAGGGTATAAGATGGGGGCCCCACGGCAGACGCCGGGGGCCCCGCACGATTTATCGGGCGGTCTCGCGCCGGATCACTGGTGCAACCTTGGTGCCAAACAACTCGATCGACCGCATGATCTGTGCATGGGGCAGGGTGCCCACGCTGAACTGCAGCAGGAAGCGCTGATGGCCGAAGATCTCATGCTGGAACAGGATCTTCTCAGTCACTTCCCCGGGGCTGCCGACGAAGTTGGCGCCCCGCAGCGTGCGCGACTGCTCGAACTGCTCCCGGGTCATGGGCGGCCAGCCCCGCTCCCGGCCGATCTTGTTCATGGTTGTGGCGAAGGCCGGCCACGCTTCGTCTGAGGCCTGCTGCGATCTATCGGCGATGAAACCATGCGAGTTGATGCTGAGCGCCGGCGCGCTGTGCCCGACCTTGGCCGCCGCCCGGCGGTGGAGTTCGGCGAGCCCAGCAAACCGTTCGGGCATCCCGCCGATGATGGCGATCGCCATGGGCAGGTTCAGGGCGCCGGCCCGGGCGGCCGAGTTGGCCGTGCCGCCCACCGCAACCCAAATCGGCAGGAGGGTCTGGTGCGGTCGGGGATAAACGCCCAGGTCATCGATGGGCGCCCGATGTTTGCCGGACCAAGTCACCCGCTCCGACTCACGCAGTTTCAGCAGCAGGTCGAGCTTCTCGGCGAAAAGCTCGTCGTAATCGTGCAGGTCGTAGCCGAACAGGGGAAAGGACTCAATGAAAGAGCCCCGGCCCACCATGATTTCGGCCCGGCCCCCCGAGAGCAGGTCCAGGGTGGCGAAGTCCTGGAAGACCCTGACCGGGTCATCTGAACTGAGAACGGTCACGGCGCTGGTCAGCCGAATTCGCCTGGTGCGCATCGCAGCGGCGGCCAGCACCGGCACGGGCGATGACACGGCAAAATCCGGCCGGTGGTGCTCCCCAACGCCGAAGACGTCGAGCCCAACTTGGTCGGCCAGTTCGATCTCTTCCAGCAGGTTGCGCAGGCGTTCGCCCGGGCTGATGGTACCTCCCGTCACGGGGTCTGGGGTCGTTTCTGCGAAGGTGTATATGCCAAGTTCCATACGGCGGCCCCCTATTTCAGTAGCTTACTTACTTCGTTTGTCCTCTGGACCGGCGCAACCGATATGCTTTGCGCTATACTTAAGTTACTCTGATGTTGCGAGACGCAGGCCCATCATGCGTTTGTGACAAGAATGGGGGAGGAATTGGATGGCTACCTTCCAACGAATCGTTCCGTGCTTATGGTTCGACAGTGAGGCCGAAGAGGCCGCTAACTTCTACGTTTCGCTCTTTGAGAACGCACGGGTCAGCCGAATCACCCGGTTCACCGGCGCTGGCCAGGAGATCCACGGGAAGGCAGAGGGCAGCGTCATGACCGTGGAGTTCTTCCTTAACGGGCAGGAGTATACAGCCCTGAACGGCGGCCCGCATTTCAAGTTCAACGAGGCCATTTCCCTCCAGGTGCTCTGCGAAACGCAGGAGGAGGTCGATATGTACTGGAGCCGGCTGGTTGAGAACGGCGGCCAGGAAAGCATGTGCGGGTGGCTCAAGGACAAGTTCGGCCTGTCGTGGCAGATCGTGCCCATCGCCCTTGCGGAGATGCTGAACGATCCGACCCCTGGCAAGGCGCAGGCCGTTATGCAAGCCGCCATGACCATGCGGAAGGTCGATATTGCGGAGCTCCGTCGGGCCTACGCCGAGGCATAAAGAAACCGGCTGACCAGTGCTCGCTTGAGCACCGATCAGCCGGTTTCTCCTTTCTTAGCCCGCCACGCCCGTGGAGCCGCGAGGGCCTTCCGGGTGTTATCGCCCGGCGCCGGCCGCAGCACCGGTGCCACCCGGGGCCGTGGCGCCCGGGCCAGTCGTGCCGTCGCTCATGCTTCCGGCCCCGGCTGCTCCGGCGCCGGTTGCTCCGGTGGTCCCCAAGCCAGTGGTTCCCCCCGGGGTCCCGCCGCCGCCGGTCGGGCCCGCCATGCGCAGCGCGATGGAGAACATTTCGTTGATGAGTCCGCCCGTGGCGGGGGTAGTCGGCGTAGTTCCGGTGATGCGGGCAATGCGGTAGACGGTGACAGGGTCAGTGGCCACGAAGATTTCTTCCACCTGGGGGAACGAGGCACGAACCTGGGAGCGAATGCGGTCGGTCAGGCCGCCACCGGTTCCGCCCGGGGTGATGCCCGTGGTGCCACCGGCGGTCCCGCCCATGGTGCCGGTAGTGCCACCACCGCCGGCCGCGGTGCCACCGGTCATCCCGCCCGTAGTACCGGCGGTGCCGCCGGTGGTGCCACCGGCCGTGCCAGCACCCGTGAAGCCGGCCGTGGTCCCGCCTGCGGTCCCGCCTGCGGTACCACCAGTCTTCCCACCCATGGCGCCGCCGCCCATCGTTGCCGTATCAATGCCCACAAAAGCAAGCCTGCCCAGGACCAGGGTGGAAACGCCGACCGCACGCCCGCCCGTGGTACCAGCACCGCCCGTGGTGCCACCACCGCCCGCGGTCCCAGCCCCGGTGCCGCCGCCGCCACCGGCGCCCATCCCTGCCGTAGTGGTCCCTCCTCCTCCGCCAGCCATTCTGGCGACGGCATCCGAAATCTGCTGGCCCAGGTCACGGTTGGTTCCCATCCCTGCGCCGTTCATGCCGCCGCGCCCGAGGCCGCCCAGACCGCCAGTCGTGCCAGCACCGGTGGTACCGCCGGCCGCTCCCGTGCCGCCTGCTCCCCCGGCTGCACCGTGCGTCGCCCCAGTTCCACCACCGCCAACGCCGCCAGTGCCGCCAGTGCCGCCGCCGCCCTGGCGCGTGCCACCAGCGCAGCCGCACACAGAACCCAGAATTACGAGGGAAGCAATACCCGCCTGCAGTTTGCGGGAGAATCTCATGTTCATGATCGTCGTCTCCTCTCGCGTGTGAGATACCGCGATTAGGGTGGCTCAATCATGATTCGGGCATGTAACCGTAAGCCGTGGAGGTGTAAACCTCCGCTATTTGCTTTGAAAGGTTCATTTGCTAAACTGTTGCAAGGACGCACCCGGCTAGCCGGCCATTATGACGGCATCCTAGCCCCAACGGCCAGAAAAGGCGCCCCCGAGCGGGAGGCGCCTCCTATCGTGTCTACACCGCATGCCCGCCCAGGTAGGCCTGGCGCACTTGGGGATCATCCTGCAGATCGGCGGCCGGCCCTGACAGCACCACCCGCCCCGTCTCCAGCACGTAGGCCCGGTGAGCGATGTCCAGCGCCATGGCGGCATTCTGCTCCACCAGCAGCACCGTGGTGCCCCGCCGGTTGATCTCCACGATCGTCTCGAAGAGTTCCTGGACCAACAGCGGCGACAGCCCCATCGAGGGCTCGTCTAGCAGGAGCAATTTGGGCTTCAGCATGAGCGCCCGGCCCATGGCCAGCATTTGCTGCTCGCCCCCCGACAGCGTTCCTGCCAACTGCGCCCGCCGTTCCCGAAGCCGCGGAAAACGGCCAAACACCGCTTCCAGATCGGCCGCCAAGGTCCGGGAGTCGCCCAGGTAGGCGCCCAGCTCCAGGTTCTCCTGCACTGACATATTGGCAAAAATCCGCCGCCCCTCCGGCACATGACCCATGCCAAGCGCCACAATCTTATGGGCAGGCACCGCGGTAATCGCCTTGCCACAAAAGCGGACCTGCCCACTGCGAGCACGCACCAGCCCCGAAAGCGCCCGCAGCGTGGTCGACTTGCCCGCCCCGTTGGCGCCAATCAGCGTCACAATCTCGCCCTCGGCTACCGTAAAGGAGACGCCGTGCAGCGCCTCGATGTGGCCGTAGCTTACCCGCAGGTCGTTCACCTCAAGCATCACGCCGTCGCCCCCTTTCCGAGATAGGCTTCGAGCACCCGGGCATCGCTCTGAATCTCAGCCGGGGTGCCCCGGGCGATCACTTCGCCGAAGTCCAGGACCACCAGGCGCTGGCACAGGTTCATCACCAGGCTCATCTGATGCTCGATCAGCAAAATGGTGAGACCGAAGTCCCGCTGGATGGACCGGACCAGTTCCAGCAGTTCCCCCACCTCGGACGGGTTCATGCCCGCAGCGGGCTCGTCCAGGAGCAGCAGCTTGGGCGATGTGGCCAGCGCCCGGGCGATCTCCAGGCGGCGCTGCTCGCCGTAGGGCAGGGAGCCCGCCGGCTCATCGCGCCGGGCCGTCAGCTTCATCCGCTCCAGCAGCGCCTCTGCCTGCTCGGTCAGCCGCCGCTCAGCCGCCCCGAACCGCCGGGTCCGGAGCAGCGCATCGAACAGGCCATAGCCCCGCCCAGCGTGCATGGCTGTCCTCACGTTATCCAGCACGCTCATTTCCTTATATAGGCGGATGTTCTGAAAGGTCCGGGCGATGCCCAACTGCGTCACCTGGAACGAAGCGAGCCCCGAAAGATCCCGCCCCTCCAACAGTACCTGGCCCTCCGTAGGCGGAAAGATCCCCGTGATCATATTGAAGACCGTCGTCTTCCCGGCGCCGTTGGGGCCGATGAGTCCCACCAGTTCGCCGGGCTCCAGGGTCAGATTCAGCCCGCCTACAGCCCGCAGGCCGCCAAAGTAGCGGGAGATGTTCCGGCACTCAAGCAGTGGCACGGCGCTTCCCTCCCTTCGCAGACGAGCCGCCCAGCAGGCCCTGGGGCCGGGCGATCATCAACACGATCAGCACCAGCGCATAGACCACGCCCCGCAGATCCATGTACTCGGAAGGCAGCACCGCCCGCAGCCACTCCAGCAGGAAGACCCACCCGATGGCCGTGACCACCGTGCCCGTCAGGCTGCCCAGGCCGCCCAGCACCACCACCAGCAGCACATCCAGCGACTTCAGATAATCGAACGTAGAAGGATGCAGGAACGGGTAGCGATGGGCGTAGAGCGCCCCCGCCAGCCCGGCCAGCGCCCCGCCGACCACAAAGGCCAGGGTCTTGAGCGCCGTCGTGTTGACGCCCATCAAATCGGCCGCCACCTCATCTTCCCGAATGGAGATGCAGGCCCGCCCATAGCTGGACCGAATCAGGTTCGCCGCCAGCCATATGGCGCCCACCGCCAGCCAGAAGATCCAAACGAAGCTGGCGAGCTGCGGCACGCCCATCATCCCCTTGGCGCCGCCCAGGGTAGGACTCAGCTTGTGGCTGTTATCCAGCAGCACCCGAATGATCACGCCAAAGCCCAGCGTGGCGATGCCCAGGTAGTCGGAACGAAGGCGCAAAATGGGCAGACCGATCAGCAGCGCCACCAGACCGGCAGCCACCGCCCCCGCCACCAGCGCCAGCACGAACCCGGGAGCCCCAGCCCCCAGCGTCTTGCTGACAAACCCGGCGGTGTAGGCCCCCACCCCATAGAAGGCGGCATGCCCCAGCGAGAACTGGCCGGTGAAGCCGTAAATCAGGCTCAGCCCCACGGCCGAAATGGTAATGATCAGGCTCAGGTCCATGATCTGCGCCCAGTAGGCGCTGATGATACCCGTCTGCCGCAGCAGTTCCAGGAGACCATACAGGCCGAGGATGGCCCCGGCGATTGCGAACGAGCGAGCGCGCACTGCTGACACCTCCTATACCCTCTCGGCATGGGCCGGTCGAGATTGGGCCCACGCCTGACGGGTTACGGCACCCATTGAGGGTGCCTATACCTTCTCCGGACCGGCCTTGCCCAGCAGCCCGGCGGGCCGCAGCAGCAGCACCAGAATCAGAATGCCGAAGGCGATCGCATCCCGGAAGTCAGTGGTGATGTAGGCCGCTGTCAGCGTTTCGGCCTGGCCCATCAGCACGGCGCCCAGCAGCGCCCCGGGAATGGAGCCGATGCCGCCCAGCACCGCCGCTGTAAAGGCTTTCAGCCCGGGCATAATGCCCATGAACGGCGAAATCTGCGGGTAGGCCAGGGCAAAAAGCACGCCCGCCGCCGCCGCCAGGGCGGAGCCAATCGCGAAGGTATACGAGATCACCCGGTCCACATCGATCCCCATCAGCCGGGCGGCGTCTCGGTCGTGGGAGACGGCCCGCATCGCCTTGCCGACCTTCGTCCGGTAGACGATGTACTGGAGGCCGGCCACCAGGACGAGCACCACGGTGATCACCAGAATCTGGACCGAACTGATACTGACGGGACCCAGATGGAAGACCTGCACCGCAAAGGGCCGCGCCACCACCCGGTAGTTGGGGCCGAAGACAAACTTGAGGCTGGTAAAGTACTCGATAAAGAGCGAGACGCCGATGGCCGTAATCAGCGTGGCAATGTTCGGCGCCCCCTTTGCCCGCAGGGGGCGGTAGGCCAGGCGCTCGATTGCCATGCCCACCACGGCACAAACCGCCATGGAGACGAGAATCGCCACCGGCCAGGGCAGGCCCCACACCGCAAAACCGAAGTAGCCGACAAAAGCGCCGATCATGAAGACGTCGCCGTGGGCGAAGTTGATGAGGCGAATGATGCCGTAGACCATGGTGTAGCCCAGGGCGATCAGGGCGTACACAAAGCCCAGTTGGAGCCCGTTGATCACCTGTTCGATAAACTGGACCACGCCGGTCCCCCCTTTTTACGGCTGGACGGACGTGATGAATTTGTAGCTCTTGTTAGCCTGTACTTGCAGGATGGCGGCCGCCTTGATCGGGTTGCCGTTCGCATCAAAGCTGAGCTTGCCGCCGACGGCGGGGAACTCCTTGAGCCCCTGGAGTGCGGTGCGGATCTTTTCGGAATCGGTGCTGCCGGCCTGCTTGATCGCTTCGAGCAGCATGTTGGTGGCGTCATAGGCCAGGGCGGCGAAGGCGTCGGGCTTTGCCTTGTACTTGGCCTCGTACTCCTTCACGAACTTCTGGACGGCGGGGCTGGGGTCGTCGGCGGAGTAGTGGTTGGTGAAGTAACCGCCTGCGAGGGCTGCGAAGTCAAGGTCGTTGGAGTCCCAGCCGTCGGCGCCGACGAGGGGCACATTCAGACCCTTGGCCTTGATCGCAGCGGCGATCAGGGAGACCTTGCCGTAGTAATCGGGCAGGTAGATCATGTCCGGCTTCTTGGCCGCAACGTTGGTGACGATGGCGGAGAAGTCGGTGTCATCCTTGCCGTAGGAGAGCGAGGCGACCACGGTGCCGCCCTTGGCGGCGAAGGTCTTCTGGAACTCTTCCGTCAGGCCGATGGAGTAGTCGTTGCCCTTGTCATAGAGGATGGCGGCGGTCTTCACCTTCAGGTTCTCGACGGCGAACTTGGCCGCCACCTGGCCCTGGAAGGGGTCGATAAAGGGCGCCCGGAATGCATAAGGCTTGCGGGCGCCCTTGTCATCCACCGTCACTTTGGCCGCGGTGGCCGTGCCGGTGATCATTACGATTTTGCTGCTGTTGGCCACTTCGCTGACCGGGATGGTGACAGACGAGGTCACGGCGCCCACAATGGCGCTCACTTTGTCCTGCGAGATCATCTTCGTGGCCAGATTGACGCCTTCGGTGGGATCGTTGCGATCGTCGCCGCTGGTGACCGCGACGGTGAAGTTGCCGGCCTTGTTGCCCGCCTGCTCCAGCGCCAGGTCAAAGCCCTTTTTGGCAGACTCGCCATAGGTTTTGGCGTCGCCGGTGAGCGGTGCGATGAAACCGATTTTGACCGACTGGCCGCCGGTGCCGGAACTGGTGCCGAGTTGCGCGCCGCCGCAGCCGGCGACGGCGAACATGGCGAAGGCGAGGATTCCTGCTGCGATGCGTTTCATGTGTGTTGGCCCCCTCTGGGTATTATGTTTATAGGTCTATATGAGAAGGCAGTAGCGCTTTCCCATTTCAGCCTATTGAAGCCTTATTGGTTCGCCAGAGGAAGTTTGTCGCCTTCATCCAATGGAATGGACTTGCAGTCATCCCAAAGGATGACCATAAAACGCGGTGCCGGTTAGATGGCCTGTCCCCTTGCCGCTGGGAAGGAACGTGACGCCTGCATCTCGAAGCGCTCCCCCGTGAGGTTTGTGACAAGAACGAGGGTGGTATCGATGGAGGACAGAAAGATTCTGGTCGTTGATGACGACGCGGAGATCGCCAATTTGATCGAGATCCATCTGCTCAGTGAAGGGTATCAGGTCATGAAGGCCAACGCGGGGACGCAGGCGATCGATCTGATCGCCCGCCACGATATCCACCTGGTCATCCTGGACGTCATGATGCCCGGCATGGACGGTCTGGAGGTGCTGCGCACCATTCGCAAGGATCGCGTCACGCCGGTCCTGATGCTCAGCGCCAAGTCGGAAGATGTTGATAAGATTCTCGGCCTCCGCATGGGCGCCGACGATTACCTGACCAAACCCTTCAACCCGCTGGAGCTTGTGGCCCGCGTTAAGGCCCAGCTGCGGCGCTACCTGCAGCTTAACCCGGGCGCCCCGGGCGCTCGGGCCGCCGACAGGGTCATCGCCATTCGCGGGCTCGAAATCGATGAGCCAAAACACACGGTCTCAGTGGATGGCAAGCCGGTCAACCTGACCCCGACCGAGTACGACATTCTCCACCTGCTGGCCGCCAACCCCGGGCGGGTTTTCAGTTCCGAGGAGATCTTCGAGCGGGTCTGGAAAGAGCGCTACTTCCAGTCGAACAACACGGTGATGGTGCACATCCGAAAGATTCGCGAGAAGATCGAAGATGACCCGGGGCACCCGACGCTGATCAAAACCGTCTGGGGGGTTGGCTATAAAATTGCAGACTAAGTGGTACCAATCCATCCGGTGGAAGATGATCGGCGCCTTTGTGGCCAGCCTGTTGCTGGCGGCAGCGACGGCCGCAATTTTGGCCTGGGTCGCTTACGTGCTGCGGCATGTCGACGGCTTCGGCGATCTGCTGTACATGCTGCGTGCGACGGTGGGGCCGGTGCCCGTCATCGTCCTGACCGGCATTGTGCTCTTTGTGCTCTACTTCTATCTGTTCAGCGCTGAGACCATCCGGTATATCGAGCAGTTGAACCGGACGCTGGATGAGATCGCCCGGGGCAACCTTGATGTAACGGTGCCGGACCGATCGCCGGACGAACTGCACCGTCTGGCCGATAACCTGGCGGTGATGAGCCAGCGGCTCAAGAGATCGCTGGATGAGGAGCGCGCCGCGCAGGCGACCAAACAGGAGCTGATCACCGGCGTATCGCATGATCTGCGGACACCGCTGACGTCGGTGCTGGGGTATCTGGCCCTGATTGAGAATGATCAGTACCGGGATGAAGTGGAACTGCGCCACTACGTGGGGATCGCGTACAGCAAGGGCCAGCAGTTGAAGCGGCTGATCGATCAGCTCTTTGAGTTCACACGCACCAGCTACGGCGGTGTGCAATTGCGGTGTGTGCCGGTCAACCTGGGTGAGCTGCTTGAGCAGCTGGCCGAGGAGTTTGTCCCGGCGCTGCAGGCCACGGGGATGGCGTATCAGATGGCGCTGCCACCTGAGCGGGTGATGGTCTCCCTCGACCCGGATCTGATGGTGCGGGTTTTCGAGAACTTGATGGCCAACGCTGTGCGGTACGGGAGCGCCGGGAGGCAGGTCGACATTGAGCTTTCGCGGGCGGCGGGGGAACTGGTGGTCAAGATTGCGAACTACGGGGAGCCGATTCCGTCGCGGGACCTGCCGTATGTGTTCGAGACGTTCTACCGGGTCGAGAAGTCCCGGTCTGACCGGACGGGCGGGGCCGGCCTGGGGCTGGCGATCGCCAAGAACATCGTGACGCTCCACGGCGGGACGATTCGGGCCTATAACGAGCCGAACCGGGTAGTCTTTGAGGTGCGGCTGCCGGAGCAGGCGGCATCTTAAGAAGTTCTTAAGGTTCATCGGGCGTTGCCGTTAAGGTCGGGGGGTTACGATGGTGCCATGAAGTTCATGGAGGGAACCATCGTGGCGACAAAACGACAGCGTAAAATGACAACCATTACGATAGCGGCGTTGCTTGTGCTGACGGGGCTTGTGGCCTGGGGCTACCCGGCGGCGGGGCGGTTCCAGGCCTGGGTTGCGGGCCACCTGGGGGTGGGACCGACGGCGGATACGGCGGAGAGTGTGGCCGAGTTGGACCGGGAGGTGCAGGAGATTGGGCGGCTGATTCGGGAGCGGCAGGCCGGGGCGGCGGGGCAGGCCGACCAGGCCGGGCAGGCCGCCTGGCCGGTGCCCGGGTGGCTGGAGCCCACCTCTGCCTTCGGCTCCCGGGTACATCCCATCCTGAATGTGCCCAAGCTCCATACGGGGGTCGATATCGGGGCGAATGAGGGGGCACCTGTGGCCGCGACCCTGGACGGCAGGGTGATCATCGTAGAAGCGCTGCCCGCCTACGGGCAGATTGTGGTGATCGACCACGGGGGTAAGCTGTCCAGCGTGTATGCGCACCTGTCTGCGGTGCTGGTGCGGGAAGGGGATTGGGTCGAGCGGGGGGCGCGGATCGGGAAGGTCGGGTCCACGGGCGCCGTGACGGGGCCGCATCTGCATTTCGAGGTGCGGCAGGATGGGGAGCCGGTCGATCCCGGCGCTCTCATTGGCGCCGGGTGAATAGAAAGCGACCCCAGCTCAGGCTTTGCCGGCCTGGCTGGGGTCGTTACGCGCATTACCCTCGGTGGGCCATCAGGGCGACGAGGAACTGGACCCGCGGGATGGCGTTGTTGCCATATCCCTTGGCATTCCAGGGGGCGGTGGCGGGCTGCACCTCGCCATCTGCGTTGGTCGCCCGGACCATGACCTCGTGGCGCCCGGGGGGAAGCGACGGCGTGCGGTACTGCCAGAGGCGCCAGGCGGCGTGGGCCTTCGGGCCGGCCAACTCTGCCTCTGTCCAGGTGGCGCCCCGGTCCAGGCTGACCTCGACCCTGGCGAGCGGACTGCCGCCGCCCCAGGCGACGCCGCGCACTGCCACCCGCCCCGGCTTGAAGCGCTGGTCGGGCGCCGGGTGGGTGATGACCGAGTCCACTTTCTGGAGCGTAACGGGCGTGGCCCGGTCGTAGGCGCCCGGGGCGGGCAGGTAGACGTACTCCTTGGCCTGGAACGGACCGCGGAAGGGCCGGGAGAGCAGTTCAATGCGGGTCACCCATTTGACCGAGGCCATGCCATACCAGTGGGGCACGATCAGGCGGAGAGGGCCGCCGTGCTCACGTGGCAGCGGCTGGCCATTCATGGTAAGGGCCAGGAGGGCGCCCGCCCCGGGGCCCCCGGGCGCCGTATCGCCAGCGCCGGGCCCGGGCCCAGCGCCATCGCCAGCGGCAGACTGCGGGCGTAGGGCACCTCCTCCCCAGTCTCCTTGAAGATGCCCTGGTCGGCGCCCACGAACAGGACTTCCTGCGCCGCCGGCCCGGGCCCGGCGAGCCGGAGCAGGTCGCGCAGCAGCACCCCGCCCCATTCGGCGTTCCCTATGGCGCCGCTGCGCCAGGGCGTCCCCTCGGGTGGCGGCTCCATATGGCTCCGCTTGTTCCCCGAGCAGACCAGCGTCGCCCAGGTGCTGGCTTGGGGCAGGGCCTGGAGTTGGGGCAGGGTGAAGGCGAGTTGTGTGCTGACTTCACCGCCCACCGTCAGGCGCCAGGCAGCGGGGTTGACGGCCGGGTAGGCGAAGTGGTTCCGGCGGAAGAACCGGGTGCTGGGCGTGAGCCAGCCGTTCAGGTGCGACAGGGGGTATTCCAGGTTCTCGGGGCTCTCTTCGTGTTTGATGGGCCTCGGGCTGCCCGGCGGCAGCGGGACGGGGATAAGCATGCGCCCCACCTCCCTGGTGGAGTATGGGTATGCCGGGGCGCCCGGGAAGCTGACATCCGGTCGGGCGCCCGAGGTGCGCAGCACCCCAGCCCAAGCTGGGCCAGCCGCTACGGTCTGTTTTTGGCTCTTCGACAAGTTCCGTGCAGCTTATGCGGCCTTGCCGGCGCCCGCCCCTGTTGGCTCCGCCCGCATTTGCACGCCGGCCCCTTGATAACCCATGTGCGGATGGGCCGAGGGCAACGGGGTCCGGAGCCAAGTGAAGCCTACAGGGGCGGGCGCATCGTGCACGAAACTTGTTGAAGAGCCCTGCTTTTGTCCATCGATTTCGGGGTGCGCAGTGCAAAATGGACCGATGAAGACCGCAAACGTAGAAGTAGCCCCCTGGGACCTGGGGACGCCGCCCGGGAAGGGCACTTCGTGCGTTTGCGGCCTCTATCGGTCCATTCTTGTACAGGTGCGCTGCATCGGCTGGACTAGTATGGACCGATGCCAGGGCAGTCGCACGACAACCTATCCCATCCCCTGGGACATCACCCGAATCTCAATCGCCAGCGCCCCGTGATGTAACTCCTGCTCCCTGGTATAGATCCGGTACGTGCTGGACAGCAGCTCCGACATCGTCCAGCCCTCGCAATCGATGTCTCGCAGCGGAATCTCCTGATACAACTGCTCAAAGCTTTCGTACCTGCGCAGCCCGAGTACGACCACGGCAAGACTCTCAGTCCCCTCGGGCTGGAGCGCGAACCGAATGGTATCCCCAAGGGCAATACGCTGACGTTTCTCATCACACAGGCGGATTTCAAACCGCTTGCGCCCTGACCGCATCGACTCAAAAGGCTTCCGATAGAGCCCCATCTCGTGCTGCATCGGATTCGTCAGGCCTCCTTGACAGGCATGCATGGTCCACCACTTCGGCAAATCACCCACAAGTCTTGCGAAGCAACTGCCGGGGCGCGCAAAACGTCCAACCACCTGAACGGAGGGATGAACATGACACATAATTCCCACAGACGGCACTGGCGCACAGCGACCGTGACCGCACTCGGGGCACTGGTGGTGCTGGCAATCTGGTTCTTGGGCATCCATCCGGCCAAAGGCCTGGCCAAAGGCACCGTGGCCGAGATCCGCCTGGCCACCAACCGGCGGCATCAGACACTCTGGCAGACCGGCTACCATCCGGAGGACTGCGCCGAGATCCCGCCAGCTGAACACGCCTACACATGCAGACTCTCCGGCTCGGCCCTGGAGCAGGTCACCAGGGCAGTTGCCGGCCCAAACCGCTCCTACTACCTCCTCGGACAAGGACAGGAGCCTGTGCCCGACCCGGTCCATGCAATCAGCTTCCGTATGACCGGCGGAGAGTACTATGCGCTCCTCGTCCGAAGCTTGGAGGAGGCCGATGCCGGCATCTTCTACGGATACTGGGCGACCGGAACCGGCATCATATCTCACGAAATCCGCTGGTTCCGGTACAAGAATGCGGCGTTGGGACAGGCACTGCGTGACCTGAGACGGGCTCGATGAAAACGGCGGACCTCCGTTGCTATGGAGGTCCGCCGTTTTCATGATCTGCCATTCCTATCCTACAGCCGGAACCGTGCCACCTCTCCCCGCAGCGTCCCCGCCACCTCAGCCAGCACCCGGGCCGAACTGGAAACCGATTCGGCGGTAGCCGTCAGCTCCTCGCTGGAGGCCGACACCTCTTCGGCAGCGGCAGCGTTCTCCTGGGCCACCGTGGCCACTTTCTCTACCAACTGCGTCACCTGATCGGTCCCGGCGGCCATCTCCTCCATGCCGGCCGTGTTCTCCTCCGACACAGCCGAAACCGCATCGAAGACCTGCGCCACCTGGACTGCCTTGGCCTGCAGTTCCTGTGTGGCCCGTGCGATCCCCTGCAGGTCGCTGCTCACCCGCTCCACCACATCACGGATCTGCACCAGCCCAACGCCTGCGGCTGCCGCCGACTCGCTGCCCGCGGCCACCTCACGGCTGCCCGTATCCATGGCGGCCACAGCCTTGGCTGTGCTCTGCTGAGTCGCGTCAATCAGCGCCTCGATCTGCCGGGCCGATGCGGCGGAGCGCTCAGCCAGCTTGCGCACCTCCTCGGCGACCACGGCAAAGCCCCGGCCATGCTCCCCGGCCCGGGCCGCCTCAATGGCGGCATTCAGGGCCAGCATATCCGTCTGATCCGATATGCCGGAGATGATGACCGTGATCTGTCCGATCTGATTGGACAACGCGGCGAGCTGGTGAATGCGCTCCGTGGCCTCGGTCACGGCCTGCGTAATGCGCTCCATGCCGGCCAGCGTTCTGCCCACCAGTTCGTGGCCGCGGGCGGCAGCGGCGGTGGCGGTGGTGGCGCCCGCGGCAACGCTGCCGGTGTAGGTGGTTACCTGCGAGATGGTCTGGTTCATATCGCCCAGTTGCTGCGCCGCCCGTTCCACATCGGCGGCGGTGTCCTGCGATCCCCTGGCCACCTGCCGGATCAGCTCCTGCAGCTCTCGCACCGTGCCGGTCATATGCGTGGCCGCATCCGCCTGCTCGGTGGTGCCCGCTGCCACCCGTTCAATCGCCTGTGCGGTGCCCAGTGCCGCCTCTGCTGACTGACTTGATGCCGCATGCAGGCTCTCCGACGCGGTCCGGGCCGACTCCGCCGATGCGGCGATGTTGGAGACAATCTGCCGGAGATTCGCCACCATCCGGTTGATGGCGCGTGTCATCTCCGTAATCTCATCTCGCGACCGGTCCGGAAGCGCATCACCCGTCAGGTCGCCATCCGCCAGGCGCCCGGCGAGGGCCGTGACCCCCTTGACCCGGCGAACGATGTGCCGCGTCAGCGCCACGGCGATAATCAACCCGCAGGCCAGCGATGCCAGCGCCAGGGCGCCGGTCAGCCCCAGCCCTTGCATCCGGACAGTTGCCGTATGCTTCCGGGCCGCCATGGAGGCTGCATTCATCAGGTTCGTTGCCGCCTGAAGGTCGGCCTGAACGGCGTCGGCGGCGTTATCGAGGGCGTACATCAGGCTGTGGTTTTTGGGGTTGCCGATCGGATTGGGCTCGGCCAGAATGTCGGCGGCCGCCGTGGCCAATATGTTCGTATGGGCCCGAATGATGTCCCAGAGCGCTGCGTTCACGACGGTGGCCTGGCCCCCCATGGCCTGGAGCTGGGCCAGGGCCTTCTCCTTGGCGGCCGCGAACTCCCGGGGCCGCTCGCCATTGGCCGTGGCCATGTAGTCGGTAGCATAGTCCTGCAGGCCGCTGATCTGCACCGCCAGGTCACCGAGGGCTCTGGCCTGCTCAGCGTGATCTGCCTGCTCTTGTGCCGCTTGGTTTAGCTGAATGACCGCCCAGGATGCCGTCGCCGCGATACCGCCCATCAAAATGAGGAGCGCCGAGAACCCCGCCATCAGTTTGGTGCCAACCGTAATGCGCATGAGAACACCGCCTGAAAACCTCGTATTGCTTTGAGGCTACGCCTTTCAGGCATGTCAGTCAACAGACGGTATGGGATATTTGACCGGCGAGACCATATTCATGCATTTCAATTTTGCGTCCTGTTTCTGCAACCGTCAGTCTGCCGTGCGATGACCACGCATCCAGCGGAGGCAGGCATAGGCCACCAACGGGAAGATGGTGCCCACCAGCAACCCGGCCCGCAGCCCGAACTGTTCGCTCTGCAGCCCGGTCGCGCTAACCAAGCCGCCCACGACTGGCAGGCCCGGCACGTGATCGGTCACCACCCCGACCAGCCAGGGGCCTGCGGCGGCGCCTACATCGCCCCCGGCCGCCATGATGGCAAACATGCCTGCGCCCGCCAGCGGAAACCGCTCCGCCGCCAGCACCAGGGCGCCCGGCCAGAGCAGGCTCGTAGCCAGCCCGCACAGCACACAGGCCAGCAAGGCGATCAGGTTCACGGGTGAAAGCGCCGCCACCACAAAGCAGCACGCTGCCATGATGGCGCCGCCCATCATCACCCGATTCACGCTCACTCGCTGGCCAAAGATGCTGTACAGCACCCGCCCGAAGCCAAGCATGGCTGCAAACAGGGCAACGCCGGCCACGTCGCCCACCACCTTCGGCAGGTTGAGGGCCCGCTCGGCAAAGGCCGACGTCCACTGGGCCATGGTCACTTCAGCCGCACCGCCAAAGAGAATCGCTAGCACGGCCACGACAAAGTAGCGGGTGCGCACCAGGGCGCCCAGGCCCATGCGCTGATCCTCGGGAATCGGCGGTGCGAGCGGCACGAAGCTGAACAGGACCAGATTGACCAGCGGCATGAGCGTCCAGGCAACCAGAATCCACGGCCACTCGGTGCGCCCCAAGAGGAAGAGCAACAGCGTGGTGAGCAGCACCACCGCCACCTGGCCCCAGGCGTAAAACGAGTGCAGAACGGCCATCGCCGTCGCCTTTTCGTCGGTAGGAATTGCGTTGACGATCGGGCTGAGGAGCAGTTCCAGCAGGCCCCCGCCGCACGAGAAAACAACGGTGGCCAACGCAAAACCAAAGTACGGCGTGGCGGGGAAAAGGAGGGGCGCCACGGCAAACAGGAGCAGACCGGCGGCTGCAAACCCGTGGGCCGCCACAATAAAGCGCCGAAAGCCGTACTTATCCACCAGCCCGCTGAAGGCGAGGTCGACCAGCACTTGCGTGGTAAAGTTGATCAAAATGAGGAGTCCGAGCTGTTCGTACGAGAAACCGTACTGCTCGCGCAGGGGGATGAAGAGAATGGGGGTGAGGTTGATCAGAATGGCCTGGACGAAGTTCCCGATGTAGCAGGCGAGAATGGTCGGCTTGTAGGAGATGCTGTTCGGTTGGGTGTGCATCGTGGTGTGGAGATCCTTTCGTGTCTGTGTGGAATGACCTGAGTTGATTCCCCGCCTGCCTCCCCCTTTCCTGTTGCGCACGAAAATGCCCACCTCCGGTCTGGAGGTGGGCTCGTTTGGCTACTCGGTCTCCTCGGCAGTGGCGCCCTGGGCTTCGGGGGCCTGGACCTTCGCCTCGGTGCCAGGCGTCGGCTGGGTGCCGGCGCTCTTCTTCGCCCGCGTCCGCTCGGCCTTGGGCGGGACCAGGCCGGCGACCTCGGCCCGGCGCAGCTTCTCCTCGGACGTGAGCCCGGACTCAACCTTTTGGCTCATATCAAACTTGAGGGCGGGGTAGACCAGGTCATCGGGCTCGGAGAACTCCAGCTTGTACTTCTCATAATGACCGGACTGCACCTGCATCTGCTCCGAGATCATCAGTTCGTCCAGATTGATGGTAGCGTAGTTGCCCGACCGCTTGACGTCGATGCCCTGCGGATCGTTCTCCTCAGCTTCCCACACGAAGACGGTCTGGGTTCCCTTCTGAATCATCGCCCGGACCTTGTACACCCACTTCACTTTGCGCCCGAGCATTTCGACCGTCTTGGCCAGGCGTCGGTCGCCGAGCTTGTTGATGCGACCGAAGGCCGGACCCTCGATGGTGATGTACGAAGGCCTGGCGTTGCCCTTGAGGATCTCCTTCACGCCCTTGGTGTTCATGATGCCCTGGCTCAGGTCCTTGATGACGGGCCGGCCAGTCAGCTTGACTTGCTCCATCAGGGCTTCCATCTTGGCGACCGCTTCGTTATGGGCCTTGGTCATGTTCTCGGGAATCCGAGTCTTGGCGGGCTGTTGCGGCTCGGTGCCGTCGGGACGGGCAGGTTTCATAACGTTCAACCCCTCTCATATCGTTAGATATCATCAACGATTGAGATTAGGTTAAACGAGCCACCTACATCTTGTCAATATATTCTTTTTCATGATGATAAATGTTTTCTGTTGCGTGGGTGACCACCCCGGTGGGGGGGCACCCCGATCGTCCCGGCCGTTGCCCCTGGCCCTGCCCGCGCCGCCAAGCCACGGCCCCGGTTCGGTCCAGGTTTGCACGCGCACCGCCCGAAAACCCGTGCATAGATGGCGTGAACGGCAGTTTGTGCCCTGGAACCCGCATCCTTTGACCGCTCAGTCCATCCCTGCACGCTTTTTCAGGTGCCCACCGTGCAAAGGTGGTTGGAGGGAAGATCGTTGTCATCCTCGGTGCGGTGGTCGCACGAATGTTTGGCGAGTCCCTGCGTGTTGTCCATGGGTTGCGAAAGGGGGCTCCGTCCGTTTCTGCCCACCGCCCTACTCGACGTTCAGGCCCAGAGCCCGCCAGAAGACGAGTTCGTGCATGATGGGAATCCCATATTGCCGGGCCTTCTTTGCTTTGCCCGATTGCGTCAACGGGTCCGCCACCACAAGCACATCGAGCTTCTTGGTCACCGATTCCGTAACGACCATACCGTGCCGCGCAGCAAGCGCCATCGCCATGTCGCGGGTCAGCGACCTCCCGTTCACTCTGCACTGGCACTCACCCGTAAAGCAGACGCACTTGCCGGTCAAACCTCCGGGCCTCTCCGCCTGAACCGGCGCAGCAGCCGCAACCTGTCCCATCGCCAGCCGTCTGCTCCCCTCCGCAAGCACGCTGTCAAGGTCCGTCGCCGACAGACCGAGCATACGGCCGACGTGGAGAAGATCCCGCCGCTCGGTATCTGACACAGTTCCGTCTGTCAGTGCCGCCATCCCCAAGCGCACCACGTACTCCCGGTGGATTCTCTGCACCAGTTGACCAGACATGGACCACTTCGTGGCGATTTCCAGCAGGGACTTTCCCTCATCCTCGTCTACATGGCGGTCCGCAAGCGCCCGATCCAGCAGGGCTGTATACGCAAGTGCCGCAGCGTCCTGGACATCCGCAGGGAGATCAGGCTGCAGGCGGGCGAGGAGCTTCTCGATATATGAAGGCGGCTGCAAGTGGCGTCTTTCCGCTTCGTGCCGGGTGAGCAGCCGCACGGGAGCATGAGGGATCGGAGACCATCGGATGGGTGGCAAAGCAAGGACGCTTGCGGATAGGTGGGGAGCGTCACGGAGCAGTACAGCTAAGAGTTGGGCTGCGGCACGTGCGTCATCTAGCGCCGCGTGTGCCTGGCCATCGAAGGGGACTCCGTAGTCTGAGCAGGCGCGGGCCAGGTTGCCGCCGCCCGCCAACTGCATGGTGCACAGGCTTGGGCAATCCGGGAATGCACGGCCAATCCGGTCAAACTCGGCAGTCAGGAAGGAGAGGTCAAAACGCACGTTATGGCCGGCGACGGCAACGCACCCGTCCAGGAACTCCGTCAGGGTACTTGCTATGTCGGTGAACCGTGGCGCTTCGTGGACGTCCTTGGCGGTCAGGCCGTGAATATGGCTGGGGCCCATGTCCCGCTCGGGATTGACGAGGGTGGCGAGTTCGCGTATCACCTTTCCGTCCTGGTCGATCACCACGGCTGCGAGTTCGACGATGCGGTCGTGCCGATAGGGGTTGAGTCCAGTCGTCTCCACATCGATTACAGCAATCATCTTACCGTCTCCCTACGTCTGTCCTTCCCTGGCTTCTGCACAGTTCTGCCGTGTGCGAGGGGGTTCCTGCCGGGGCTCGGTAGCCGGGCATGTGTGTCTTAGTCGTGGGGCCGGGGTTCGGCCCGATCGTCCATGACAGATAGATCTGTCTCGATTTCAGGAACTACTACCGCCGCCGTCAGCGTTTTCACTAACTGACCACTCCTCTGGTTTCCAACCACAATAGTCAGATATTTTAATACAGGTGCCTGTAATCAACCATGCCATCGCCCGCCTTTCATGCCGGCTTCTTGCAGCGGCGGACCCCGGCCACTAGAACTGCTCAAATGGGTAGAGATCCTGCGCCTTTACCCCCAAAATCCCTGCCACTCGGGCAACCTGACTTTTGGTAGGCAGAGTCTCGTCCCGCTCCCAATTGCTGATCGTCACGTACGTGACTCCAATCAGCTGAGCCAGGTCGCTCTGGGAGAGGCCCCTGACTTTGCGCCAAAAAGACAGGCGGTTCTTTCGGGACATCGAGTCACCCCCTCGCTACCGCAACTTCGATACTTGCCCGAAGGAATTCTTCTGCACGGTGGCTCTTCGCTGGCGTTCTGTCTGTCCACAGTCAGGGGGAAGAGACCTTCTACTCAGTCCCAGTCCTGTACCTGAGTGGATTGGGCGCCAGACGAAGCGCGCAGGTGTAACCGCTGCGCCCCGGCGCGGGCGGAAAAAGAACGGATCGCCATCTCTGTCGAAGGGAGGCGATCCGTCTTTGTGTGGCAGTTCTTGGGTGCTGAAGCCAGCAGCCAATTTAGCGGTTGCCGAGGAAGAGTAGCAGATTGATTAGCTCCGGACGGCGGCTTCGGCGAGTTCGTCGGCCGAGATCGCATACGTCGCCTCAACCAGGCTGAAGCCATCGCAGTATATCGAATTGCTCAAGCTGAGGCTCTGCCCTCTATGGCCGTGCCCGGGTAGATGGCGTGGTCGTGTCGGCCGCGGAATAATCCGGGCATGTGGTGGAGAAAATAGGGACGGCCCGGTGGGTTTAGCACCGAGCCGTGCGGCAGCCGTTGTCTGGGTACATAACAGGGTAGGGAAGTTAGGCCCTACCCCTTAGATGTCAAGGGATAGGAGCTTCAGCACAAGCGCTAAGAGGATGATCCAGAAGACCTTCTCTCCCAGGTTGCTCATGCGTCCACCCCCTTCCGTTCAACGAGGCGCCGCCACAGAGTAATACGCAGGGACTCGCACGAATGTTCGGCGAGGCCCTGCGTGTTTTTCCGAGACGTGATTAGGGCCCAGCGAAACCACATGTACTAGCCTAACGTGCTCTCCTCGTAAAGATGGCGCACGGTCAGCCGTGTCAGGGACCCTCCAGGAGGAGGCAGCATAGAGCGAACATGAGCACATCCCGGCGCCAGTCCTTCCACACAGCGACGTGACCAACCTCCCGCTTCTGTCTCGTACGCCTAGAGCACGAAAAGGATCGCCACTCTGTCGAAGAGAGGCGATCCTTTTGGGTTTCGCTCGACAACATTCAGCCGCATGCCCGACCTATTGTTTCATCTGATGAAGGACATTTGCATAAAGAATCAGAAATAACACTGTGCCAAATGGATAACTCGAGTCATATCACACCTCAAAACCGAGGAAGCAACCAAGACGGCCCTGATTCTGCCGTTTCTTCAGATCCTGGGCTACAGCGTCTTTGACCCGCTGGAAGTCGTACCAGAGTTCACAGCAGACGTAGGCACGAAGAAGGGCGAGCGGGTAGATTATGCGATCATGGTCGGTGGAAAACCGGCCATCCTGATCGAAGCAAAGCCGGTTACAGATAACCTTGCGGGGCACGGCACTCAGCTGTTCCGCTACTTCACCACGACGCCGGCCAAATTCGCGATACTGACGAATGGCCTGACCTATAAGTTCTACTCCGATCTCCAGGAGCCAAACAAGATGGATGACCAGGCCTTTTTGGAGTTCAACCTGTTGGACCCCAGGGAGGCGATCGTCGCTGAGGTCAAGAAGTTCCACAAAGAGAGCTTTAATGCCGACGATCTGTTCTCCGCCGCCGCCAACCTGAAGTACTCCACGCAGATTCGCACAGTGCTCGAATCCGAACTGAAGGAGCCGAGTGATGAATTTCT
Organism: Symbiobacteriaceae bacterium; assembly: GCA_029239785.1. Taxonomy (GTDB): domain Bacteria; phylum Bacillota; class Sulfobacillia; order Symbiobacteriales; family Symbiobacteriaceae; genus JARBUG01. The sequence goes on along the minus strand of JARBUG010000012.1, from coordinate 12,785 downwards.
GCGGTTTGTTCCGGCCGTTGGTCAAGCGGACCATCACCGTGTACCTTGGCGAGATGATAGGGGATAAGCTCAAATCTGCGATTGCCACGACGATGGAGGCAGAGAAGCAGGCAGCAGCCACGTCCACTGAACCTACGCCTGCACAGGCGACACAGGCAGAGCCGGAGACCGTGAAGCCGAAGATCCTGACCACCTTGGAGGAACTTGAGGCTTTCTACGTCATCAAGTCTATCCTGCGGGAAGTCGTCGATCCCAAGCGAGTCACCTACAAGGACACAGCTTCCTACTTCTCGGTGCTGGTCGATAGCAACGTACGGAAATGGGTAATCAGGCTCTGGTTTGGTGAGTCGAAGCGAGCGTTCTGCTTACAGAGCGAGGACAAATCGGAGGCATGGGTCAACTTTGAGGTTGTCGACGATCTGTTCAAGCATCGGGAAACGATATGCGCCGCTGCGTCACGGGTGGCTGGAACGAAAAGCTGAGCCCCACCTCAACGGTGATCGGATCGCCTTCTCTATCGAAGAGAGGCGATCCGTTTTGCTTTTCGACCGACAGGCAACTTCTGGGGCTTTTTGTCGCTCTCCGTCATGCATGGACATACGAACAGAGTATGCTCAGGTGATATACCTCCGAACTGGCAGGACGAGGAAGGTTCGCCAGAATTGTTGTGCAAGCCTAATGATCAGGTCAATCCCGGCCTCCCCCGGGTGAGCCGCGTCTAGTGCTGGTATAGTGGTAACATGTGAAGTTGGGATGGAGTGAAGGTCAGGCTCAAAAAGCGCGCCAACGTGGTGAAGGCCTGGAGGCTGAGTGGGAGCTAATCGTCGTGAATTGACGCAAGTGATTCAGCGTGATGGCTGACCGCCCACCCGTACTAAACGAACCCACCTCCGGCCCCGAGGTGGGTTCGTTTCACTGAGAATCCGGTTGCCGCACATGGGGAACGCTGATGCAGGGTGACGATGCATGCGAGCAGCGATCGTCGGGGCTGGGTTGGCGGGCTTGGCGTGTGCCCATGAGCTCGAACGGCTGGGCCACGACTGCGAGATCTTCGACAAGCGGGATCGGGTCGGCAAGATGTTTAACACGGTCGTGGTCGGCCGGTGACCCTGGCTCCCGATGAGGTCCCGATGACCATTCGTCATGATTTTGCGCTCCGGTTGCCGGCGCACCTGTGCGTTATTTTACGGAAGGCGGGGTTCAACCGGCATAGACGCAGGTACATGCGCCAGCGGACGCCTGGATTCGACTGGGTTCGAGCCCGATCGACCAGATGCGACTACACCTCTGCCGGCGAAAGGGCCCAGAGGGGGCCCACCCAGTGCCGATCTCCCGTTGGTTTGTGAAATAATCGCGGGGCTCGGCCTCAACCCCCTGGCAAAAAGCTGCCGCAGCGTGAAACCGCGCAGGCGGTCTGTGACCTGAATCGCCAGGAGCCCTGACCAAATAGCCCCTGCCCCCAGTTGTTCTGGGCTGGCAGGGGCTTTCTTCGCGGCCGTTGACACCAGGGAGGGAGCGGTAAACAGAGTATCGAAAGTATTACCACTTGAACGATAGGGGGCCGTTCCGTGGAACCTTTTGATACTTCTTTCCTCACCAAAAGCCTGTTTGAGGCTGTCTGGCAGGCCTTTCGATGGCTCTTCAGCGCCTGGTACATGTGGGCATTTATCCTTTTCATATTTGCCCTACGGGTTGGCCCGCATCTCTTTGAGACGTGGCGTCTGCGAAAAGCGGGCATGCCAGAGATCGACCGAATGACTGGCCTGGAGTTCGAGAAGTACCTGGAGATCCTGTTCAACCGCCTCGGCTACCAGGTTGAGCGCACACGCTACGTTGGTGATCAGGGCGGCGACCTGATTATTACCCGAGGCGGAGAGCGTACCCTGGTGCAGGCAAAGCGTCACAGCAAGGCCGTCGGCAATAAGGCCGTGCAAGAGGCTGCTGCTGCCCGCCCACACTACAAGTGCCACCACGCCATGGTCGTCGCTAACCAGGAATTCACCCAGGCCGCCCGTGAGCTGGCCAAATCCAATCAGGTGGAGTTGCTCGGTCGGCGACAATTGGCCGAGATGGTACTGTCGACCCAGGTTGGCCCCGCGGCGCCATCGGCTGCGGTGACGCCGGTCGCTGCCAGTCGCACCCCTTCCCCCTCAACTCCTGCCGCAGCTGCGACCACACCCACCGCACCGCCGACCTGTCAGCGATGCGGCCGACCCATGGTGGAGCGAACCAGCGCCCGCGGGAAGTTTTGGGGCTGCTCAGGGTTCCCCAAGTGCCGGAACATCGTTTCCATGGAGTGATGGCGTAAACAGCGAGCCGCCGCTGCGACCGGCTTTCCGGCCTCCAGCAGCACCACACCCGTCCCGTCAGGGAGATCGAAGGGACCGGTTGCTCTGTGGTTGTCAGTAAGACGGTGCCTGTTCCAGCGGGCCGAGGCGCCAGGCGCCGTCGCCGCCCTGCACCAGGGGGATCAGCAGGTTGTTTCGCCCTTCCTGCCACGTTGAGCTGGCGCCGGGCTTATGGGCAATGAGCAGGATCACGTAGTACTGCCCTGCAATCTCGTTGCTGTTGGTGAAGCGGAACCCCTGCGGGTTGTCGGCTTTGATGAATCCATGGATCTCGATGACCCGGACCGAGGCCAGGGCGTCGTACCGCTCACACTCGGCATCACTATTCACTTCATCTGTCAGCAGCGGCTTGAGGGCGGCACAGTCGTGAGCACCGGCAGCCCGAAAATAGGCATAGATGGCGTTGCGGGGCTTCTCTGCTGCCAGTATGTCGGCCGGAGGCTCTTTCGCCCGGTGCTTCTGAAAGTACTCCGGCCAAGTGAGCCCCGTTATCTCATGCAGATCACGCCCGCTCAGCGAAGGCCCGGGGCCCCCGTCCAACAGCTCGCCGTTCTTCCCGGTCTGTATCAGGTAGGCACCGACGGGCCGTCCGGTGCTCGGGTCCAGCAATATGTACGCCAGGAAGTCGACATGCGCCTTCAGGTCCTCCAGCCTGCCTCCGCGCACGTCCGCAACCGGCAGGCTGACCATGCGGACCTCACGCCCGGCCATGGACGCCAGGTCCAGGCCAATATCCTGCGACAGATCTACCACGATACGCCAGGGAAACCCCGGCACGTCCAGGTGAAAGTAAGCGGGTAATTGAGCCGTTCCCTCCTGGCGGGCGCCGGCTGCCTTCCATCCATGCTGCGCCAGCAGGTCATCAATCGCATCCGGTGCGGCGGGGGTGGCGCATCCGGTCATCAGGCAGGCAAGGAGCAAAGCCAGGAAGGTCCGCATCATCGTGACTACCTCCGAGTTTGAATCCAGATGCCCACCCGATTTGACGAAGTTCGATCATTGGCGGTTGCACCCATAGCCCCACGCTCGGTCCCGTCAGCGTGCAGGTTCGGTTCCATCAGCATGTAGGTTCGATACGATCAGCGTACAGGTTCGATACTGTCAGCATGCAGGTTCGATACTGTCAGCATGCAGGTTCGATACTGTCAGCATGCAGGTTCGATACTGTCAGCATACAGGTTAGGTTCCGTCAGCGTACAGGTTCGGTTCCGTCAGCGTACAGGTTCGGTTCCGTCAGCGTACAGGTTGGATTCCCTCAGCATTCGCATAGCGCCCCCTGACGGCGGAAACCTACTAAGTAGGCATCATCCGCTGACAGGGGGCGCTTCGTTGCACGGAACTCACTCCGCCGGCCTCTCAAGCTGGCAACTGGTCATGCTCGCCCTTGGCACCGTCGTGGGCGGCTCCTTCTTCCTGGGCACCGCCGTGGTGCTGCACAATGCCGGGCCGGGCGCCCTGCTGGCCTTCGCCTTCGGCGGCATCGTCACGTACCTTGTGCTCACGGCGCTCTCGGAACTGACGGTCTCCCGGCCCACGCACGGTTCTTTCCGGGCCTACGCGGCCATGGCCTTCGGGCCGATGGCCTCCTTCGTCGTGGGCTGGCTCTACTGGGCCGGCCTGGTCCTTGCGCTCTCCAGCGAGGGCATCGCCAGCGCCATGTTTGCCCGGCTCTGGTTTCCGGCCGTGCCCGTCTGGCCCATCGCCCTGGCAGTGATTATCGCCGTCACCCTGCTGAACCTGATGGATGTGCGCGCCTTCGCCGTGGTAGAGTCGGCGATGGCCGCGGTCAAGTTGGTGGCCATTGCGGCGTTCATCCTGCTGGGGGTGGCGCTGGCGACCGGACTGATGGCGCCGGGCGCCGGGGCAGGGGGCCCGGGCACCGGCCCCGCCTTTGCGGGCCAGCCCTTCCTCCCCCGGGGCGTCGCCGGGCTGGCCGGCTCAATGCTGCTGGTCCTCTTCTCCTACGCCGGCTTCGAGACCCTGGGCCTGGCGGCGCCCGAGGCCAAAGACCCGGCCCGCACGGTGCCCCGGGCCGTCATCTGGACCGTCATCGGCCTCGTCACGCTCTACGTCGGGGCCGTGGGCGTCGTTCTCTACCTCCTCCCCGTGGGGGCGATCGAAGAAGAAGTCAGCCCCATGGTCTCATTGCTCCGCCTGACCGGCTATCCGGCGCTGGCCGCGGGGCTCAACCTGGTCGTCATGACCGCATCCATCTCCACCATGCTCGCCGCCATGTACGGCCTGAGCCGCATGATCTACTCCCTCGCCGAGGAGGGACAGGCGCCCGCCTTCCTCAAACAACTGACGCCGCCGGGCATTCCCCGGAACGCCATCCTCCTCTCATCAGCCGGGATGACGGTCGGCGTCGTGCTCTCCTATGTACTGCCGGCGACGGTCTACGTGCTGCTGGTCAGTTCCGCCGGATTCGCTCTGCTCTTCTCCTACCTGATGATTCTGCTGAGCCAGCTGGTGCTGCGCAACCGGGAGGGCTGCCGGCCCGGGGCCTGCGCCATGCCGGGCTTTCCGTGGTCGACCTGGGTGGGCATTCTTCTGCTGGTGGGCGCCATCGCGGGCATGCCCCTGGTGCCCGGGCAGGGGCCGGGGCTGGTGGCCGGAATCGGCCTGCTGCTCTTCTTCGCCCTGGCCTACATGCTCTTCATCAGGCGTCCTGAGCACAACGAGACCGACGACCGGGTGCCGCTCAAGTAGGGCCACTAACCCCATAGGCCGCAAACGCGGCGGCGATCAGCCCCTCCGACATCCCGGTGCGCTGCGAGATGCGCCTGCCCCACGCCTCCATGCTCCCGCAGGGCGCCTCGAAGACGGGCCCCGCCGCCAAATTCCAGAAGCTTTTCGCCTTATCATACTCCCAGTGCTCCACCACCCCGGTCTCCGGGTGCGGCAGCAGCATCTCGCAGAAGGGCCGGCGCAGCAGGTTCTGGCAGTGGTTGCACGCAGCCATCACTTCATCTTCAGACAGGACCCGCAGGTCGTAGCTCTGGCGCCCGACCTTGCCGGTCGACCGCCGGTACAGCACTTCGATCCCGCCATCCGTCGGTGCGATCTGCACCTCCCGCCCCGGGAAGAAGCCGGCGTGCCAGCCATCCGACACCCCCGGCCCATCGATGCGGATGGGCTGAAGCCACAGGTCGCCCATGTCGCAGAGGTACTGGCCGCCGTCGCTGCCTGTCGCCACCACTGCGACGTGGGCGTCTTCGGTGCAGAGGTCATGGCCCACCACCCGGGCCGGCACCCCGTCCTGGCAGAACGCATGCCGCAGCCAGATCGCGAGGTCGAAGCAGTTGCCCCCGGCGCCGTGCAGTTTGCGGTGTTCCACCATCTCGGCGATGGTGCGCTGGCGCGAGACGCCCCCGCAGCGGGCGTGCCACCAGCCCTTGGTGAACGTCTCCATGGGCACCCCGGCGAAGTGGTTCCAGACCCGGAGAATCTCAGCGGGCGCCTTCATCATTCTCCTCCTCCCTTTGCGGCGGCCGCCGCGTGCCCCGATTCTTCCATCTGCTGCAGGGTAAATCCTGCATGCCAACGAAGCGATGGAGGGGCTGTTGATGCGCGCGAACAGGCCCGTACGTAGGGTTGCCTCCGTACGGGCCTACATCTCTACAACCCCTTCTCCAGACCAAAAACCCCTGGCGCAGGCTGATACCCCATCTTCCGGTTGACGGCCAGCATGCGCTCATTCGTCGAGTCGTTATGCGTCCGCAGCAGCGGGGCGCCCTTCGCCTTCGCATGCTCGATGGCGACCACCTTGACCGCCGTGGCCAGCCCCCGCCCCCGGTACTCCCGGGCCACGCCCGTGAAGTTATGATAGAAGCTGCCGTCGGGCTCCTTCATAATAAAGGCCATCGCCGCCCAACGGTCGCCGTCCATGGCCAGAATGGTATCGGCCGGGTCCCAGTGCTCGGAGTGCTCCAACTGCTTCTTGAAATCGGCCAGGGACGGGCGGACGAACCCCTCGATGCCCGGCGTGTCCTGGTTGAGCTGCCAGAAGTGGTCCATCCAGATTTCCAGCGTCTCATCGTTCTGGGGGAACTCAGCGAACGAAGTAAACCGGAGCCCGCTGGCGACGGCATCATCCACCGCCTTGCGCCAGGGCGCCGGGTCGAATTCGGCCAGGTTCAGGCTGGATGCGAACCGGTGGAACTTCTGCTCATAGCCCCGGCGCCTGGCCCAATCCAGGCCGACAGGGTCCTCTTCGCGAACCGCCGCCTCAACGGCGACCATGCCCTGTGCGCGGGCGAACCGCTCCATGTCGGCCAGCAGCAGGTCGCCGATGCCCTGATTTCGCCACGCCTTGCGCACGCGAATATTCATTGAGAAGTGCCCGGGCCGCAGCATAGGGTGGTGAACGCCGCCCGCGTAGCCAACCAGCAGTCCATCGGCATTCACCGCCGCCAAGCGGTGCCGCACATAGCCTTCGCCCTGAATCTTGTCCTGCCGGAGCAACTCTTCCACGGTCTGCGGCTGATCGATCTGATCCTGCTGAATCTCAATGATGGCCGGGTAATCGTCGGGCGTCTGGGGCCGGAGGGTGACGGAGCCAGCGGTGGCGGTCATGCGGCGAACCTCCCAATTGCGATGCGGTTGCCCTTATCTTAGCAGGAAGGTTCCAACGGATAGACGTCCCTCGGTCCGACGGGCATCTCGTACCTTGGTACGATAGACAGCAACGGAGGCAGACACTCATGACAACGCGGCGCGACGCAGCCATCTGCTTCATTTTCGATGGAGACCGCATTCTGCTGATGCAGGCCGGCTGGGCCGGGAACCAGTGGTCGGTAATCGGGGGCAAGGTCGAGCCCGGGGAGACGGCTGCACAGGCGGTCTGCCGGGAGGTGTTCGAAGAGACCGGCCTGGCGCTGGTTGACTACCGGCCGGCCGGCCATTTGATGATCGAGGAAGATGACGGTCACTTCACCTTTGTGGCGATCTTCGTCAGCACGCAGCAGACCGGTGACCTGCGGGGCAGCGTCGAAGGCGAGCCGGTCTGGTGGCCGCTCTCCGAGGCTGACCAACTGCCGATGATTGACTACGTGAAGGCGTTGCTGCCGCAGATGGTGGGGGCCTGAACTCGTCAGACCCGCCGGTAGACCCGCATTCCCAGGAAGAGGGCCCAGATGCGGCCCGCAGGGTTCCGCATGAACCGGGCATGGGTTAACCCGTCGGCGCTGACCAGGGCATCCGGGGCGAAGGGACGGACCGCATGCGTCTGCCCCGCCGCCTTCAGGGTGACATCCTCTCCCACCGCAACGACCACGTCCCCGGACTCGTCAGAGTGATACCGGCCTGCCAGTGCGGCCAGCTCCCCCGGGGCCGGGGTATAGGCGGGGAACTCGTACTTGTACGTCTCCAGGGGCAGGCCCAGGAAGTGGTTGGCCACCGAGAGGGCGATCCGCTCGGCCGGCGCCCCGGTGACGTTGATCAGCAGCGCCACGGTCAGCCCGGCCTCCGGCACGAGCAGCACCTGCGCAGAGACCCCCTTGATCGAGCCGCCGTGCCCGATCAAGGTATACCCGTGATACCCGGGCTGAACCGTCAGCCCGTAGCCGTACGAAGTCCCGGTGGGCATCGTCACAAACGGGGCTGTCATCTTCGCCACGCCGGCGGCCGGCACCAGCCCGGCGCCGCCGCAACGGTAGACCTCCAGGTACTTAATCAGATCCCGCACGGTCGACTTGAGCGATCCGTTGGTGTAAATGTCGCCCACATCCCACCAGGCGGGCGAATGGAAGAAGCCGCCCGGCTCCGGCGCGTAGAGCTCCGTTACCTCCGGGAATCGCCGCATCTCCTCGACCAGCAGCATGCTGTGGTCCATGCCCAGGGGGTCCAGAATCCGCCGCTTCAGATACTGGCGGAAAGGCTGGTCAGAGGCCCGCTCGATAATCGCCTGGAGCAGGGCGTAGCCTTCGTTGGAGTAGTTCAGGTGCTGCCCCGGGGCGCCCAGCAGGTCGATGTCGGCGGCGGCCATCAGCTTCATCAGTTCACGGGGCGTCCGAATCGGCTCGACGGTGAAGGGGTCCCGGGCGCCCAGCCGCTGCCAGTCGGGGTCCTTCCGAATCGCCCCGGCCCGGGCGTGGTAGATCGCCTGCATACCGGGGAGGCCGCTGCTGTGGCTCATCAAATGCCGAATCTGGATCGACCGGCCGTCGGGCGGCAGAATGGCCGTAAACTCAGGCAGCCAGCGGACCACCAGATCGGTGGGCGAGAGGCGCCCGGCGGCGGCCAGCTGCATGATGGCCAGGCACGCAAAGGACTTGGTGACAGAGGCCACGCCGAAGATGGTATCCGGCGTGACGGGAAGCCCCCGGGCGACGTCGCGATATCCGATGCCTGCTTCGAAGATGGTCTCGCCGTTCTTGGCGACGGCAACGGCCAGGCCGGGAATCTGGCTGCGTTCGAGCAGGGTGGTCAGGTAGGAGTGAAGCATCTCGTCACCTCAGGTTGGCAGATGGGATCACATCTCCCATGATACATCTAATCCAGGTCGTATCGAATCACGAATAAGGGAAGTCTAAACGATAAAGATTCTCAGCCAGGGAGGGGCTCCCCGATGATCAACCGGCGTCGGTTCCTGAAGACGTCTGCCGCGGTGCTGGCAGCGATGGCTGCCGGCTGCACCAACCTGCCTGCGCATGTGCAGGAGCAGATCCGCGCGGCCGCCGCCGAAGGTGCGGGAGCCGGGCCAGGGTCCGCACCGGCCGCCAAGGACGGCGCACGCCCCGCCGAGGCTGTCAGCGACGGCACGCCCCAGCCCACCGCCGACCGCCCGGTCCGAGTGGCGCTCCTCTCCGACCTGCACCTCCAGCCGGAGGAGAGCGGCCTGGCCAAAACGATCAATGTGAAGTTTGCCAAGGCGGCCGAGGATTTCCGGGCCTTCGCGCCGGACCTGTGGATCGCCAATGGCGACGTAGCCGACCACGGCCTCACATCGGAAATGGAAGCGTTTAAGCGGATTATGTCCAAGGTAACCACCCTCGACCGGGTGATGGCGACCACGGGCAACCACGAGTTCTACGACTTCTCGGTCTCCGATGAGGTCCTGTTGAACCGCTGGCGGGAAGCCTTCGGGGTGGAGCAGCCCTACTCCAGCCGGGTTTTTGGCGGCGTTCACTTCATCATGCTGGCGGACGAGCAGTGGCAGACGGCCCCGTACAACAACGACTGGTGCTGGATTACCCCGGCGCAGCTGCGCTGGTTCGAAGAGACGCTGGCCAGCCACCGGGACCTGGATACGATCGTCTTTATGCACCAGCCCCTGAACGAGACGGTGGTGGGCAGCATTGGCGCCCGCCCCTTCGGCGGGACGAACTATGCAAAGGAGATCTATACGCTCCTCGAGCAGAATCCACAGGTGAAGCTCTGGTTCTCGGGCCACACCCACCGGAAGGTGGACTACGAAGGCCAGGTGGTGGAGAAGAACGGCGTCACCTTCATGGGGCTGGGCTCGACCATCTACCTGCTGGGGCGGAGCAGCGAGGGGCGCAATGTGCGCGACAATAACGCCTGCCAGAGCCGCTTCCTGGAGATCTACCCCGACCGGGTCGTGATCCGTGCCCGCGACCACGCCGCCGGCCGCTGGCTGGACGAGTTGGAGCGGACGGTGAAGCGGGTGTAGGTACGCGGGAGAAGTCATTTATTTAGCCACGAAATCCGTGGCTATAAATATGCCTTTATTTCTCTTCAAACCAAACGATGCCCAGTCTGTTCCCATCTGGATCGGTGACCGTAAACTCCACCACATCGCCGTGGTCGCGCAGTTCGCTCACCGCCACGCCCAGGCCGGCGAGGTGCGCGTGCGTTCCCTTAATGTCATCGACGAAGAAGTTGAATGGTTCATGCTTCCCGGGCACGACCGCGTCCGCCTGAAACAAAGTCAAAGCCGTTTGGGCTACGTGAAAGGCGGCGTAACCTTCGTACTTCCAGCGTAGAGTGAGTCCAAGGGTCTCTTTGTACCAGGCGACGGACCGCTCCAGGTTGGTAACCGGCAGGAAAACGGTATCAATCCGCTTTAGCATGGGTTCTCATCCCTCCTGACGAGGCTGTCTTCCGGTTGGACGAAGCCAGAGGGCACCAAGTTACTAGTCATAATTTGGGGAGATAAGCAGGACTATTGCTACGGGTGGGGAAATTACCGTTTTGCCGACGATTTCGTACAGAGGAGGCACCGGGTGAATGGATCTCATGTTGCTGATTCCTGTCTCTGGTGTGATCGCGTTGTTGGTGATGGGGTATCTGATCTGGGACGTGATGCGGCAGGATACCGGTACGAAGAAGATGCAGGAGATCGCCGGCGCTATTCGTGAAGGGGCATTCGCCTTCCTGGGCCGCCAGTACAAGACCATTGCCGTACTTTCAGTCGTTGTAGCAGTCGCCCTTTATTTCGCCAAGCAATCATCCGGTCATGGTGTCGCGACGGCAGTTTCGTTCCTGGCGGGCGCCTTCGCCTCGGCCCTTTCAGGCTACATCGGCATGTGGACGGCGGTCACGGGCAACCTGCGGGTCGCCGCCGGCGCCCAGCACAGCCTGAACCGTGCTCTCCAGATCGCGTTCCGCTCCGGCGCCGTGACCGGCCTGGCCGTCACGACGCTCTCGCTCCTCGGCGTGTGGGGCCTGTTTGAGGCCTTTGCAGCCAGCACCTCAGCCGCTGAAGCCCCGCTGCTGATCGTTGGCTTCGGCTTTGGCGCCTCGTTCGTGGCGCTCTTCGCCCAGCTGGGCGGCGGCATTTACACCAAGGCGGCCGACGTGGGCGCCGACCTGGTCGGTAAGGTCGAAGCCGGCATCCCCGAAGATGACCCCCGCAATCCGGCCGTCGTGGCCGACCTGGTGGGCGACAACGTGGGCGACTGCGCCGGCCGCGGCGCCGACCTGTTCGAGTCCACCGCCGCCGAGAATATCGGCGCCATGATTCTGGGCATCGCCCTCATTCCCGTCTTCGGCATCAACGGCATCATGTTCCCGCTCGTCGCCCGGGCCTTTGGCCTGCTGGCCTCAATCGTGGGCATCTTCACGGTGCGGGCCAAGGAAGATGAGGACCCCATGGCCGCCCTGAACCGGGGCTACCTCATTACCTCTGTCCTGGTTGCCGCCGGCCTCTATTATGTGACCACCACCATGCTCAAGGGCAACGGCGTCAATCCCGTCTACCTGTGGGCAGCGGCCATGGTCGGCCTCTTCCTCTCCCTCTCCGTCGTCTGGATTACGCAGTACTATACTGAGTTTAAGTACCGCCCCGTGCGTGAAATCGCCGAGGCGTCGGTCACTGGCCCGGCTACCAACATCATCTCCGGTATCGCCGTCGGCTTTGAGTCGACCGCTGTTCCGGTCATCATGATCTCCGTCGCCATTTACGCCGCCTACCAGCTGGGCGTTCTGGCCCTGCCGGGCGTCGATAACGCCGGCCTGTACGGCACGGCTGTTGCGACCATGGGCATGCTGTCGACCGTCACGTACATTCTCGCGATGGATACCTACGGCCCCATTACCGACAACGCCGGCGGTATTGTGGAAATGTCCGGCGCTCCCGAGTCGATTCGGCACCGCACCGACAAGCTGGACGCCAGCGGCAATACGACCAAGGCGCTGACCAAGGGCTTCGCCGTCGGTTCCGCCGCGCTGGCCGCCTTCCTCCTCTTCTCGGCCTATACCGATGAAGTCAAGATTCTGACGGGCACCACCACAACCATGATCGTCGACATCGGCAACCCGAAGGTCTTCATCGGTGCCTTCCTCGGTGCGATGCTGGTCTTCCTGTTCTCGGCTTTGTCGATCAAGGCCGTGGGCCGTGCGGCCCAGCACGTCATTCAGAACGTGCGCGACCAGTTCCGCCGTGACCCGGGCATCATGGAAGGCACATCCAAGCCGAACTACGCCGAGTGCGTCGACATCGTCACCCGGGCCTCCCTCAAGCAGATGGTGCTGCCGGGCCTCCTGGTGGTCGCCGCTCCGGTGGTGGTCGGCCTGTGGCTGAAGGCCGAGGCGGTTGGTGGCTTCCTGATGGTTTCGACCATCGTCGGCGTGATTATGGCGCTCTTCCTGAATACCGGCGGCGGCGCCTGGGATAACGCCAAGAAGTACGTGGAGACCGGCGCCCACGGCGGCAAGAAGTCTGAGCCGCATAAGGCGGCGGTCGTGGGTGACACCGTCGGCGACCCCTTCAAGGATACCGCAGGCCCGTCGCTGCACGTGCTGATCAAGCTGCTCTCGACCATTACGTTGGTGCTGGCGGCGCTGTTCATCTAGTGGGGCCTTTCGGTAGGGACTTGGCGAAGGGCCATCGTCGCGGCGCCTCAACTGCGCTTCACCAAGGTCCCACCGCCGCCCCCCCGAAATCTGTTTGACCATGGAACTGGAACCTTCGTGATCGACCCTGCAAGGGTTCTACCACGAAGGTTCCAGTTTTTTTGCGCGCATGAATAGAGG
>JARBUG010000140.1 GCA_029239785.1 Symbiobacteriaceae bacterium | reverse complement strand
GGGACTTCCGGCTGATGACGATGGCGACGACAGAGCCGATCACCATCGAGGTCAGGATGTTCAGGTTCCAGGTCTTGAACTCGGGGCGGGTGCCCAGCACGACCAGGGCCAGCGGAATGATCGGCACCAGGGCCTGCAGGTAGTTAACCTTGAACTCGGTGGCGCCGGCGGACTTCGCAAGGGCGTGGCCCTTGTTCTCCTTCATGATCAGGGCCTGAATGGAGAGCGCAGCAGCGGCCACAATGCCGCCGAAGACGGACTGCATGCCCAGAATGCCCGCGACCTGCGGAATGGTCAGGCCGGACATCTTGGAGATCATGGCCGGGTGCGAGCCGCCCGGGCTCCAGTTGCCGCCCATGGTGCCGGCGATAATCGTGGCGGCAGCCACGGCGGGGTGAATGCCGGCGGCCATCATAACAGGAATGAGGACGGCGCCGACGGCAGCGGTAGCACCGGAGGCGGAGGGCAGAGCGATGGCAACCGCGTAGGTAGCCACAAAGCAGGCGGGAATCAGGGCGAACCGGACCTTGGTGACACCCTTCGCCACCAGGTTGACCAGGTGCTGGTCAGCGCCGGTCAGCTTCATGACGTAGGCGAAGCCCATCACGGAAAGGATCGAGGCGATGAGGCCGGCGTTGGTCATGGACTTTTCGAAGGCCTTGAAGGCTTCGGGCAGCTTCCAGGAGACAATGGTCATCAGGATACCGGCTCCGAGCAGGACCATGCGGGTCTCCCAGCGCTTGATGATGCCGTAAATGGTACCGATCACAATGAGTCCGCCGACCCAGGGCATGAAGGCTGTCCAGGTCATGTTCGTTTTCCTCCGTGTAGTGGGGGATTTTTATAAGTCGGGCCTATTGGGGCATATTTTAGCCGCGGATTACGCTGATTACGCAGATTTCGGGACAAACGCGGATTGGGAAATTCTATTTTTTAGTTACATCCCAGGTGACCAATCCAAATCCGCGTCTATCTTGAAATCCGTGGAATCTGCGAAATCCGCGGCAAAATACCTGTCTTTAACCCAGCGAAGCGTACTCCTCAATCAGGGCGACAACCAAGTCCCCGATCTTCTCCAGTTCGCTGATGGGCTGGTACTCGTCCAGACCGTGGGGGTTATTATACCCACAACCGAGGTCGGTCGCAGCGATGCCCTTCGTGTTGAAGAGATTGGCATCGGCCCCGCCGCCGGTGGCGGCGTAGGTCGGCTCCATCCCAATCCGGCGCACAGCGGCGGAAGCCCGCTCCAGCGCCTCGTTGCCGGGCTGGAGGTTGACCGAGCCGTAGGAGAACTGAACATCCTTCTCCAGCCGCGCTCCGAACTGGGCGCAGGTCTCCTCCATTACCTGGTTCATGTGCTCAACCTGGGCGTTCATCTTCTCAACCACCAGCGAGCGGGCGTCGCCCTTCATTTCGAAGGTCTCCAGCACGGCGTTGGTCGCCGTACCGCCGCTGGCGAGGCCGATGTTGGCCGTGGTCTCATGGTCGATACGGCCCAGCTTCATCTTGCTGATGGCGGCGGCAGCCACATAGAGGGCGTTGATGCCCTTCTCGGGCGCCACACCGCCATGGGCGGCCTTGCCGACGATGCGGTAGGTAAACTTGGTCTGGGCAGGCGCCTTCGTGATCAACGAGCCGACCGGCGTGCTGGAGTCGATGACATAGGCCTCCGTCGCCTTCAGCCGGCTATAGTCCAGGTTCTTAGAACCGTTCAGGCCGCCTTCTTCGGCGATGGTAAAGACCACTTCGATATCGGGCCGGGGCAGGTTCTGCTCAATGGCCGTCTGAATCCCTTCCAGAATGGCCGACAGGCCGGTGCAGTCGTCGGAGGCCAGAATCGTGGAGCCATCGCTATAGATGACGCCATCACGAATGACCGGCTTGATGCCAAACCCGGGCGTAACCCGGTCCATATGCGAGCAGAGCAGCAGCGGCTTCTTGCCGGCGTTACCCGGCAACTTGGCGATCAGGTTGCCAACTTCGCCACCGATCTTCTTGCCGGCGTCGTCGAATTCAACCGTAAAGCCCATCGCTTCAAGCTTCTGCTGAAGCAGGGCAGCGATCTTGCCTTCCTGCTTGGTGGCCGAATCGGTAGTGACCAGTTCCATGAACGTGGCTAAAATCCGTTCCTTGTTGATCATCGGGTGGGACGCCTCCTCGGGCTTGTCTACGAGATGTTGATCAGCCTACACCTTAGCAATGCCCATTTCCGTCAGTGCATACGGCGAAAGCAGCCGATCAAGCACTTCGGCGGTTAGCAGGCCCTTTTCCAGCACGATGTCGCGGACGGGGCGCCCAGTCTGGGTCGCTTCGCGGGCGACGGCGGAGGCCGCCTTATAGCCGATGACGGGGTTCAGGGCCGTGATGATGCCGACGGAACTGGCGACCATATCGGCGCAGCGCTCCCGGTTGGCGGTGATGCCCCGGACGAGCCGCTCGGTGAAGAGGCCGACAGCGTTGGTCAGCGAGTCGATGGCGCTCAGCATGCTGTGGGCCAGCACGGGCTCCATGACGTTCAGTTCCATCTGGCCAGCTTCGGCGGCGAGCATGACGGTCTGATCGAGGCCCATGACGTAGAAGCAGGTCTGGTTGAGCACCTCTGCCATCACCGGGTTGACCTTGCCGGGCATAATGCTGGAGCCGGGCTGCATTTCGGGCAGGTTGATCTCCTTGAGGCCGGTGCGGGGGCCGGAAGCCATCAGGCGGATGTCGTTGGCGATCTTGGAGAGCGCCACGGCCAGCGCCTTTACCTGGCCGCTGACGGCGACAAAGCCGTCGCAGCTCTGGGTGGCGTCGATCAGGTCCTCGGGGCGGCGGAGCTTGCGGCCCGTCATGCCGGCGAGGATATCAACCACGATCTGCGGATAGGCCGGGTCGGCGTTCAGGCCAGTGCCGACGGCGGTGGCGCCCATGTTGATCTCTTCGAGGCCCCGGGTTGCATCTTCAATGCGGCTGCGGCCCCGCTTGACGGCGACGGCCCAGGCGTGGAACGACTGGCCGAGCCGAATGGGCACGGCGTCCTGCAGGTGGGTGCGGCCCATCTTGACGACGTCGTCAAACTCCTCGGACTTGGCCAGGAATGCGTCCTCCAGCCGGTGCAGCGCCTCGCTCAGGTCGCTGATGCGGGAGAGAATCGCCAGGCGGATGGCCGTGGGGAAGACGTCGTTGGTGGACTGGGCGTAGTTGACATGGTCGTTGGGGGAAACGAGGGCGTAGTCGCCCTTGTGGCCGCCAAGCAGCTCGATCGCCCGGTTGGCGATCACTTCATTGGCATTCATGTTGGCACTGGTGCCGGCGCCGCCCTGAATGGGGTCGACCTTGAACTGATCGCGCAACGCTCCGGCGATCACCTCGTCAGCCGCCCGGGCGATGCCGTCGGCCGTCTCCAGGGACAGATAGCCGAGCTGGCAGTTGGCCAGGGCCGCGGCCTTCTTAACTTGAGCCAGTCCCTTCACGAGGGCCGGGTGAATAGTTTGTCCCGTGATGCGGAAATTCTCCAGCGCACGAGCAGTCTGGATTCCATAATAGGCATCGGCGGGAACAGCCTTCTCGCCGAGCAGGTCACGTTCGATCCGAATGTTGTCAGTCATGCCGGATGCCTCCCTTCCACCGTGATTGTACATAACAATTGCATAGACATGATATAGAGCCGAAGTCTGTGACCCACAGGACTGGTTCCCACCCTCCCTACGGGTGGTTTATAGGGTCTATATACTAGACGATCTGTTAGGTAGATTTGGTTCATCGGTAACGATGCGTGTGTTCATTCACACAATCCGGTACGAATGCGACATTTGTTTGTAATGGTTCTGAACATTGTATGGCGATACAACAAGTCAGACAGGCGCCGCCTCTGTGCTCCAGAGGGGCGCCCGTTTATTATGTGCGCGTTTCCGGTCTACTCACGCGACCCGATTCAATCCGGCCTTGATCGATCGCCAATAGACATTGTAGGTGACGGCGTAGTAGCCGGCGTAGAGCACGAGGTAGCCGCAGGCGACCAGGCCGCCGAACTGCAGCACCGTGCGTGAAGCCATGGTGCCCAGTGCCTGCATGGCGAAGGTGGAATGGACCAGGCCTGCCAGGAACGGCACCAGGAAGACCACCATCGACTGGGCGAGGGCCAGTCGCTTCAGTTCCCGCAGGTCGGCGCCTAATTGCTGCAGCCGCTTGAAATGGCGGCGGTCTTCATCGATCTCCGTGAAGAGCCGGAAGTAGAGCAGGCTGCAGCAGGCGGCAAAGAAGACCAGCGATACAAAGACGCCGATGAAGAGGATCAGGCCGACGGCGCTGATCGCTTCCCGGTAGGCCAGGCCGGTGCCCGAGAGATTGACAGGGGTCGTCGAGACCGGCGCCAGCTCATCCAGCACCTTGACCAACGCCTTTCCGCTGGCCGCATGGCCCGTCCAGACGGCGAAGCTGCGGACTGCATCTGACGCGGCATTCTGCCGCAACTCGGCCAGCGTCTCGTCGGGTACTACCAGCAGATAGACCCACGGGCCGGCAAGGTTGAGTGCCCTGCCCTCGGCGGTGGCATAGAGGGTGACGGGCTGCTGCTGCGCGCCCACGACCAGGGTATCGGGAATGGGGCCGCTCTCGGGCAGGTGGGCGATCGCGTTGGGCCGAATGAGCAGCGCCTCGCCCGCCGCGAGGGGCTCCCGGGGCTTACTGACCACAGCGGCGTAGAAAGAGTAAGGAACCAGCGTCGGGGCCACGTCATTCTCAAGCAGCAAGCCGGTGAAGGTGACCAGGTCGTGCCGTGCCAGGCCGGTCAGGCCCTGCGCCTCAAGCGCCCGCTCCACTCGCTGTGCGTCGGCAGTCAGGTCCCCCTCCCCCGTTCGGGCCAACTGGATTGGATTCGGGTGGCTGGCAAGGGCATCTTCGGTGACCAGCGCATAGGCGGTGTAGGCGGTGCCCACGGCAGTCAGAATGACGGCCACCAGCAGCGCAACGGCGGAGAGGACCCGATAGTTATCCTGCATCTTATAGACCAATTGGCTAACCGAAAGGAAGGGTCCGGGGCGGTAGAAGATGCGGTCACGCCGGTGGAGCCAGGTCAGCAATGCGATGGATCCTTCGCGCATCAACAAATAGGTGCCGATGCAGACAATGGTCGTGACGGGGATGATGCCGATAAAGACGACCATCACGCTCGGGTAGGCGGCCCAGGCATAGCCGCCGCCCACCAGCAGCAGGCCAAGCAGCGCCTTCCAACCCGAGAAGGTAGGTGCGGCCTTGGGCTGGCGCCCGGCCCGGACCAGTTCCACAATGTTGCGCTTCAGCACACCCCGCAGCGACGCAAGTGTGACGACCAGGTACATACCGCCAAAGACCATGAGCGTTTGACTGAAGACCCTGCCACTGATATAGAGGGAAATTTCGGCGTCCAGCTGCAGCACGGCGCTGATCGCCATAAAGAATAGTTTCAGAAAGAGTAAGCCGAACCCCAGGCCGGCTACGAGCGCCGCCGCACCAATAAAGAGCCCTTCAAAGCAGATGATCTGGGTCAGGTGGCCTTTGGATACGCCCAGCAGGCTAAGCAGGCCAAACTCTTTCATGCGGGAGCGTACGAAGGCCGAGTTGGCATAGAGCAAAAAGAGAAAGGTGAAGATCGCGATCACCACGGCGGCGGCCTTCATGCCCTGCACCACGTAGCCGGCGGCAAAGTAGCCGCCCTGCATCTGCGGGTGATAGATCAGGGCGCTGTAGAGGAAATAGATCATCACCGAAAAGGCGGAACTGGCGAGGTAGGCGACGTAGCGCCCCCGGTTCTGCCAGACGTTTCTAGCGGCGATCTGCCAGAGGCTCATCCGCCCCACCTCCGATCAGGGAGAGCACGTCGAGAATCTGCTGGTAGAAGGCCTGCCGGCTCTCGCCGCGGTGGATCTCGTTGTACAGCTGGCCGTCGCGAATGAAGAGGATACGTCTGCAGTAGCTGGCGGCGAAGGCGTCGTGGGTGACCATGGTAATGGTGACGCCGGCCAGCTGGTTGAGCCGGGAGAGGTTCTCCATCAGGTCGCGGGCGGAGCGGGAGTCGAGGTTGCCCGTAGGCTCGTCGGCCAGGAGCACGGCCGGTTCGTGAATGACGGCCCGGGCAGCGGCGGCCCGCTGCTGCTGGCCGCCTGAAACTTCGTAGGGGTACTTGTCGAGGATGGGAACAATCCCAAGATACGCGGCGATTGTCTGCAGCTTTTCCTTGATGGCCGCGGGTTTGACCCGGTCCAGCACCAGGGGCAGGGCGATGTTTTCGCCCACGGTCAGGCTGTCGAGCAGGTTAAAGTCCTGAAAGACGAAGCCGAGCCGGCGGCGGCGGAAGGCGGCCAGGGCGTCGCCCCGGAGGCGGGCTGTCTCCTCCCCGTCAATCGCGATGGTTCCCGCTGTGGGCTGGTCGATGGTCGCCAGCAGGTTGAGCAGCGTCGTTTTGCCGCTGCCCGAAGGGCCCATAATGCCGACGAATTCGCCCCGGGCCACATCAAGTGAGAAGTTGTCCAGCGCACGGGTGGTGATGCCTTTGCGGCTGCCGTACACCTTGGTCAGGCCGGTGGCCTGAAGTAGCGTCATGATGCTTTCGTTCCTCCCTGTTTTCGTGGATGTTACAGGGCAAGTCTAGCGCAGGGCGGGGGCTGGAACCATCGATTTGGCTTGCAGGACGGCAGCCGAACCTTACAATCGTGTCACCTCTGTCCGGGGCATGCCCGCGGCGATCGACCTGTCGGCGGTGAAGCGGATGGTGACGGTTGTGCCCTGGTGCGGCCTGGATGTCAGGGCGATCTGGTGCCCCAGGCGGCGGCAGCCTTCTTTGGCCAGGTAGAGGCCCATGCCGGTGGATTGCGGGTAGCGGCGCCCGTTGGTGCCGGTGAAGAAGGGCGAGAAGAGCCGCCCCAGGTCCTCGGTTGGGATGCCGATGCCGTTGTCGGCGATCTCCAGGAGGGTGTCGGGGCCGTCGGGGCTTATGGTGAAGGTGACCTGGCCCTGGGCTTCGCCCTCGGGCCGGGCGGCGTACTTGATCGCGTTGCTGACCAGTTGCTCGATGACGAACCGGAGCCATTTGTGGTCGGTCTCCACGGTGTGCGGGGGCGCCGGTGCGAGCCGGGGGTAGACCCGGCTCAGAATGAACGCCCGCTTCTGATCATTGATGATCTGGCGGATGAGGGCGGTCAGGTCGACAGGCTCGATGCGGAAGTCGGCTGCGAAGTCTTCGATGCGGATGGCGTTCAGCAGCATCTGGATGGAGTGCCGCAGGCGCTGATTCTCTTCACCGATGCTGACCAGGGCGGGGTCGGTGGTGCGTGCCTTCTGGAGTTCAAGGTCGATGACGGCGACGGGCGTCTTCATATGGTGGGCCCACTGGCTGATCAGGCTGACGCTGCGCCGCCCCCGCTCCTGCTCCTCCCGCAGTTCGGCCCGAAGGCGGGCGTACAGGCTGGCCCAGGCCTGCGCGTAAAGGCGCTGCTGATGCGTCGTCGGGTTGGGGAGCATGGCCAACTGGTCGAGGGGCTCGTCACCGGTGAGGGCGGCGAGGCGGCGGTTAAAGGCCTGATCACGCTGGTACTCCACGGCCAGGAAGATACCGAGGCCGACCAGACCCAGGAGGCCGACATAGAGCACGTTGCCCAGGCGAAGCGTCGCGCCCGAGAGCGAGAGATCAAGTTGGATGATCGCGACGGTCAAGCTGCCGAAGGTCAGGTAGGCGCCGATGTAGGCAAGCCGGTCGCGGAAGAAGGCGGCTGGCTTCATGGCTTGTCCTCCCGGGGGGCGGCCGCCGGGTTGAGCAGGTAGCCCTGACCCCGCTTGGTCTCCACCGCGTCGGGCAGGCCAAGGTCCGCCAGGCGGCGGCGGACCCGGGCCACGTTGACCGTCAGGGTATTATCATCGACGAAGTCGACATCGTCCCAGAGCGCTTCGAGCAACTCCTCCCGGCTGACGATCGCCCCGGTGCGTTCGGCCAGGGCCCACAGCAGGCGAAACTCATTGGGCGCCAGCTCCGCCTCGGTCTCGCCGCGGCTGACCCGGTTCCGGTTCCGGTCCAGCAGGAGGTCGCCGGCCCTGAGAATCTCCGCCTCGGCGCCCAGGGCGTACTCGCCGTACGCCCGGCGCAGGGCGCTCTTTACCTTGGCCAGCACCAGCTCCAGGTTGAACGGCTTCACGATGTAGTCATCACCGCCATGCTCCAGCGCCCGCACCTGATCCATCTCCCCCTCGCGGGCCGACACGAAGAGAATCGGCACTTTGGCCACGGTGCGAATCTGCCGGCACCAGTAGAAGCCGTCGTACCGAGGCAGGTTGATGTCAAGCAGCACCAGGTGCGGTCGGGCGCCCAGGAACTCCTCCTTGATGCGTCCGAAATCGGTGACGCAAACGACCTCGTACGCATAGCGCTCCAGTTCCGCTTTCAGGATGGCGGCGATTTTGGCATCGTCTTCGATGAGCATGATGCGGTAGTTCATACGGTTGCCTCTCCTTTGTTCTGGTCGGACGCGCGACTGGGCAGACTAACCCGTGGAGGTGTCTGCCATGGCACGTAATCCGCGCCACTTTGCCCTGCTGGCTGCGGCGGTTCTGACCGTCGGCGGCCTGCTTGCACTCTCGCTGACGTTTCGCCTGCTGGCCGGGCCACCGGCGGCGGCGCCGGAACCCGGGCGGGCGGGTGCCCAAGCCGGGCCCGACCTGGACGGCGACGACCGGCCTGATCACATCGATTTGACGAGCACAGGCCTTACTGTTACGTCAGGTACGGGCGCAAAACTGCTGATCTATGATGGGACGCTGTTACCGGGGCATCGGGTCACGCAATTGGGCGGGGCGTACCCGGTACTCTTTGTGCCGACCGGCCGCGAGGAATGGGCGGCCTTCACCTACAACCCGGGGCACGGGCTGCTGGAGATGGTGACCTGGCCGGACGGCGGGCTGCGCGGGTACGGGGAACTGACCCCCGCGGGCGGGCTGCGGCACCCAGTGGTTGGGGCCGGGTCGGGCGCCAGAACCCGGTTGATGCGGCTGACCCTGGACCACCTGCGCCTGGATGAGGTCAGCACCGCGTTTGAGCCGCTGCGCGAGGCCAGGTCGACGCCGGCCGAAGCGCTCGCGGCGGCCTTCGAAGCGGCAACGCTGGGGCTGGATGATGAACTGGGCGTCCATTTCCCCGATCCTGAGGTAGCCAGGGCGTTTGCGGCGAGCTTGCGGGGGAAGCTGCCCCGGGGCGGGGCTGTGCGGGTGGCGCAGGCCGACGAGGTGAACGCCGGGGCCGAGCACGGGCACCTGGTGCCGGTGACGGTCTGGGTCTCCGGGGCCGAGGCCGTGGCCGGATTTACGGGCGAGGCCGAGTTCGCGTCGGGCCCGGGGGGCGTGCAGATTCGGCGGATCGCCCTGGAGCCCGTCGCGCTCAAGGTGACGTCGTGGGCGGAGGCGGTGCGCCGGGCACAAGCGGCCGCCGGGACCGGTCCACTCCCGCGCCGGGCCGATGCCCCGTTCTACGGCGTCTTCCGGTTTGAGGCCGGAGGAAAGCGCTGGGGTGTCGATGCGGTAACGGGGCAGGCCGAGCGCGAGTGAGCAGCGGCGGGCTCAACGGAAAGAATCTGCCAAACCGTGCCCACCTCTTTTCTCCGGGTGAAACATCGGATATGCTCGCGTGAGAGATTCCGACTCACCACGGAGGCGCCTGCCATGCAGTACACCCTTGCCCAAGCCGCACTCGACGCCAGCAGAGAAACCGTCACCCATCTCTTTAACCGCACGCAGGAAGAACCCGTCGCACCCGCGCAGATTCACCACCACATCGGGGGCGATTACCTGCTCCTGGCCCGCACCGCAGACGGCCACGCTGCCGCCTTTGGCTGCGTGGCCCAATATCCGGGCATCGAACAGGGCCGGCAAAAACTGACCATCGTGGTCGCACCCGAGTACCGGGGGCAGGGCATTGGCACTGCGCTGCTCTCCAGCCTGGAGGCGCAGGCCCGGGCCACCGGCGCCGCCTCGCTCTATGCCGAAATCCGTGAT
Source organism: Symbiobacteriaceae bacterium (assembly GCA_029239785.1). Classification (GTDB taxonomy): domain Bacteria; phylum Bacillota; class Sulfobacillia; order Symbiobacteriales; family Symbiobacteriaceae; genus JARBUG01. The sequence goes on along the minus strand of JARBUG010000140.1, from coordinate 3,362 downwards.
GACGACACCGCCGGACTGGCCTATTGCGAAAACCACGGCTTTCACCGGATGATGCAGGTCTACCAGTCCCGCCTGGACTTGGGCGCCTTCGACGGCACCCCATTTGCGGGGCTGATCGAATCGCTGCAGGCGGAGGGGTTCCGCTTCTTCCGCCTCAAAGGCGAGCGCTCTGAGTCGCACGACCGAAAGGCCTACGAGACGGCCAAGGAAACGCACGCCGATATTCCGGGCGGTGCCGAGAGCCAGCCGCCCTTTGAGACCTGGCGCCGAATGGTGCTGGACAGCGATTGGTTCCCGCCCGCAGGTATTCTCGTCGCCGATGACACCACCCGGCCCGACATCGACCGTTTCGCCGGCATCACCATTTTGGAGGTCATGCCAGACGGTAAGGCGATCTACAACCGCTTCACCGGCACCGCCCGGGCCTACCGGGGCAGGAAAGTAGGCCTGGCCCTGAAACTGCTGGCGGTGGAGGCCGCCCGGGAGCTGGGCGGCACCTATCTGTTCACCGACAACAACGACATCAACCAGCCCATCGTGGCGATGAACCGCAAACTCGGTTACGTGCCATCGGTCGGACATTACGTGATCAGCAAGTCGCTATAGCCCAAACGGCCCGCTCCCAGGTCAGGGAGCGGGCCGTTTCGCGCCACCATTACGGTCGATGATGACCCCGGTCGGCCTTCGTCCCCCGCGACCGCCGCACCAGCCACCCGGCCACGAGCAGCAGCCCGGCGGACAGCGTCAGCCCACCGACAGGGCTGCCGGCCAGATCGCCGATGCGACGTGGCTCCGGCGGCCGGTAGGCGAACCCAATGGGCCGGGTGCCGTTCTTCACAATCCGCCACAGCACACCGCTGTAGGGCACATGGTACGGGCCTTTGCGGGTGACAGACAAATGGCCCCAATCCAACACATACAGGGCGCCGTCCGGACCGAACCGGGCCACGGCGGGCCGCTCAAAGCCCCCGCCCCCGGTCAGCGAGGCCGGTCCGGCCTTGGTGTTCCGGGCAAATACCTCAACCTTCCGGGTCGCCGGATCAAGCCGGACCACATCAAAGCCGACAATCGCCGGACTCTGGTTCGTCGCAGGGAACGCCGTGCCCCACTGGGCGATGAACGCCTGTCCGCCAAAGCCAAAGGCCGCGGGCGCAAAGTCGAATCCGCTGGCGGCCACATGCTGGCCCAGGGCTGCGAACGCCTTCTCGGGCCGGGCCGGCGCCTTGGCCAGCAGCATCTGCGGCTTCTCGCGGCCGGACGTAGTCAGTTCCGTGGCCGGGCGCCCGTTCCAGTAATCGGGCCAGCCATACCAGGCGCCGGGCTTGATCTGGTGGAAGAGGTCCGGTCCCTGCATGGGCCGGCTTCCCCGCGTATCGGGGCCGTTGTCGGTCACATAGATCCGGTCATCAGGCCCGAACCGCAGGTCAAAGGGGTTCCGCAGCCCCCAGGCGACCAGTTCCAGATCGGTGCCGTCGGGATTGACCCGGAAAATCGCCCCGTTGCAGGGGATTTCGCCCTTGACCACCTGACCGGCGGCCGTCTTATGGCCGAACGGCGAATAGGCGCCGGTGGCGACCCGCTGGAACGGCACCAGACTGCGCGGGTCGGCAGTCGTCACGTTGACGCCTTTTAAGGTGATGTCGCGGCACGGCACATCGCGTGGACCGGGGAAGAAGCGGCCCCACAGCACCCAGTTATCCAGCCCCACAATCCCTGTGTTCGTAACCGTGCCCTGGGCGAAGTAGACCTTGCCGTCTGGGCCGGGGACCACGTTGTTATTCTTGTGATCGCCCAGCGAAGGCAGGCCGGAGACCAGGTCACGGCGCCCGGATGGCGTCACCGCCGTAATCGACCCGTTGTGGGAGACCATCAGGTTGCCGGCGGCGTCATGGTAGAAGCCGGCCAGGGGCGCCCGGAACTCGCCGGCCACGACTTGCGTGCTGCCGTCACGCTCCAGACGAAGGATGCGGCCTGACGTGACGCCTTCGTACCCGGCGGTCGCCGCATAGGCACCGCCGTAGCCGGACTCGCCGATGTAAACGTGGCCGTCAGGCGTGATCTCCAGGGCGGAGGGCGCATTCAGGCCCGATGCCACTACCTCCACCCGGTACCCGGCGGGTACGGAAATGTGGGCAGGATTGGGAACCCGGGCCTCGTACTGTCGGTCAGATGGGAAGATCCAGCCTTGCCAGGCGGCGCCGAAGAGCAGGGCAAAGCCGGCCAGCACCAAGATGGTATAGCGTGCTAGCTTGGCCAACCAGGGGGGAGTCAGGGCGGGCACACGGAATCACCTCTTGTCCCAGAAATACTCACCGCGGCTCCCCAATAGACCGGGAACTTTCGAGACCGGACCTTCGTCCATCCAGATAGAACGTTAACAATATTTGGGAGGAACGAGCAGTGGTAACCATTCGCAAGGGAATCGCCGCGGTCTGCGTTGTGCTGACCCTGCTGGTCACCGCCGGCATCGCCGGGGCGGCGGCCGCACCGGCGGTGCCGGCGCCCGCACGCAACATGGTCGTATCGGGAACCCTGGAGTATGTCACCAACCTGGAGTCGCCGCACTACGAAGTAGGCGGCTGGGCCATTACCGCCCCGGACTTCGCGGTGCTCTCGCAACTGGCCGGCCGGGAGGTCACCGTCACAGGGCGCCCCTACACCGGCACCTCTTTGCTGATGCGCCGCCAACTGGTCGTCAGCAGCATGACGACCACATTGGCGGGCATCCTGAAAGCGGTAGACGGGCGGTACGAGCTGGAAGGGTTCACAATCCGGGGGCTGGAAGGTCAGTTGCAGGCCCTGGACGGCGCCCGGGTCCAGGCCGCCGGGGCGGTCGTCTGGCGGACAAAAGGTCCCCCCACCTTCGCCGTCAAGGACCTGCAGGTCGACCTGGAACAGGTGCTTGTCCAAGGCAAGGCTGCAGCCCTGCCGGTGCCCGCTGCCACGAAGAACGGCTCCGTCATGCTGCCCCTGCGGGCAGTCATTGAGGCAGCCGGCGGCACGGTCGCATGGGACCAGGAGCTATGGGCCGTACGGGTGACACTCGGAGACCGCTCCACCACCATCCGCATCGGCAGCATCAGCGCCGAAAGCGCACAGCTCACGGCCGCGCCCTATCTGGAGGGCGGGCACACCATGGCGCCGTTGGACCTGTTTGCACAGGTTGGCCTCGATGCCGCCTGGGCCGATCAAGCCCTGCATCTGAAGTGAGGTACCCGTGAACCTTTCAGTACCTTCCATGCGTCATCCGTAGTGAAAATACTACGGGAGTGACGCTCCATGGGTTGTGCGCTCTGGGCCATTCTGTTTGTGCTTTGCTGGCCGCTGGCCCTGGTGGGCCTGGTGCTGTACCCGATCGTCTG
>JARBUG010000011.1 GCA_029239785.1 Symbiobacteriaceae bacterium | reverse complement strand
AGGAGGAGTTTTTGGAACAACGCCCAGTTTCCGGGGTGTATTTGGATTGGCCTCAACCGTGCGATGGCAAACTGGAGTACTGAAGCATCTGGATACTGGGCATGGAGGGCATAGGCTAGGTCGAAGTATCGTGCCAGATCTGCAGCTTGTCCAGATCTTGTGTTGCGAAAATCAATCAGCTTCAACTGTACGGCCCAGGGAGCTTCGAGGGGCATCGGTAGTTCCAGAACCCCGGTCTTCTTGGGGTTCAGCGCGAGTTCGAAATCAGAGAGGCAATCCTCGAGGACGTGAAAAGCGTCTTCTGCTTCAGTGCGCGTTTGGAAGCTGAGTTCATAGTCATCGATGAAGCGATAACCCTTAAGGCCGGGCAGCTTCGATAGTAACATCTCGTCGCAACGCTGCATTATCATCTCGGCAAGAACAAGGGACGTATCTGGTCCGATTGGTATTCCAACTGTTTGCTGATCCTGCCCCATGCGGACCCAGTAGTCCAGCTTATTTCCTAGGAGTCCATAAGTTCGGTTCGCCTTGGCAATTGCCTTTGTATGCAACGCCCAAGGAATTGAGTGTGTATATATGCTGTGGTAAAAGCGGTTAATGTCGGTCTGTAGGATATATCGCCTTCCCAATCGACTATCTTGGGCTAGGATTGGACGCGCCCCTTGCGGCCACTTACCGTTGATGGCGCGGCCGACCCTTTTGAATTCAGGGGTCGTTGCTGACAATGACGTACCGGCCACCCGCGGGCTGATGGTTGCCCAGTTCTGTAACATTTCTTTGCAGAGTAAGAAGTAATGCAAGGGGTTGCATATGCTCAATGAGCGCCGTAACAGACCTCCACGGGCGTGTGAATACCTTCCAGCCTTAGCAGTCGGCAGTTTGGCTCCCTTTGTGGCAGTCTGGCCAAAGTCGACTGGCAACGCAGAAGTTGTAGTCATTAGTACAGCAAATGAATCAGTAACAAATGGTCGAGGCATCTCCTTTGGAAAAAAGCCTCTTCGCAGGGTTTCAACGAGCGACATGGGCATTCCCCCGGTCTCTCTCATGCCCTTTTGGGAGAGAGGTCGATAGAAGTGGTGCGATGTCTGCCTTGGCACTAACAACGTTCCGGTTGACCCGAGGAGTCCCATTGACCCTTTTTGGTTTCCACCAACGTTATATCGCCCTAATGCCTCAGCAGAACGCCCCCCTCTCAGAGTCATTCCATTGCAGACCCCACCGATAGGGCATCCACTTTATGAGGAAGGATATCACTGCCCAGCAAGCACTGACCTTGGTGACAGTGGCCGATCTATAAGCTCACTCTATCAATTTCTCTGCTTCTACTCAGCTCTAGACCCGTCTACCTTTAGATGATGTCGGGTCGCCGAGATCCACCCAGCGACCCATCGCTTCGATAACATACACTGCCGGCGCATGGTGTTCATCAAACAACACTTTGGATGTACCAATCGACAGGTTGGCGGCTCGCGTCACGCACGACCACTACGTCGTTCTGGGCGTCCGGACGGGCCAGGCATTCCGCGGTTAGCTGAGCAAGGTCTGTATTCCTTCTAACTGCACGAGCACTACGCTCCTTAATTTCCCGCCAGTCAGTCCCATCACGTTCTAGGAACCTAATCGTAACATCCGTATCTTTTGTCTCGCCGGGCTCGCTGAGAAATGTTGCGTCCCGAATTAGCAGCTGGTGCAAACTCTTCGAAACCAAAGAATCAAATGCCAAAGCAACGCCCAAAGCCTGCGGGACGAATGACTTCAAATGGGTTATTTCGGTATCAGCGCTGGCGGAGTGTGCAGCCTTGTGACGGCGCAGAGCCGCCTGCCTGAATGCATCTTTAAGCGACGGGGATGCCAAACCAACCCGCGATGCAAGCCTGTCGATGTTACCCCACCCATCCTTGACCTTAAACACCCGCAGGACTTCTTTCACGTCGGCATCGTTGAGATTGGGCCGTTCCCATCCAAGGGAGATACCAGAAACCTGATAGGCAGCCGAGGAAGTGCTCGCAATGAATTGGCTGTGTTCCTGGATATAGGACAGATAGTCGTCTCCTTGGCGTTTTCTCATGTCGCCTTGATAGGCAAGAGCCCTTAGGGCACCGACAACAGCCGCTTCCTTGAGAGCGTCGGGTAACTCATCAAAAGGAATATGGGAATTGCCAACACGACTCAATACTTCATTCAGTCTCGACTTTAGAAAGTCCTCCAACAAGGCAAAACCCACAACTGCAAGGCCGTTGCGGAGCAAACGTGCTGTGTTGTTATGATCGATACAAGTCGGAGCCTGCGAAATTAAGGCGGGCTCGTCTAGCGCAACCTTGAATGCCTTTATCCGCTGAAGGAAATTACTTCGTGCTGTAGACATGTCTTGCTCCTTTATCCTATGGATTCAAGGAGCTCACGCATTGTTGTTATCCGATACACAATGCGAGAAGGGGTGTTAGTCGCCCGCCGAACAGACTCCTCGAACTCAGGGTCCTCAGTGAACAACTTTCGGGTTCGTTCTATTACTTCATCCGAATGATTAGCGAGTCTGTCAACCCGGTCTGCTGGTAGGTCAGCCACTGCCAACATCTGCGCATCATACATTCCGGCGAGCATCTGATGCCGCCAGGCATCACTTGTCGGCCGCTTAAAAGCAAGTTCATCCCAAATTCGACGGCAAGCCGTGATGCTATGCTCGAACTTGCTGCGAAGCTCTTCCAAGCGCTCATCGCTTGGTTCCCGGTTCTCGCTCATAAACTCGTCCATGGATTTCCGCAGGCTTCCAGTGAACTTTTGCCACGTGGCGTGAAGGGTCAGGAAACGCAAAACATACTCGGCGTCATACATTTCTCGGTATGCCGGTGCGTTCAGGTTTCGTATCTTGAGTTGCTGGCAAAGGAACTCGTTTTCGGCCAGCTTATAGATGAGGTCATTCAGGCCACCTCGAAACGCAACATTCCGGATTTCCTGTGCGTTTAGTGGCTGGCCACCCCTGTTAAGACGAGTGAACACCTCGTACTTCAACTTCGGATCTGATTGTTTAAGCAACGTAACTACCCGAAGGTACGGCCTTACCTCGAGGGCATTTCGCAAAGGTCTCGGCAGATCGCGGAATCGCATCCCTGTGATGTCGGGGAAAGCTTCTAGCGAACCCAGCACCAGATCATTTCGCATGAAATCCCGAATTGTTGTTATCCTCTGCTTACCGTCAATAACAGAGTATGTGCCGAAATCATCTTCGGCCAGGTAAACGGGAGGCACCGGAACGTTGAGCAAGAAGGACTCGATTAGTGCGGATTGTTGGTCCGGGCTCCAGCGTTCGCGCCGCTGGAACTCAGGTTCAATGTCAATCGACTCTTTGTCAACCATAGCTGCAATGGTTTCCAGTGATAGGTCAGCCGCCTGTAGTACCAGCCGGTCCTGAGCTTCAGTGAATCTGTTTGTGATCGCACGTTCATTTGCTGTCATGAGTTACACTTTCACCCTTCCTTCGGATACAAACCTACATCGTTCCACCACGTGATTGAAAAACTGGAGGCCTATAGCAGAGACCGGCCAATTGTGCCCCCTAGCTCTATCCATACCACAAAACAACCGCGCTTCGATATATTCCGACTTGCGCAGACTAAATCCTTCCTAATTCCGCATCGAATGACGTCGCGACCAATATCGCGTGCTAATTCGCACCCATCCGACTGCTCGAATGTACATTCACATTAGCCACCCCAGCTTTGCCCCATTGATTACGGAAGATGCTCCGCTACACCCAGGTGGGAGATAAGGTGACTACAGGGCGCCCTCCCTGCACGCAGCAGGAAGGGCGCCCTTCATCATTCCGCTATCCCCCAACTAGAACAGGCCCACGATGGTCCCCTTCTCGTCGATATCGATGTGCTCAGCAGCCGGCACCGGCGGCAGGCCCGGCATCGTCATGACCTCACCGGTGATGGCCACGATGAACCCGGCGCCGGCCGAAGGCCGGACTTCACGGACCGTCAGCCGCCAGCCCGTGGGGGCGCCCAGCAGCTTCGCATCATCCGAGAAGGAATACTGAGTCTTGGCGATGCAGACCGGGGCGGTCGCAAAGCCTTCCTTACCCAGCTTCCGGAGCATCCGCTCAGCTTCCTTGCTGAAGTCCACGCCATCCGCGCCGTAGACCCGGGTGGCGATCTTCTCGATCTTGGTCTTCAGGGAGTCGGCATCGTCGTAGACGAAGCTGAAGTTGTTGGGCTGCTCGCACAGCTCGACCACGTGCTTCGCCAGCTCGACGGCGCCCTCGCCGCCCTTGACGAAGTGCTCGGCCAGAATCGCCTTGCCGCCGGCTTCCTCCGCCAGCTGCTTGATCAGCTCGATTTCGGCCGGGGTATCGGCCGGGAACCGGTTGATGGCGACCACGCAGGGCAGGCCGTAGACCTGGGTGACGTTGCGCAGGTGGCGCTGCATGTTGGCGGCGCCGGCCCGCAGGGCGTCCAGGTTCTCAACCGTCAAGGCGTCCTTCGCGACGCCGCCGTGCATCTTCAGCGAACGGATCGTGGCGACCAGCACCACGGCCGAGGGCTTCAGGCCGGCCAGGCGGCACTTGATGTCGATGAACTTCTCAGCGCCCAGGTCGGCGCCGAAGCCGGCCTCGGTGATGACGTAATCGGCCAGCTTCAGGGCGTACCGGGTCGCGGCCACGGTGTTGCAGCCGTGGGCGATGTTGGCGAACGGGCCGCCGTGGACGATGGCCGGGGTATGTTCGAGGGTCTGGACGAGGTTCGGCTTGATGGCATCCTTCAGGACCACGGCCATGGCGCCCTGGGCGTTGAGCTGGCGGGCCCGGACCGGGGTGCCCTCGTAGGTGTAGCCCACGATGATGTTGCCGCAGCGCTCCTTGAGGTCCATCAGGTCCTTGGAGAGGCAGAGCGTCGCCATGATCTCGGAGGCGGGGGTGATCATGAACTCCTCTTCACGGGGCACGCCGTTGGTCTTGCCGCCCATGCCGATCATGATGTCGCGCAGGGCGCGGTCGTTCATGTCCATGACCCGCTTGAAGGTGATCTGGCGGGGGTCGAGGTTCAGCTTGTTGCCCTGCTGGAGGTGGTTGTCGATCAGGGCCGACAGCAGGTTGTTGGCGGAGGTGATGGCGTGGAAGTCGCCCGTAAAGTGCAGGTTGATATCTTCCATGGGGACGACCTGCGCATAGCCGCCGCCGGCGGCGCCGCCCTTCACACCAAAGGCCGGGCCGAGGGAGGGTTCACGCAGGGCGATAATCGCCTTCTTGTTGATGTGCTTCATCGCCTGGCCGATGCCGACCGAGGTCGTCGTCTTGCCCTCACCTGCGGGGGTGGGGCTGATGGCGGTGACCAGGATCAGCTTGGCGTCCGGGCGGTCCTTCACGCGATCCCACACATGGGCGGCAATCTTGGCCTTGTACTTGCCGTACAGTTCCAGGTCGTCCGGTTCGAGACCGAGCTGCTTCGCCACGTCAACGATCGGCGCCATTTGGGCTGACTGGGCAATTTCGATGTCGCTTTTCAAGTGTGTTACCTCCTGCAATTCCATGTGAGTGGCAGTATTGATTTTCCCACAGTCGAAAGAAATGGGAAAGGATTATTTTGGTGCTGTAAACCGCTGCACAGGGTCGGGCGTGAGGGCGACCATCGCATCGGCGATCTCCTTCTGATCGGCCCGCAGGCGGGCGACATCGGAGAGAATCGATTCCTTAAAGGCCTCGTCTTTGAGGCTCGGCAGGTTGATGCAGACGTTCCAGAGGGCGCCTTCGAAGGCGGCGTTGGCCATGAGGAAGCCGACGTATCCGTCGCTGAGGGCGTTGGGGTTGCCCTTGCTGGCGGCGGCCAGGGCGCCCCGCATCACGACGACGGCGTGCTTCATCGTATCGAGCGGTGAGAGGGTCGCGGCCTTGTACCCGGTCTGGACGGCCTCCTTGCGGGCGGCCTTCTCCTCATCAGTGCCCTTGGGGAGGGCGAAGCCGGCCATGACCTGGTTGAAGGCCTCGGCGTCGGCATCGGCGCAGCCCAGGAAGGACTGGGCTTCCCGGAGGCCCATCTCCTGAAGGGAGACCATTTCGTCGTTGACGGCGGCGAACTTTTCACGGCCGGCGGTCAGCCCGGCGACCATGGCCACCAGCGAGGCGCCCATCGCCCCGGCCACGGCGGCGGCGGCCCCGCCCCCGGGCGTGGGGGTGCCGGCGGAGATCTGCGTGCAGAAATCGACGATTTTCTGGTCGGCGGTAGACATGTCGGTATGTACCTCCAAGCTGTGATAGCGGCGACCTTAACGGCCGCCGCGCTGCAGTAAGCGTCCCTGATCGACCAGCAGGCGTCCCCGCTTGATCACCGTGGCGACGCAGCCCTGGCCCATCTTGTACGGAATGTGGCGATGGGTGGGGGCGTCGAGAATGACGACGTCCGCCTGCTTGCCGATTTCCAGGCTGCCGACCCGCTCCTCCACCCCGATCGCCAAGGCGGCGTTGATGGTGGCGGCGGCCAGCGCCTCGCTGGGGTCGAGCTTCATGTGCATGCAGGCCAGCGTGATGATGAAGGGGATCGAATAGGCCGGGCAGGAGCCGGGGTTGAAGTCGGAGGCGATGGCGACGAAGCAGCCGACATCGATCATTTTGCGGGCGTTGGCGTAGGGCACGTTCATGAGGCAGAACGCAGTGCCGGGCAGGCAGACCGCCACGGTGCCGGCCTTCGCCATGGCCGCCAGGTTCTCTTCGCTGGCGAAGAGCAGGTGGTCGGCGCTGACGGCCCCGACCTCCGCCGCCAGGGCGGCGCCGCCCAGGTCGGAGAGTTCGTCGGCGTGGACCTTGGGGCGCAGGCCAAGCTGCTTGCCCCGCTGGAGAATCCGCCGGGACTCCTCCACCGTGAAGACGCCTTTTTCGGTGAAGACGTCGTTGAAGGCGGCAAGGCCCTTTTCGGCCACGACCAGCGGGAGCATCTCCTCGCAGATGAGGCGGATGTAGGCTTCGCGGTCCTGCTTGAACTCGGGCGCCAGCTCGTGGGCGCCCATGAAGGTCGGCACGATGTCGAGAGGGTGGCGCTCGGCCATCCCTTTGATCGCACGAAGCATCTTGATTTCGTCGGGGACGGTCAGGCCGTAGCCGGACTTGACTTCGACGGTGGTGGTGCCAGTGAGGGCGATGGCGTCGAGACGCCTCAGGCCCAGGTCGAGCAGGGCGGGCTCGGTGGCCTGGCGGGTCGCCTTCACCGTCGACATGATGCCGCCGCCCCGGGCAGCGATTTCGGTGTACGTGGCCCCCTGCAGGCGGAGGGCGAACTCGTCAGCCCGGTCGCCGGCAAAGCACAGGTGGGTGTGCGGGTCGACAAAGCCCGGAATGACGGCCCGGCCGCGGGCATCGACCACGCGGGTGGTCGGCCCGGTCTGCACCCGGGCCAGGACCTCCTCGGTCGATCCCACATCAAAAATGTTCCCCTGATACGCCGCCAGGGCGCCGTTCTTGATCACGCCGACCTCTTTCATGCGGGCGCCCTTCCGGGGCCCGCCGGCCATGGTGACCAGCTCGCCGGCGTTGATGATCAGCAGGTCAGCCTCGGGGACCAGCGCCTCAGGCGGTCTCACATCAGTCTGCCACTGTGCGTGGGGACGAACATCCACCGGTTATCACCCCATCAGCCGCTTTTCGAGGACCTGATCGGACTTGAACCCTTCCAGCCGCAGATAGTGCCGGGCGACGCCAATCAAGGCATCCATCGGCACGAGGCCGACGATTTCGGACCCGACAATCGGCACACCGTACCGCTCGGCTTCGATGCGAATCAGCTCGAAGGCCCGGTGGAGCGGCGTGTCCTTGTAATTGACCATATTCATGGTGACCTGGACCCGGTTCGGGTCGGCCAGGGTAATGCCCAGCGCCTTGCAGCCCACCAGGCCGCCGCTGGAGCCGCGAATCGCCTTGGCGATCTTCTTGGCGACTTCCACGTCCGACGTGCCGAGGTTGACGTTGAAGGCGACCAGTGGCATGCGGGCGCCCACGGCGATGCAGCCGGCGGTGGGGTGGATGGCGTTGGGGCCATAGTCCGGCACCCGGGCCGAATCGGTGCCGATGCGCTCCCGCAGGCCTTCGAACTCGCCGCGGCGGACGTCGGCCAGGTTCTTGCGGTCGGGGCGGGTGGCGGCCTCTTCATAGAGGAAGACGGGAATGTTCAGGGTGGTGCCGATCTCCTCGCCCACTTCCCTGGCAAGTGCCACGCAGTCCTTCATGTCGCAGCCGGAGATGGGCACGAAGGGGATGACGTCGACGGCGCCCATGCGGGGATGGTTGCCCTTGTGGGTGGTCAGGTCGATCAGCTTGCTGGCCACTTCGGCGCCGCGGACGGCGGCCCGCTTGACGGCCTCGGGGTTGCCGACGAAGGTGACGACGACCCGGTTGTGGTCGGCATCCGGGGCGGCGCCCATCATGGTGACGCCACAGGCCCGAATCGCTTCGATAATCGCTTCGATGACTTCGGGGCGGCGCCCCTCGCTAAAGTTGGGAATGCATTCTACTACAGCGTTCCGGTCCATGAGATGGTTTACCCCCTAGAACTGATACCAGTCGACACCAAAGCTTAGTTCATAGCCAAGTGGGCGGTCGAGATCACCATACTCTGCTTCGGCCCACGCCTCGGTTTTGGCCGCGGCCTTGGCGAGGATCTCATCCGGAATGTCCCAGGTCGATGACATGACTTTCTGGCCCATCGGTTCGATGGCCTGCCGGGGCGTTTCCTGCCCCTGCCAGACGGCCACCGTGTGGTGGGCGGCCCGGGCGCCCCACTGGGCCAGCAGGTCCCGTGCGGGCTGCTGGTTGTAGTCGGTCCGGAACGCGCCACCCGCCTCCTGCACGAAGGCCTTGAACTGCGGGCGAATCCGGCTGTTGGGCGCCTGCGCACCATGCTCGATCCAGCCCCAGATCAGGGCGCCGTGGGGCTTTAGCACCCGGCGGACCTGCTCCAGCGCCTTGGTCGCATCGACCAGATGGAGGATCTGGACGGCGATGACGGCATCCTGGCTCTGCTCGGGCAGGGGCAGTGGTTGGGTGATGTCGGCGATCGCAAGGTTTGCGTTGGGCCGGTCACCGACCTTCGCTTTGAGGAGGTCGAGCATGGATTGCGAGATGTCAAACCCGCTATAGCGTACGCCGCGCTCGATAAACGGAACCGCGATCCGGCCCGTTCCCACGCCAATCTCCGTGATGGCGGGGTCCTTCGGCAGCCGGGAGAGCACCCACGTGCAGATGCGCTCCTTCACCGCGGGCGGGAAGGCCCGGGTGGCGTCGTACTGCGCTGCCACTCGGTCAAAGTTATAGTTTGTCATTCCATCATCGGGATGCGAACCCCGCGCTCCTTCGCAATGCGGACGGCCTTGTCGTACCCGGCGTCCACGTGGCGGACCACGCCCATGCCGGGGTCGGTGGTCAGGACCCGCTCCAGGCGCCCGTGCGCATCGGCGGTGCCGTCGGCGACGACGACCATGCCGGCGTGCTGGCTGTAGCCGATGCCCACGCCGCCGCCATGGTGCAGGCTCACCCAGGTGGCGCCGGCCGCCGTGTTGACCAGGGCGTTCAGCAGCGGCCAGTCGGCCACGGCATCGGAGCCGTCAATCATGCCTTCAGTTTCCCGGTTGGGGCTGGCGACCGAACCGGCATCCAGATGATCACGCCCGATGACGATGGGCGCTTTCAGTTCGCCGCTGGCGACCATTTCGTTGAACTTGAGACCGGCCTTCACCCGCTCGCCGTAGCCAAGCCAGCAAATGCGGGAGGGCAGGCCCTGGAAGTGGATCCGCTCCTTGGCCATGTGGAGCCAGCGGTGCAGGGCCGCATCTTCCGGGAAGAGCTCCATGATCGCCTTGTCGGTCTTGTAGATGTCCTCGGGGTCGCCGGAGAGCGCCGCCCAGCGGAACGGGCCCTTGCCCTCGCAGAAGAGCGGCCGGATGAAGGCGGGCACGAAGCCCGGGAAAGCGAAGGCTTCCTTGAGGCCTTCGTTATAGGCGACCTGGCGGATGTTGTTGCCGTAGTCGAAGGTGACGGCGCCGGCCTTCTGCAGGTCGAGCATCGCCTGCACGTGGGCGACCATGGAGGCCTTCGCCTTCGCAATATACGCCTGCGGGTCCGACTTGCGCAGGTCCAGCGCGGCCTCGTAGCTCATGCCGGCGGGCACGTAGCCGTTGAGCGGGTCGTGGGCGCTGGTCTGGTCGGTCACCGCATCGGGGATGATGCCGCGCCTCACGAACTCGGGGAAAACTTCGGCGGCGTTGCCGAGGAGGCCGATGGAGAGCGGCTGGCCGTTCTTTTGAGCCTCGCGCGCCATCGCAAGCGCCTCATCAAGCGTGCGGGCCATTTTATCGACGTAGCGATGGTCAATGCGCCGCTGGATGCGGGACTCATCCACCTCCACGACGATGGCGACGCCCTCGTTCATGGTGACGGCCAGGGGCTGGGCGCCGCCCATGCCGCCGAGGCCGGCGGTCAGCGTCAGACGGCCCTTCAGGGTGCCGCCGAACTTCTGGCGGGCAGCTTCGGCGAAGGTCTCGTATGTACCCTGCAGAATGCCCTGCGTGCCGATGTAAATCCAGGAACCGGCCGTCATCTGGCCGTACATCATCAGGCCCTTCTTCTCCAGCTCCCAGAAGTGTTCCCAGTTGGCCCAGTGGCCGACGAGGTTGGAGTTGGCGATCAGGACCCGGGGCGAGTTGGTCGTCGTCTTGAAAACGGCGACGGGCTTGCCAGACTGGACGAGCAGGGTCTCGTCGTTCTCCAGGCTCTTCAGGGCCTTTACGATCGCGTCGAAGGCTTCCCAGTTGCGGGCCGCCTTGCCGCTGCCACCGTAGACGACCAGGTCTGCGGGGCGCTCGGCCACCTCGGGGTCGAGGTTATTCATGAGCATGCGCAGTGCAGCTTCCTGCTGCCAGCCCTTGCAGGAAAGCTCGGTGCCGCGGGGGGCACGAACCTCGCGAGCCATAGCCATACCTCCTGTGAATGCGACCGGTTATGCCAGCGGCCCGATGGCCGCCTCTACTGCCTTGACGAGCTCTCCGCTGCGGATCAGGTCCGCGCACACCTCGATATCCGGATAGAGGATGCGGTCCTCCTGCAGGGCGGGAACCCGCTGCCGGATCGCCTTGTAGGCGGCGGCGGTGCCGGCGCCCAGGCCGTCGGGGCCGACGAACTCGCAGCCCTGGGCGGCGCACATCAGCTCAATCGCGAGGACGCGGATCACATTCGCCATGATTTTGCGGGCTTTGCGGGCGCCCGTCGTTCCCATGGAGACGTGATCTTCCTGGTTGGCGCTGGAGGGAATCGAATCGACGCTGGCCGGGTGGGCCAGGACTTTGTTTTCGCTGACTAGGGACGCGGCGGTGTACTGCGGGATCATGAAGCCCGAGTTGAGGCCGCCGTGCTTGGTGAGGAAGGCGGGCAGGCCCGAGAGCGCCGGGTTGACCAGACGCTCGATGCGCCGCTCGCTGATGTCGGCCAGTTCGGCCAGGGCGATGGCCATGTAGTCCATGGCCAGGGCCACAGGCTGGCCGTGGAAGTTGCCGCCGGAGATGACGTCGCCATCTTCAGGGAAGAGGAGCGGGTTGTCGGTGACGGCGTTGATTTCGTTGCCGACGACCTCGGCCACGTGGGCCAGGGCCTGGCGGCTGGCGCCGTGCACCTGGGGGATGCAGCGCAGGGTGTAGGCGTCCTGCGTGCGGATTTCGCCGGGCGCCGTGGTGAGGCGGCTGCGGTCAACCAGGCGCCGCATGTTTTCGGCGGCGGTGACTTGGCCGGGCTGTCTTCTGAGCGCTTGGATTCTGGGGTCCCAGGCCGCGGGTATGGCGCCCAGGGCCTCGCCGGTCAGGGCCGAGGCGATGTCGGCGACCTTGAGCAGGTTGAGGGCGGTGTCGATGGTGAGCGACCCGATGCCGGTCATGCATTGGGTGCCGTTGATGAGCGCGAGGCCTTCCTTGCTGGAGAGGTGGACCGGCTGCAGACCCGCTTTTTGCAGGGCCTCGGCCGCGGGCAGACGCTCGCCTTTGTAGTAGGCTTCCCCCATGCCCATCAGCGGCAAGCACATGTGGGAGAGCGGGGCGAGGTCGCCGCTGGCGCCGAGGGAGCCCTGCTCAGGCACCACGGGATGCACGCCCGCATTCAGCATGCCCACCAGCAGGTCGAGGGTCTCAGGTTTGATGCCGGAGTGGCCCTGCGAGAGGGCGTGGGCGCGCAGGAGCATCATGGCGCGGACGACCGCTTCTTCGAGCGGGTCGCCGACGCCGCAGGCGTGGCTCATGATGAGGTTACGCTGGAGCGTCTCTGTTTCGTCCGGTGAGATAAATACGTCGCTGAACTTCCCGAACCCTGTTGTAATTCCGTAAACAGGGCGCCGAGCCGCGACCAACTCTTCGACCATGGCCCGGGCCCGTTCCACGGCCTGGCGGGCCTGTGGTCCCAAGACGACGGGCGCCCCGCGCCGGGCGACTGCGACCACGTGGTCCAGGGTCAGATGACCGCCGAGTTCTACTGTTTGCACGCGCAATTCCTCCCCGCCTCAACACGAGGCTGCGGATGGTTTCCAGTCCCATTATAGGAATGCCCGGGGTGGGGCTGCAAACGACTAAGCTGATGCTTTACTAAAGTGAAAGGGCGCAAGTGTCGGCTGCCACGGAAATTGAAAAAGGGGCGGTTTCCCGCCCCTCTCTCAGAACCGTGCCTGCCTGCCTTATTCTCCCGGCAGCTTGTTGTACCACTTCCGATAATGGCCCTGGGCCCACCAGGCTGGCACCCAGCCGGAAGTCATGCCGGTGAATCCAGGCCGGGCGTGCGGGTGGATCGACGCGAGGTAGATGTGCCCGAGCACTACGGCGCCCAGGAAAAGTGCCGTGAAGGAGTGCGTCGCCAGGGTCCACCGGGCCAGATCCCGGGGCAGGGCATCCTTCCAGACCAGCATCCACCCCGTTACCACCATCACGAACCAACCGATGATCTGGAAGATCGAGTTGATCTTCTCGCCGGCGTTAAACCGCCCCTGGTCGGGCAGCGTGACCTTGACCCCAAAGAAGTCCTTCGGGAAGCCGGCCAGGAATCGGAAGTCGTCCCGGTCGAACCGGAAAGCGCTCCGTACCCACTCGCCTGTGCTCTTCCGGGCGCCCAGCATCAGCACCGGCACAGCAACCACGGTGAAGATCACCGCCACAATCCGGTGCGTCAGACCGAACGTCCGCATCACATCGCCGCCCAGGAAGGCCGCCGCGCCCCGGACCACCAGGGCCAGCCCCGTCGCGAGCAGCACCAGGAACGAGATCGCATGGAACCAGTGGGCAGCCCGCTCGGCCAGCACAAAGCGGAAGACCCGCTCTCCCTGCCGGCGGTAGGCCCCAGCCCTAGTCGTGACCATGCTCAGTCCCCCCTCCTCTGACCGACTTGACGGCAAATGCCGCGGCGCTGGCAAGCAGGGCTGCCGCCGCTCCGCCCATCAGAAGCTGCCCCAGCGGCTGGAGGATCGACTGCCAGGCGTAGACGACACCCGTGCCCCGCGCTTCCGGCAGCGCCTCCTTCGCAATGCCTTCGGGCAGGCGGAAGTAGAAGCCTGCACCGGCCATCTGCACCGTGTCCGGCTGCGTGATCAGCGCATGAATGGGGCTCTTGGGGTCATCCAGGTCGCCGATAACGCGTGCGCCCGTCAGGCACGTCTCCACACAAGCCGGCTTCCGTCCGGAGGCCAGGCGGTCGGCACACTCGGTGCACTTGCGGGCGGCGCCCATCTCCTCGTCGAAGACCCGGGCATCGTAGGGGCAGGCGACCATGCAGTACTTGCACCCGATGCACTGTGCTTCATTGACCAGCACCGGACCCTCATCGGTCTTGTAGGTCGCACCGGTCGGACAGGCTGCGGCACAGGCCGGCTCATCGCAATGGAAGCACTGGCCCGCCACGAAGCTCGACTTCAGGTTCGGGAAGGTGCCGGTCTCGAACCTGTGGACCTTGGTGTAGGCCAGTTCAGGGGCCAGCCCGTTCTTGTTCTGGCAGGCGACAGTGCAAGACTCGCACCCAGCGCAGATGGACAGGTCGATGTAGTAGGCATATCTTGTCATCGGCTATGCACCTGCCTTCCGCACCGTCACGGTCACGTCGCCCTGGCCCAGGGCGCCCGTGACCGGGGTGATGAGAATCGGATAGAGTGCGCCGTCGTTGGCGCCCTTCTTGTAGGCAAGGTGCTGCTCTGGGACCATGGTCCCGAAGCCGTGGCACATCCAAACGCAGTCGGGCCGGATGCCTTCGGTCACCTTCGCCTTCAGGTGTTCCCTGCCGAGTTCGTTGGCCACCTCCACGTAATCGCCGTGCTTGATGGCCCGGGCCTTGGCAGCCGAGGGATGGATCCAGAGCTCGTTCTCGGGCATGCGGGCGAACAGCGCGGGCACGTTCTGGGTGTAGCCGTTGGAGTGGACGGCCTGGTGACCGTGGAGCAGGCGAAGTCGGTCGCCTTCAGGCTGGGTCTTGGGCGCCACCCAGCCAACCACCTTCGTGCCGCCGGATTTGGCAAACCCCTCATGTACCAGTTCTGCCTTGCCTGACTGGGTGGGGAGCACGCTGTAGTCGGGCGGCGTCGCCGTTGCGACCTTGAGCGCTCCCTTCTCCTTCAGTACATCGAGCGTCCAGCCCGTCGGCCCGAGTTGGGCCCGGTTGAACTCTTCGATGGTAAAGTTGAAGTACTCACCCACGCCGGCTGCCTTTGCCAGGCCCTGAATGATCTCATAGCCGGACTTGGTGTCATACAGCCGCTGGACCACGGGCTGACGGACGGCAACGGTGTCGCCCGTCACTGAGATGACGTCCATGCGCTCCAGGTAGTGGGACTCCGGCAAAATGTAGTGCGCGTACATGGCGGTCTCGCTCATCTGCGTATCAATGGCGACCACTAGTTCGAGCTTCTGCAGTGCGCGTATCCAGCGGGCCGAGTCGCCGGAGGACTTGATCGGATTGATTCGGAAGAAGATGCCTGCCTTCAGCGGATAGGGCTTTCCGCTCTCCACCACCAGGGGGAGGGCCTGAATCGAACCGAGGCTGAGGGGCAGTTCAATGCCCATGCCGTCGTAGCGTCCGCCTTGGGGCGTGGGGTACGGGGTCCATGGCCCGGCACCTGCCGGGGCTCCGCTGGCCGCTCAGCCACCGCCGCCGCTGTCGACCACGGCACCTTCCGGCGGAGTATCAATGGTACCCAGTGCGACCTTGGGCGAGCCTTTCAGGCCCCCTTTGGCGCCCCAGTTGCCCAGCAGGGCGTTGACGATCGCGCCGGCTCGGGCGGCTTCAAAGCCGTTCCAGTACATGCCGTTGCCGCCGTGCCAGCCCGGGTCCACCACGGCTGCGGGAGCGGCCTTGGCCATGTCTCGGGCGATCTCCCGGACCTTTTCGGCCGGAATATCGGTGTGCTGCACCTGCCATTCGGGCGTGTACTGGACGATTTCGGCCTTGGTCTGTTCAAGGCCGTTGCAGTGGGCTGCGACCCACTCCTTGTTGTATAGGTTTTCGGTGATCAGCACATTGGCGATGGCCAGCAGAAGGGCCAGATCGCCTGCCGACTTGATCGGCAGCCACTCGCCCCAGGTCGCCAGTTCGGAGTAGCGCGGGTCGAGCACCACGATTTTCGCACCGTGGTTCTTTGCCTCGGCCAGCCCGGCCACTTCATACACCTTGATACCACCCAGCAGGTTCCGGCCGGGGCTCAGGTAGTACTTGACGTTCTTGTAGTCCACTGTGGGCAGCGTGCCGAAGACAGCGGAGTAGCCCACATTCCGGTTGGCGAAGCAGTTGGCTGCATGGCCGGTGTGGTTGGGCGAGCCGTAGGCTTCAATAAAGCGCTTGGTCAGCGTCGAATTCAGGTTGTTGTACTCGATAAAGGCGACCGTTTCCGGTGCGTACTTTAGCTTGATCTCGGTCAGCTTCGCGCCGATCTCCTCAAACGCCTGCTCCCAACTGATGGGCTGGAACTTGCCGTCGGCACCCCGCTTCATTGGCCGCTTCAGCCGGTCGGGGTCGTACAGGGCCGACACGCCGGCGTTGCCGCGGGCGCAGGGGCGGCCCAGGTTGGTCGGGTGGTCCGGGTTCCCTTCAATGCGGGTCACCTTACCATTCTCCACCACCGCAAAGATGCCGCAGCGGCTCGTGCACATTTCGCAGAGCGTAGGAATCCGCTGCTCAGCGGACTCCTTGCCGGCGGCCCGGGCCAGCGCAGGAACGCCCAGTTCCCCAGCGGTCAGCACCGCACCGGCTGTTCCGGTCAGCTTCAAAAACTCACGTCGGTTCATGCCATTCACCTCTCAAAGTCAGGGAGGGGAGGGCTGCCCTCCCCTTCCCCGCTCATGCGCTATTGGACCGTCGGCAGCTTGTTTTCGGTGACGCCCTGGAAACCGAAGTGTAGGTTCTTGGCGTTGTAGCCCTGCATCCGCAGGATGCCAACCACCTGGCTGGCAGTCTGACCGGTGTAGCACTGGACGATGATCAGCTTATCGGCCGGGAACTTGTCCAGGTTCTTGCCGACTTCGGCGAACGGGATGTTAATGAAGCCGGACAGGTGGCCCTTTGCATAGTCCGCATTCGACCGGATGTCGACACCGAGGAAATCGGTCTTGGCGTCGATCAGCTTCTGCACCTCGGGCGCCTTGATGTTGTTGGAATCGGAAGGCAGGGGGTTGAAGTAGTTGGCGGCAGCACTCTTCATGCCTTCCTTGATGACGGCAGCCGTGTCAACCTTGGGACACTCCGGGCAGGTCTGGGCGGCGGCAGGAGCGGCCGCTTCTGCAACCTTGGGTTCTTCCTTGGCACCGCCGCAGCCGGCGAGCAGCGAGATGAGAACGGTCAGGAGAGCCAGGGTACGCAGCCGCTTGTGCATGATGAAACCTCCTCGTGCAATTTCGAGCAAGGAATTGCTGACCCGTCAGCGAATTCTCTGCCTTGATTATCTCGAATGGGCGATTGTGACGCCAGTAACTTGATGGAAATAAGTGGATACAGTTTTTCATAGGCCATTACAAACCGTAATAGGCATTTGAACTATAAAGGCGGTGCCAGTCAAGTGAATCGATTTTTGCTGGAGATGTTTGCCACGGTGGTGGAAACACGCAGATTGACGACGGCTGCCCGTATGCTCAACCTGACGCAGCCGGCGGTCAGTCACCAGATCAAGCATCTCGAAGCATACTTCGGCATTCCCCTGCTGGCGCGCGGCACCCACGGCGTGATGCCCACGCCCGCCGGGGAGATACTCTACCGCCATGCCAAACAGATCCTGGGCCAGTTCGACTGCCTGGAGCGGGAAATCGACGATCTGACCAACGCCGACGAGCGGGAGGTCATCATCGGCGCCACGCCCATTGCCGGCAACTACGCCCTGCCCTGCAGCCTCTGGACGTTCAAGGACCGCTTCCCCAAGGCAAATCTGCACCTTGATGTGGGCGGTGCCACCGAGATGACTCGGGGGGTGCTGCAGCGCCAGGTCCACCTGGCGGTCGTGGAAGGCGAAGTCCCCGAGGCGATTGCGACGGCGCCCGGCATCAAGTGCCGCTGTTTCACGGGCGATGAACTGATCTGCGTCACCCCAGCCCGGGGACAGTGGGACAAGGGAAAGCTGACGGCAGAGTCCTTCCGCCTGGCCCCCCTGGGATTGCCGGGAAACGCGACCGGCCTGACGCCCTATATCGAGCAGTCGCTCGCCGGACAGGGCCTGACGCTAAAGGAACTGAACATCATGAGCCAGTTCGCAGGGCTGGACGGCATCAAGTTGGCGGTGGAGACCTTCGGCGGCGTGCTGGTTTGCACACGCATGGTTGTGCAGCGGGAGCTTCGCCGGGGGCTTTACCGGGATGTCACGCCCGACTGGATGCGGTTGCTCGTGCCATTCCATTTGGTATATCGGGAGGAGACCCTGCCGCCCGTGGCGCGGCGGTTCATTCGGTTCATTGCGGCCCCCGAGGAGCTAGCATCCTGCTGGGAGGCAACAGAAAACCCGCCCTCATGCTGAGGGCGGGCTGTTTTTTTGAATGATCACCCGGTAGACGCCCCGGCGGAAATCCAGTATCTCGTAAGGATGACCGTGGCGGAAACACCATTGCGTGATATTGGTCAGGGCTCGGGGGTAATCGGTTTCTACCAGCAGTTCGCTGCCAGGCGGCAGCCGAGCCACAGCTTCCGATGTGCGCATCAGCGGCACTGGGCAGATTTCGCCAACCAGATCCAGTACGAGTCGGCTCATGCGCTCGCCCCCTTTCGCTCCCACCGGCGAATCAGCCAGTAAAAGGCCAGTAACAGCCCCGTCTGAAGCAGCACGGCAGCCGGCCAGCCCACGGCCGCCGGCAAGTAGACTGGGGCGGCTGCGCCGAGCAGTTCCGTCCACCAGCCGTAATGGTACGCACCCAGGAGTGATCCGAGGACCAGACCCAGGAGCGTCCAAAGAAAACGCAAATGTCCCTCACCTAGCCGGAGGAGCGTGCTGGCGGCGCAGCCCCCTGCCGGAATCATGCCGATACCGAAGAGAACGGGGCCAATAACCGTGCCAACCGTCAGGGGCTGGGCGGCCAGTGGCATCTGCCCGGCCGGTACCCGCATGATGTTGACCAAGCCAAAGGTGAGGCTGGCAGCCGCTATGGCCAGCAGCACGGACCGCGCCATGCCCGTGTCAAAGAAGAGCACGGCGTCGCGGTAAGCTGCCGCCACGCAGTACCGAGAGCGCTGCAGAATTGCCCCGAGGGCGATTCCTAGCAGCCACATGACGGCGCTCTCCGGGCGGTGTTCCCAGAGCCACCACACCACCATAAGCACGACCGAAGGGGCCACAAGTGCGAGGAGTCCTCTCCGTGACACGGCCATACCCCCTTCACAATATACGCCGGAAGATGCGAATCCCCATCAACACGCCCACCAGGACAGCCACCGCGAAGATCCAGCCGTGCAGGCTGAACGACGCCACGCCCCCGACCAGGGCGCCGACGGTGCAACCCAAGGCCAGCCGGGCACCATAGCCCATCAGCACGCCTCCTGACAGCGAGAGCAGAAGCCTGCGCCACTGGCGGGGGCCGGTGCGAACGGCAAACTCCCCGGCAGTCAGGCTGGCCAGGGCGGCGCCCGCCACAACGCCCAGGTTTAGCCAAAGGCTGGTGTCCCACCAGCCGAACTGCGTCAGGAGTGTGTCCCGCCCAACCTGGTTGAAGTAGGTCCAGCGCTCAGGCTGTAGGTCGACCAGCTGAAGTGCGCGGCTGCCCACGTGGGTCAGGGTGGTGGTCACCCCCCAGGGGCGGTCGTCCACCAGCAGAACGAGGGTGTTGATCAGGGCCAGTGCGATGCCCCCTACCCAGTAAGGCCATTCCTTGGGCACGGCTGTGGCGTATTGCTGTGGCATATGACGAGGCATGGGTTCGTTCCTCCTTGTCGGAGCCGACCACGGCGATGAGTGCGGGTGTCTTTCAGGAAGTGATGTTCACCTGATCGCGTCCGATCCCCTGCGCTTTGTGAAAGAGCACTCCCTTCTATCTAATCGTGCAAGGACCAACGCTGCTCGGGGCATGGACAAATTGTCATGTCTGCCGCTCCTCCTGCGAGATAATTCCATCTTGACCATTCCGCTTGCGGCGAATACAATGCCAGTAATCCGATCTGTTTACTGTACATTAGTTGGAGGTGGCGCTTGCATGACTGAACCAACCCGGGTCCAAACCGGCGCCGAGTGCGCCGACATTCCACTGCCCGTTGTCAAGCTGAACCGCTGGACGCTGGTGGTCGGCATCATGGCCGGCCTGGCGCTCAGGCAGCCCCTGGTCACCACCGCCCTGTTCCTGATTCTGCTCCCCGTCACCCTCTTCGGCCAGAAGGCCAGCCTCATTTTCAAGGTCGGCAAGCTCCTTTTCGCCCGGCAGATTCCCACTGCCGAGCGTGAAGATCACCGCCTCCAGCGCTTCAACAACGCCATCGCCACAACGCTCCTCGGCCTGGCCCAGGTCGCCTTCGTGCTCGGCCTGCCCGCCTTAGGCTGGAGCCTGACCCTGGCCGTGGCGCTCGCCGCCGGGGTAGCCATCGCCGGCTTCTGCGTGGGGTGCTTTATGTACTACCAGTTCAAGCTCAACCGCTACCGCCTGCTCAACAGCTAACATACATCGCAAAAAAAGGGCCACCTGCGTTCACAGACGAACACAGGTGGCCCCGGCCATTTGGGCAAAAAAAGGGGCCAGCTACCTTTGGGGGAAGGTGGCTGGCTGCGGCAAAGGGGAGGGTTGTTCCCGACCAGTGGGGGTTGGCCAGGAACTTCAACAAAGGAGGGTGAGCGGTGGGAGATACCTTGGGCCGGCCGAGCTACAACAAGTGGGGGGTTGTGTAGATCAGTCCGTTGGGGCGTCCGGAAAAGTGCTGCAGTGCTTTGTCCGAAAGTAGGGTGCGTTCCCTGGTTCCAAACGGACGGCCCAAGTTATCGCCTGCACCTTGAGAATACAGGAAACCCGGTCTAGACCGATATCCGTACTTGGGATGCAAATAGTCTACCGGCCTAACTAGTTCTATTTCTCGATCCAATAGCGCGCAACCCAACCAAAACGGACCCGACATCCGAAAAATCCGCCACAACCAGATCGGCGTCGCAGCCCTGCAGCTCCTCCTGCGCATGATACCCCGTCGCCACACCCACGGTGAAACACCGATTCGCCTTGCCGCACGCAATATCTAACGGCGTATCCCCGATGACCACCACCCGGTCAAAGGCAAAACCCGCCTGCGCCTCCGCCCGCCGAATCGCCATGGCGATCACATCGTCCCGGGTCTCGCCTTCGTCACCAAAGCCGCCGACCGGGAAGAACCGGTTCAAGTCGTGCGGTGCCAGCTTCAGGCGGGCACCCTCCTCCACATTCCCCGTGCCCAGCCCCAGCACGTAGCCCGGTTCCCGCGCACAGGCCTCCAGCAACTCCACCACCCCGGGCAGCACGTGCCCGGGGTCAGCGTTCATCGCCTCGGCCAGCTGCGCAACGAACTCAAGCTTGAACGCGCCGAAGGTCCCGGGATCCAGCCCGAAGCGCCCGCAAATATCGCGGTAGATAATCAGGTCCGTCCGGCCCGCCATGGGAATCCCCTCGGCGGCATCCGCCACGCCGAAAAACCGCTCCAGGGCGCGGTTAAAGGCCCGGCGCCCTGCCTTCGTCCAAATCAGGGTGCCGTCCACATCAAAGATCAATAGGGTTGATGATGTCGTCATGACTCTTCCTTGCCCAACTCCTTACGCAGGCGCTGCCGCAGGGCGTTGCGGTCGACTTTCTCCGGTCGCTGCGACCCCAGCCCCTCATCTACCAGTTTCAGTTCATCATCCAACCATGCGTATGCGGTAAAGGGCGAATATCCATCTTCCTCATAACGCATTTCCGTCCACCGGACTTTATACAGATGGTCCTGCCGCTCCACCGACACCCGGGGCCGGCGCGCCCAGTCGGCAAAGGCCGAAACCGTCTGCGCCTTGAGCGATGCCAGCACCACCCGGTCCTGCATGTTCTCGGCCCGAGCCGGCTCGCCCACCTTGCCGGGGCGCACCCAGACCATGCCGGTCAGGTATTCCCCCTCCCGCTGTGCAACGTAGCGCCAGGCGTTCAGGGAGAGCAGCACCGGGTGAACCGTCAGCCGCTCTTCCCGCCACCCGCTGCCGCAGGGCACCGCCTCGCCGCAGGCCTCGGTCATGTCGTAGCGGTCCGCCACCAGGCGCCACGCCCGCCGCCGCAGGTAGAAGCGCAGGGCTACATAAGCGGCCATGATCAGCCAGACGCCGACAAAGATCGACTGACGATGCACGGCCCCGGCCACCGCCGTCAAAACCCAACCAACAACGATCGTCCCCAGCAGCCAAACGTCGACAATCGGGATGATATCGAGTGCGATCCACCGCCGGGAGAACGGCCAGTAGCCCTGGGTGCCGTAGTCGTTGCCGAAATCGAAGATCACATGCGACAGGCCGCCGGCCAGCGCCCACCAGAGAAGCGGCCAGAACCCGGTGCCGGGCAGCACCCAGTTAACCAGACCCGCGATAATCAGCGCGTGCAGAGGAAGCGCCGCCAGCCCATGCGTGGGGCCGCGGTGGTGCTTCAGATAGGTAACCGGCCCGCCAATCATGCGGATGACAAAGTCGAAATCCGGCGATTCAGCGGCGATGAGCACGGCCCAGGCCACGGCGGGCTGAATGTCGGCCGGCGCCAGCGCCACTACCGCCGATCCGATGAGCGCATGTGAAACGTTATCGATAAGCCTCAGCCTCCCCGCCAAACGACCTGACCCCGCCGGGGGCGGACAGAACCAGGGCCCGCCAGAGCGGCGGACCCTGTTGCCTACTTGGGATAGATGATCGACACTGCGGTCCGTGCCGGGTCGAAATGCGCCCGGAGCCGCTCGTTGGCCGCCTCCAGGGTCAGCCCCTGTGCCGCGGGAATCAGATCGAAGAGCCCCACGCCCTTGAAGAACCCGTCGATGTACATGTAGGCCGCGCTGTCCAGATCGTTCATGATGCCGACCAGCCGCCCGACCGTCTTCTTCTTCGCCCGGTCGAAGGCCGCCGGATCGAGCCCCTTCTTGCGCGCCTCTTCGATGCCGGCAAGCAGACGGGCCTCCAGCTCCTTGGGGTCCCGGGTCGGACCGGCGAAGTGAGAGTAAGCGTACGACTCCTCGGGGCTGAACTCAAACCCGAAGCGGTGGTCGATCAGACCGGCCTCATACAACTGCGTGTACAGGTCCGTCGCCCGCCCGCAAATGGCATCCAAAATGACGGCGGTCAGCAGATCCTGCTCCAACAGTTCCTTGCCCGTCAGCCCGACCTTATCATCCTTGAAACCAAGCCGGAACAGCGGCTGGTTGACGACCAACTTCTGCGTGCGGGTGCGCTCGGCGACCGTCGCGGGCTCATCGGGCAGAATCCGCTTGATCTCGGCCTGCTTGGCGTACTGCTTCTTGGCGAAGCTGGCCTTTACCATCGCCATGACCTTTTCGGGGTCCACATCGCCAGCCACAAAGACGACCATGTTGGACGGGTGGTAGAAGGTGCTGTGGCAGAGGTAGAGCGTCTCTTTGGTGATCTTGTGAATCGATTCGACGGTGCCGGCGATGTCGATTTTGACGGGATGGTTGACGTAGAGCGCCTCAAGCAGGTTGGCGTTCGAGCGCCAGCCCGGGTCGTCGAGGTACATACGGATCTCCTGCTCGATAATGCCCTGCTCCTTGGCCACACTCTCGTCGGTGAACCAGGGGTTCTGGACGTAATCGAGCAGCAGGTCGAAGCACTCGTCGAAGTTCTGGGTGGTGTTGAAGTGGTACTCCGTGTGGGTGTAGGTCGTGTAAGCGTTCGACTCGGCACCCAGTTCGGAGAACCGGTCCGAAACGTTGCCCCACTCTTTTTCGAAGAGCTTGTGCTCCAGGAAGTGGGCGATACCATCAGGCACATGGGTCTCCTGGCCGGTCTTGGGATCGACGAAGTCTGCATCAATCGAGCCGTAATGGGTGGCAATGCGGCCCGTGGCCGACTTATAGCCCGGCTTGTGGAGAATCGCCACCGTCAGGCCGTTCTCCAGCTTCTCGGTGAAGAGCGTGTCTTTGAGAAGGGGGTCGTAGTGCTTCTCCATGGCTACTCTCCCCCTCCCTTGTTCAGGAAATAGACGGTATCAAGGTTGAACTTGCGGGCCACCGCCGCCACCTGCTCCTTGGTGACCGCCTTGTAGGCCGCCACCCGCTCCTCGATGGACATGTCGCGGCCCGAAAAGACCTTATCCACAGCCAGGTCGGCCATGGCGCCCGGGTTGTCGGCGGCGCCCAGCACATCGTTGATCAGCGAAATGACGGTGGTCTCGAACTCATCGTCGTCGATGTTGCCATCCTGCAGATCTTTGAGCTGTTGAAGCATGATCTCCTGGCACTTCTGCCGGTGCTCAAATTCGATGCCGGCGTACATGTAACCGATGCCCTTCAGCGTTTCAACCGCCGAGTAGGCCACGTAGGCCAGGGAGTGCTTCTCACGCACGTTCTGGAACAGTTTGCTGTGCGGGAAACCGCCCAGCACACCGTTGGCGACCAGCAGGGGGAAGTAGTCGGCATCATCTTTGATGGTGGCGCCGGTGCGCATGCCGATGACCAGGACGCCCTGGTTGACGTCGAGCCGGTCTTCGGCCTCCTGGGTGGCGCGGCCCGGCTCCCGCTTGACCGCCGTGGTCGGCATTGTGCGGCCTTCGGGGGCGGCAGCGGGGAGCACCAGGGTGCGCTGCACCAGGTCGCGGGTCTCCTCGCAGACCAAGTCGCCAATGAGGAAGATGTCGACCGGTGCGGTGGTCAGCACCCGCTGGTGGTGCTGCCGGAGGCTCTGGGGCGTGATGGTTTTGAGGTCATCGACCCGCCCCAGGCGGTAGAGGGAGAACGGCTCGCCCTTGCACATCGCTTCGTTGCAGCGGACCATCGCGTAGCGGGTTTTGTTGTTGATCAACCCTTCGATGGTCTGCTTTAGGTTTTCGGCTTCCTGCTTGAAATAGTCGGCCTTGAAGCCTTCGCCCTCCAGCGCCGGCCGCGTGATGATACCCGCCAGCGTTTCCAATGCGCGCTGGAGCAGCCCATTGGCCCCGGGGATATGCTGCTCGCTCGGCACTTCCATGCGGAAGACGATGGAGTGAATTTCGCCGCGCTTGCTCACATCGATGCCGAAGGAGGCGCCATACAACTCATCAAGGTGGCGGGACAACTCCGCCGTCGTCGGGTAATCAGCCGATGCCCGTGCCAGCACCATGGGCAGCAGGGCGTTGCTGGTCACCGTTTCCGGTGCCAGCGGCAAGTGGAAGTAGACGTAAATGACCGTCGTCTTGAACTTCCGTGTCGGCTGAATATGGAGGTTGACCCCTTCGGCCAGGCTGAACCTGGTGAAGCTCTCGGTCAAACCAGAATCGCCTCCTTATGTAGCGGTTACCGCAGCAGATCTCGCGGGTACTGGGTCAGGGTGCGGGCGCCCTGCGCCTCCATGATCACATCATCCTCGATACGGACGCCGCCGAGGCCCGGAACATAGATGCCGGGTTCGATGGTAAAGGTGTTGCCCACTTCGATGGGGCGGTGGTTGGACCCAACGATGTACGGCTCTTCGTGCACTTCGAGCCCCAGGCCGTGCCCGGTGCGGTGCGTGAAGTACTGGCCGTAGCCGCGGTCGGCGATGTAGTCGCGGGCGATGGCATCAATTTGGGCGCCGGACATGCCGGGGCGGGCTTCGGCCCGGGCCTTTGCCTGGGCTTCCAGGCAAGTTTGATAGATCTCTGCCAGTTTGCCCGAAACCTGGCCCACAGGATACGTGCGGGTGATATCGCCGGTGTAGCCGTGGTACTGCCAGACGAAGTCGACCCAGACCAGTTCGCCGTCCTGCAGCACCCGGTCGCTGGTGGCGGAGTGGGGAATGGCAGAGCGGGGGCCCGACGCGACCATGATTTCGAAGGGCGGCTCTGCCCCTAGTTTCTGCAGTTCCTGCTCCATGTAAGCGGCCACCTGGCGCTCCGTTACACCGGCCTTAATAAACCTATGGGCGGCCTGTACGCCGGCGTCCACGATTTCGGCCGCCCGCTGCATTCGGGCGAGTTCATCGTCGTCCTTCACCGTACGCAGGTCGGCCAGAATCAGGCCGGCATCTTCGTAGCGGAGGCCTTTTTCGGCGGCGCCGCCCATGACGGACGGGCTCTCGGCAATGGCCCGGGCCAGCAGTTCACGCTCCAGCACGCGCATGTAGCGGTACTCGACGCCCAGGAAGCCGCCGCCGATGCCCTGCTCGGTGAGCGCACGCTTCAGCACCGGTGCGGGGCCTTCTTCCTCGCCCCACGGGTACACTTTGGTGATGCCGGCGCCGGTGGTCATGCGCTCTGCTTCGAACGCGGGGCAGAATGCGAACGGCTCACGCCCGGTTGGGAAGAAAAGCAGGGCCGGCCGCTCCGACAGGTGCATGTGCAGGCCGGTGAGGTAGTACATGTTGGGGCCGGGCATAATGACAACCGCTTCAAGTCCCTGGGCCTTTGCGCGCTCGTTCAGGCGGGCCACCCGCATCTCGTTCAATTTGTCGATCTCCCCTCATTGAAATCCGGGCAGAAATCCGAGCCAGCGGTACCTAAGCCGGACCAGGCCAGACAGCGTTCCACGGAATCGGTCAGTGGCAGTTGGCGGGCCTCCTGCACGGTCAGCCACCGGGCGTCGGCGGCGTCGTCGCCGGACTTTAGTTCGCCGCCCGTTGGGGCTGCCTCGACGTAGAGAATCACATAATGCCGCCGGACCCGGCCCTGTTCATCATGCTCGATGCCGTCGGCATAGCCCAGGAAGCGGGTGACCTTTACGTGAAGCCCCGTCTCCTCTGCAAGTTCGCGGACGACGGCACCTTCGATGGTCTCGCCCAGTTCGACACCGCCGCCGGGCAGGCTCCAGCAGCCGACGAAGGGCGGCCGTTTGCGCTGCACCAGCAATATGCGCTCGTCACTCCGGACGAGGGCGTGGCATGAGGGAAGTGGATGTTCCGGATACTCACGCGCCAACGGCTGCAACACCCCTTCCACATCGGTAGATATATCTATGCGTTCATCAACATACAAACAGTTTCCTTCTATGTGAATACCGGATTCGTTGGCGCCACACACTAGTCTGCACCTGTCTCAAAGGAGGCACACGACCTTGCGACAGACGATCAAGGAAGGTCTGGGTCTGGCGGAGCAGCTGGCAGTACTTCCGTTCACCGCAGCCCGCCAGGCTTTTGTTGCGTCGGAGGGCGGCCGGGGGCCGTGGGCAGAGGTGGTGCGGGAGACGCTCGACGTTGGTGAGGGACTGGCCCGCCTGCCTTTCAAGGCCACTACTGCCCTGCTGAGCGGCGCGGGCACGGGCAGCCCCTCGTTGGAAGAGCGGGTGGCGGAGTTGGAGCGCCGCATGGGCATGCAGCCACCGCCCCCAGCCGATAACCCCGGGTAGAAAAAACCTCGCCACCCAACGGGATGGCGAGGTTTTGCTGCTTCGTAGAGGGTTAGATCGCGGGCTGGATGGTCGGGGCGCCGCCGTGGGGCTCGGGGCGGGGCGGCAGCATGTTGGCCAGCAGATCGTTCAGTTCCTTGCCCTCCAGCGACTCCTTCTCGAGCAGAACCTGCGAGAGCTTGTCGAGGGCGTCGCGGTGTGTCACCAGAATGGTGCGGGCCCGCTCGTAGGCGTCGTGAACGAAGCTGCGGACCTCTTCGTCGATCATGCCGGCGACCTCTTCGGAGTAGTTGCGCTGACGGGCGATGTCACGGCCGAGGAAGACCTCGTCCTGCTTGGCGCCGAAGGTGAGCGGGCCGAGCTTGTCGCTCATGCCCCACTCGGTGACCATGCGGCGGGCCATGCCCGTGGTGCGCTCGATGTCGTCGTAAGCGCCGCTGGTGATTTCACCGAAGGTGATCTCCTCGGCGGCCCGGCCGCCCAGGGCCATGGCCATGCGGTCGAGGATTTCGCTCTTGGTGATGTTGTACCGGTCTTCCACCGGGAGGAACATGGTGTAGCCCATGGCCCGGCCCCGAGGGATGATGGAAATCTTGTGGAGGGGGTCCATGTAGGCCAGCATGTGGCCGACCACAGCATGACCGGCTTCGTGCCAGGCGGTAACCCGGCGTTCCTTGTCGGAGATGACCCGGGACTTCTTTTCCGGGCCGCCGGCCATCACACGGTCGATGGCGTCCTCCAGGTCTTCGTGGCTGATCTTCTTCTTGCGCCGGCGGGCGGCGAGCAGGGCGGCCTCGTTCATGAGGTTCGCGATGTCGGCGCCGGTGAAGCCAGGCGTGCGCTTGGCGAGAACTTCGAGGTCGACGTCGGTATCGAGGGGCTTGCCCTTGGCGTGCACCTTGAAAATCGCGGTGCGGCCCTTCAGGTCAGGCCGATCGAGCACGATCTGCCGGTCGAACCGGCCGGGACGGAGCAGGGCGGGGTCCAGCACATCGGGCCGGTTGGTGGCGGCCATGATGATGATGCCTTCGTTGGCGCCGAAGCCGTCCATTTCGACGAGCAGCTGGTTGAGGGTCTGCTCACGCTCGTCGTGACCGCCGCCGTAGCCGGCGCCACGCTGACGGCCCACCGCATCGATTTCGTCGATGAAGACGATGCAGGGAGAGTTCTTCTTGGCCTGTTCGAACAGGTCACGCACGCGGCTGGCACCTACGCCGACAAACATTTCGACGAAGTCGGAACCGGAGATGCTGAAGAACGGGACGCCCGCTTCGCCTGCAACGGCCTTGGCCAGCAGGGTCTTGCCGGTACCGGGGGAGCCGAAGAGCAGCACGCCCTTGGGAATCCGGGCACCGAGTTCCATGTAGCGCTTGGGGTGCTTTAGGAAGTCGACGATTTCGACGAGCTCTTCCTTCACTTCTTCGATGCCGGCTACGTCATCAAACGTGACGCGCTTGCGGTCGTCGGTGTGAAGTTTGGCCCGGCTGCGGCCGAACTGCATGACCCGGTTACCCGAGCCTTGCGTTTGCTGCATGATGAAGAAGAACGCCAGCAGGACCAGCACGACGGGGAGCAGGGTCTGGAGCAGGAGCCCCCAGATGGATGTGGTGTTGGCCTCCTTGAACTTGACTGCCACGTTATGGCTGTTCAAGGTAGTGAGGAGTTCTTGATCGGGGCCTGTTTCCTGGACCTGGGTCACAAACTTCTTCTTGTCAGTGTACGTACCTTCGGCTCTGGAACCGATGAACTCGATGGATTCAACCTGGTTAGCCTCGACCTTGCGCACCATTTCGCTGTAGGTCAGCTGATCGGCCGCGGGGCCGGCTGTGTTCAGCTGGGTAGCGATGGCGACCGAGATCACCAGGATGAGTAGCCAGAAGGTTAGGTTGCGAAATAGTTTGTTCAATTAACGAGAGCCCTCCTTCCGAAAGGGGGAAGCTGTATCGAAACGCAAGCTTAGTGTCGTGTCACCGTTAAGTCGCCCCTTGGGGGCCTGAAGATACTCGTAGAGTGTACCATATTTTATGGACCCGGACAACCAAAGGGCCACGCGTATCAACCCTTGCAAGGCGTTTCTATGTTCTCTGACAACGGGTTGATGCGAACGAGCAGGGCCGGGTGGGAGGGGTCGGGTGCGGCCAGGAACCGGCGGTCCAGGCGGTGGCCAATGACCCACAGCACCTGGTCGCCTGCCACCAGGAGCGGAACCTGGTCGCGCAGACGTTTGGGGACCTTTGCGTCGGTCAGCAGGTCTTGGACCTTCTTGGAGCCGGTCATGCCGGTGGGCCAGATGCGGTCGCCCGGGCGCCGTCCCCGGATGGCCAGGGGGCCGGGCAGGTGTGCGGCGACAAAGGCGGCTTCGAGCGGCCCTTTGGGGGTTCCTTGGAACTGGACTGTCACCTCCAGGCCCAGTGCGGGCACCAGGGTAAGACCGGGAACCGCTACGGGCCACGCGGGGGCTTCGGTCGGGGACTGGTCGGAGGGGACGGTTGGGAGGAAGCGGCAGATGCCGTACTCGATGTGGACGCTAAGGCCCCCGGGCAGGGAGACCTGCAGGCTGCCCTCGGGGCGCCCCGCTGCTTCCAGGACCCGGGTGACAGGGTCGAGGCCGAGGTCGCAGCCGGGGCCGGCGACCCGGCGGGCTGCAAGGCGCACTACCCGGCGGGCCAGGGCGACCGGTTCGTTGTGTAGGACGCTGCCCAGCAGGGCCATCCCTTCACCTGGCACGAGGCACCGCTGCAAAGACTCCTCTGCAAGTGTATCCAGGAAGGCGTCTTCATCTCGCATGACTGCCGCCAACTGGGCCAAGTTTTCGCGAATGGCCGGGTTATAGGTGGCTGCGAGGTGCGGGAGGAGTTCGAGCCTGAGCCGATTTCGCGCATAGGCCGACGTCAGATTAGACTGGTCCAGGCGGGCAAATAGTTCGTGCTGGCGACAATAAGATTCAATGTCAATGCGTGGGACCGAAAGCAGGGGGCGGATGTAGGTGAGGGGGCCCTCGGTCCGGACAGGGGGAATGCCGGCCAGACCACGGGTTCCCGCCCCGCGGAGGAAGCGCATGAGCACGGTTTCGGCCTGGTCGTCGCGGTTGTGGCCCAGGGCGATTTTTGTCGCGCCGGTTTTGCCGGCCAGGTCGGCGAGGGCTGCGTACCGGGCCGTGCGAGCGTTGGCCTGGAGCGACCCGGGTTGGTGCTTGAGCGCCCCGGGCGGCAGGGCCGCTACAGTGCAGGGCAGGCCGAACTGGTCGGCGAGGCTGCGAACGTAGGCGGCGTCGGCCGCAGATTCGGGGCCGCGGAGGCCGTGGTCCATGTGGAAGATGTGCAGGGAGAGGCCCAGTTCGGCGGAAAGGCGATGGAGCAGGTGCAGCAGGGCCACCGAATCCGGCCCGCCTGAGACGCTTACGATGACCCGGTCGCCCGGGGCCAGCATATGGTACTGCTCGATCGCCTTTCGTACTTGCTCCAGCATGCTGGCCCCTCCTTCCACCGAAATCCCCGGGTTGCGCGTCGAATCGTTTCGACGGCGCTCCCGGGGATTCCCTGCGGGACTGCGTGGGACTGTAGGCTCTATTTGAATGCCTGGTACCCGAACAGTAGCGCCAGGGCCATGAATAAGAACGAGGCGGCGAGGAATAGGTACCGAAGGCGGCTGTCGCCGCCGGGGCCGCGGCGGGGGAAGCCGAGGGCGGGGAGGCGCCGGGCGCCCGGGGCCCGGTGCGGCAGGGCCCGGTACCGCACCGGGCGGGCGCCGGAGGCCCGGGCCGGGGGGGCTCCACCGCCAGGAAACTCCGCCAGGAACAGCTGGCTCACCCGCTCATGCTGCTCGGCGGCCCGCAGCGAGGCGCCCGGCCCCTTTACCACGACCGTGGTGATGCAGACCTCATCTTCTGGGGTGTACCCCACGATTCCCCACCTCGCTCAGTCCTTGTCTCCATCGCCGGGGCGGGACGGCAGGCGGGGCGCCCGGCGAGCGGGGGTCCACTGGCTGGACGGCCGGCGTTCAGGCGCAACCTGCGTTCCTTTCAGCGCATCGATACGGGCGGCCAGCACGGTCAGGTCGTCGCCGGTGTCGGGCATGAGTTCCAGCGCCCGGGCCAGCAAGCTCTCGGCTACTTCCTCGGGATCGTCGGAGCGCTCCCGCCGCAGGTGCTCCAGAATCCAGCGCTCCTTGTCGATGTCATCCTTGGAGACGTCCCAGACGCCGTCGGTGATCATGACGACGATGTCGTCGGGCCGCAGGTTGCGGAACTCCGGCTCCACCTGGACCTGATTGATGATGCCCACGGGCACCGAGGCCACCTTGACCGCGGTGACATCGCGCCCCCGTTTGATGAAGCTGGGCGCCGCCCCGACCTTGACGAACTCCGCCCGCCCGGTTGTCAGGTCAAGCAGGGCCAGGTCAACCGTGGCGAAGGATTCTTCCGGGGAGTGCAGGAGCAAGGCCGAGTTGACGGTTTTTACCGCTACGTCGGTCGCGAAGCCTGCTTTCAGAATCTCACGCAGCAGGTTAACGCACTGCCGGCTCTCGGTGGCGGCCACCTGCCCCACCCCCATGCCGTCGCTGAGGGCAAGGAGATACCGGTCCGGCCCCAGGGGTTCGCCGGCGTACGAGTCGCCAGAGATGTGGCCGCCCTTTTTGGGCAGGCGGGCAACGCCGGAGACGGCACGCAGCATCGGGTCCGCCTGATGCCGGGGCTTGCCGGGCGCCTGACCGACCTCATCAACAAAGCGGTCCATCATGCGGGAGACGTTCTTGAGGTAGTCGACGACAACGGTGCGCCCTTCCTCCAGTTTCCGCTCAAAGTGGCTGTTTGCCCGTTGCGTGTCGTACAGGTAGTTGATTTCGGTCACGACCTGCTCGGGCTTGATGCAGATTTCCTCCAGTTGCTCGGGGACGTTTTGGGGGTTCAGCTGCCCTTCGTGTCCGACCTGAGACCATAGCGATGAAAAGACCTGGTTGGTTGCCGCGTGCTGCCGCTCCCAGCAGTGTTGGAACATAGAGCAGCCCCGGCAGACCCGATTTGTGACCCGCTCGACGTAAGGGGCACTTTCCTCTTCCTGTGGGGGGACGGTGACCGCCGCTACTTGCTCAAGGGTACGGCTGATCTCCTTCAGGGCACGGGACATGCCCGTGATTCGTTCCGTGAGGACCAGGGGCTCGACGGCTTCGACCGGGGGGACACTCGGGGCGCTGCCCGCCGGGCTTGCCATGGCTGCCGGCAGCGCCCCGACCCAGGAAGCCGGAGTGACCCAGAAGAGCACAATGGAAGCACCGGCACTGAGGGTGAGGACGGTTAGCTCATTCGGCCCGAGGGGCGTGACCATGGCGTAGGTGACCAGCCCCAGCCCGAAGGCGAGGCCCGTGCCGACCTTGCGCAGCTCGCGGAACGTGCCGCCCAACATGCCGCCCACCACGTACGCCATGCTCTGGAGGACCATGTGCTCGGGCACAGCAATTTCGCCCACCCGGAACGAGGCGACCAACTGGGTGATGCCGAGGACCGCCCCGGCCGCAGCACCCACCGGTGCCCCGCCGGCGTATGCGCACCCCAGCACGACCAGGCCGGCCGCCATTTCCATGGCCGAAAAGCCTCGCATGGGCTGAAGGTCCATAAGCCCGCAGATTGCGGCTGCCAGCAGGATGATAGCAGGCACAGGCGACTGGCCCGGCGCCCGGAGGCGCAGGCGGCCTGACAGCGTGTCGGACATGCCCATGGTAAAGACCAGGGCGACAATGCCGGTAAACCCCACCCAGAAAGCAAGCATTACCAAGCTTGACCGTGCATACAGTGCTATGGCAGGAACCGCGACGCCCGCAGCAGCCAGGACTGCCGCCCCCAGGGGCGCGGGCCCCGACCTGCCCACGCGCAGGACAGGCGCCAGCAAGTGGCAGGAAAGCAGACTAAGCGCCACCCAGTGGAACCGCTCCGGCACTGCCGTGGCCGCCCCTGCGAGCACGGCCAGCATTGCGGGAATTGCATCGGGCCCTTTGAAGCCGGCCCCCCGGACTGCCGCGTAAAATGCGACACCGAAGGGCGCCAGACTGCTGGCAGCCAGTGAACGCCCCAAGAGGAACCCGAATAGCATGCTGGCATAGAGCGACGGATGCCAGAGCCAAGCCAGGCGCTGGCGAACTCGAAGCTTGAATTGGGTCCACCGGGACCGCTTCAGGCCCGGGACTGCGCTGGAAGTGCGACGCGGCAACCGAAACACCCCCGGTACGGGAATTTCCTTTCCTCATTTTACCTGGAAGCGAACGGCTGATTTTGTCGGTTTTTCGTCTTTTTCCCAGGAATCGAACGACAAAAATCGCCACCGATTTTTCGGTGGCGATTCTTGCAGTGGTGACCCCAACGGGATTCGAACCCGTGTTACCGCCTTGAAAGGGCGGTGTCCTAGGCCCCTAGACGATGGGGCCGGCTGTTGCAGCCCTGTGCGCAGCTGCTTTCGCCGGGCGCCACACTTCTGTGGCGCAGACGGTGGTGGACCGCGAAGGACTCGAACCTTCAACCGTCCGATTAAGAGTCGGATGCTCTACCATTGAGCTAGCGGTCCATGCTTCCGCACTCCTGCCGGAGAGCGGCGCCTGGTAGCGGTGGGTGGATTCGAACCACCGACACTACGGGTATGAACCGTATGCTCTGACCAACTGAGCTACACCGCCGTCTATTTAGTTCTCCGGTTTTTTGGACCGGCACAGTTTTTCATTATAGCGGTTTCCGCCGTACCGTCAAGAGGCATTCGGGTGCCCAGAAAAACTCGCGTTTTTTTCAAAGGCGGTGACGTAATAATGCCCGTCCTTCCGTCTTAATCATTGTGAGCCTCGGAAGGGAGAATGACAACCGTGATACTCGACATCATTTTTAGCGGCAGCGGCCTGGGTACGCTCCTGTCGGGGGCCATGGAGGGCTCCGGCATCCCCTGGCCGGGCGCCGTTGTTATTACAGCGGCCGGCAGCCAGCATGTCGGCATTGTGGGCGCCCTGGTCCTGGGTACCCTGTTCTCCATCACCTACGTCGCCGGTTCGGCGATTCAATATGTCTTCGGCCGGTTCTGCCGTAACTGGCTGGACCGCCTTCTGTCTGATAAGATGCGGGCCAAGCTGGATCACGCGATTGAAAAGTACGGCCAGCTTGCCGTACTCTGGACCCGTCCCCTGGCCGTCGGGAACTACATCTCCATTCCCGCCGGCATGATGCGCATGAACCCCGTCAAGTTCGCCATTTACACCTTCGTGGGCATCTGGCCGTGGGCGGTGGCGATGAGCCTTGCGGGCGGCGCTCTGGGTCAGTACGTGTCGCTCGCCACCGAAGCGCTGCCCATTCTGGCCGGCGTAGTTGTCTTCTTCGCCGTTATGTGGGCTGCCCACACGCTATGGCGCCGGGTCAGCCGCACCCCCGCAGGGGACTGACAGACCCACAGCCCCCAAAAACGAAAGGCCGGTTTCGCCCGCACTGTCGGGTGAAACCGGCCTTGTTTCATTACCACGGAACCTTTCCGCCATCGATATTCAAGGACTGCCCGGTAATATACCCCGCCGCCGGCGACGCCAGGAAGGCCACAAAAGCCGCCACCTCATCGGACTGACCGAGGCGTTTGGCGGGAATCTCGCGCATCCACTTCTCCATCATGGCCGGGTTGGCCCGGGCCGCCGCCGTCATCTCCGTTTCGATGACACCCGGACAAACGGCGTTTACCGTAATCCCGTATTGGGCCAACTCCCGGGCCGCCTCACGCGTAAACCCGTTGACACCGGCCTTGGATGCGCAGTAGTTGGCGCAGTTGGGCAGAAAGTTCTTGGCTGCGATGGATGAAATCTGAATGATGCGGCCTCCTCCGCCCCGTGCCACCATGTGCCGGGCGGCGATTTGCGTGCCCAGGAAGGTGCCGTTCAGGTTAACGGCAACCGCCCGGTTCCACTGCTCATCAGTCAGCTCCAAAACAGAAGCCTTGGGCTCAACACCGGCATTGTTGACCAAAATGTCCAGCCGGCCGAACCGCTCGACGACCCGGTCGACCATCGCCTGGACTTCGGCCCGCACCGATACATCGGCCACAATGGCGTCGCTTCCGATCCCCTCAGCCATAACCCCGTGCAGTTCCGCTTCCAGCACATCGTTGATGACGACGGTGGCGCCCTCCGCCTGCAACCGGGCGGCGACCGCCTTCCCGATGCCCCGGGCGGCCCCGGTCACCAGTGCAACCTGTCCTTGCAGCATCTCAGAATCCCCCCCGGGGATCTATTTTCGACATATGCCGCGCAACTTCTTCTGCTGGATTATTCCGTCATTTTGTCAAGGTGAAACCCTTCGCCGTACGGAAGTTTACGAGTGAGTACCGGAGACCTAGAACGGAGGAGTGAGAATCTATGGCAAACGTGGATATCGGTTCTATGCTCTTCGCAGCCCTGACCGGATCCGTCGCCATTCTCGTATCGATGTACTTCCTGCTTCCTGCCCTGGGGCTGCCCCGGCTCGACTTTACCGCCATTACCGGCGGCTGGGTCGGCGCCACCGGCCGCTACGCCAAGCTAATCGGCGTGCTTGTGTTTATCATGGGCGGCATCGCGTGGGCGTTCCTGTACGCCGCCATGTGGCCCTGGCACTCCATTCACGGCGCAGCGGGCTTCGCCCTGATTCCGTTCGGCATTTCGATGATCGCGATTCTGCCGAGCCTGCACCAGTTCCGGATTGCCGTATACCCGGTTCCGGGCTTTATGTATCTCAAGTATGGCGGGCCGAACGCCGTCATCGCCGCTTTGGTCGAGCACATGATCTTTGGCCTCTGCCTGGGGATCTTTTACGCTTAATCGCGGCGGTCGGGGCCGGCCAGGAGTCAATGAAAACAGGCAGGGGTAAGTGCCCCTGCCTGTTTGTTTACAGTCGCTACTCGGCGCTCCGGCACACCGGCACCATGACCTCTGCATCTTCATAAAGCATCACCCGGAGGCGGACGCCCGCCGGGAGCGGCCCTTCATGCGCCGGGATGATCGCGTAAGCGTTTGCGTACATCATCGAACTAAGAATACCGGCCCGCTGGGCCATGCTGGTGTCAATGCGAATCTCGCCGGTGGGGCCGTTATAAACCCAGGCCCGCAGGTACCGGGCCACGGCCGCGGTCTTCAGCACGGGCTGGTCCAGCACGCCCTCGGTCTCCCTGAGCCCGATGCGGGCCCGCCCGCACAGGCTGTCCAGCAGGGGGCGGACAAGCAGATCAAAGTTAGTAATGGCCGCCGCTGGGTTGCCCGACAGGCCCACGACCAGCCGGCCCTCCAGCATGGCCGCACAGACCGGCGTGCCGGGCTTGAGCGAAATCCGCCAGAAAAGCTGCTCGGCGCCCATGACGGCCAGTGCCTCGCGCACCACGTCAAAGTCGCCCACGGAGACGCCGCCGGTGGTGATGATCAGGTCGCAGTCCTTGGCATGTCCCAGCGCTCCGGCGATCACATCGGTCACATCGTGGGCGGTGCCCAGGTCGACGGGCACGCAGCCGCAGGACCGCACCAGCGCGGCCAGACCGGGGCCGTTGCTGTTGCGAATCTGGCCCGGGCCCAGGGGGGCGCCCAGGGGTACCAGCTCGTCGCCCGTGCAGAGGATGCCAACCCGGGGCGGGGCGTACACCGCCACTTCCCCGATGCCGATAGCCGTCAGCAAGTTGACCTCAGCGGGCCGAATCCGGTGGCCGGCCTTGAGCACCACCGTCCCCGCCACCACATCTTCGCCGATGGGAGCCACATTCTCGCCCGCAGGCACATGCCGGAAAATGCGGATGCCCTCGGGCGTCACCCGCACCTCTTCCAACCGGATCACCGCATCGGCTCCAGCAGGCACGGCGCCGCCGGTCATGATCGAAGCGACCCGGCCCGGCTCCAGCACATCGGCCAGCGGATGACCAGCCGGAATGACTCCGGTCAGAGGCAGCACCACAGGATTCTCCCGCGTGGCCGCCTCGGTATCGGCCGACCGGAGGGCATACCCGTCCATGCCCGAGCGCGGGAAGGGCGGCAGCGATTCACCCGCCGTCAGATCCTCCGCCAGAATCAGGCCCAGCGCCTGGTCGAGCGTCATTCGCTCTACCCGGCGGACAGGTGCATGCCGGAGGATAACCTCACGCGCTTCCTCCACTCGCAGCATGGAATCGTCCTCCTCGCTAGGCCTGCTTGCCTTCGGTCTTGGGCTGGGGCTCCTCTTCGGTCACGCTCTTCATGGACTTCTTAAACTCGCGCATCGTCTCACCGACGGCCTTGCCGAGCTGCGGGAGCTTGGACGGTCCAAAAATCAGCAGTGCGGCGCCGACAATCAGCAGGATCTCCGTCATACCAAGCTTGCCACCCATAAGAAATAACCTCCTATTTGAGGAAACGTGCTTCTGCGAAGTCAGCAATCGAAGCAATATCGTTCCAATCAAACCGGGGCAGGTGCGTTTCCACCGGCAGATCGCCGGCCACGGCCAG
The DNA here is from genome assembly GCA_029239785.1 of Symbiobacteriaceae bacterium. Classification (GTDB taxonomy): domain Bacteria; phylum Bacillota; class Sulfobacillia; order Symbiobacteriales; family Symbiobacteriaceae; genus JARBUG01. Next base: position 18,301 of record JARBUG010000011.1, on the reverse strand, counting down.
CAGGAGCGGATCGGCAGCGCAGAGGAGTCCGCCCTCGTTGCGCACGCTGCTGAAGATCTCGATTTTCGGGAACCCGGCCCGCTTGAAACCCTCCGTGATCACCAGATCAACCGGACCCAGCAGCTTGACCGCATCAAACGCCGTAAACTCCCGGTCGGGCGTGGAACGAATCACAGCGACCTGATCAGGGCCGATAATGCAGACAGCCCGGGCGCCGGCCTGCTTGTGCCGCCAGGTATCTTTTCCCTCGTGGTCCATGCTGAAACCATGGACATCATGCTTGAGCGTCCCGATGGCGTAACCGCGCCTGGTCAGTTCAGCCACCAGCTTTTCGACCAGCGTGGTCTTTCCGCATTTCCCGCAGCCAACGATGGAAAGGATAGGTGTCATGGCGACCCTCCTGGCTTGTGCTCCTATTCAGGATACCCTTTTGTGCGATCGCAGGGAATCGGTCGCGAGACCTGTGAACCATAGACTAAGGTGATCAAAGTCACGGCCCGTACGGGCCATAGGCGATACGCTTGGTTCTGAGCATGAAAGGAGGGGATGCCGATGGCGCGTGAGTTTCTGGTGCACGTGGAAGGCATGTGATGAAGCGGATGCCCCAAGGCGATCGTGAATCGCCTTTCAAAGGATACCCGTTTCAGCCTGGCATTTGACTACCAGGCGGATTTTATCCCCAATGCCTGCAAGGTGACCCTGCACACCGAAGACGTGACCCTCAAGGAGGTCGCCGACCTCATGTACGGCGTGGCGCAGCACGGCGTGCTTTACGAAGGCGAGTACCTGGCCGGGTCGGCGGAGGACCGGGACCGCCACCGGAAGTAAGCCCCGGAAGTAGGAAACCTCACCGCCGCGCACCCTATGAGGCGGGGAGGTGAAGCTCCGACATGACGAAGAAAGGTCAGCGCGACCAGGACCTGCAGCCCGGCAAGGCCGAGAAGGCTTACGGCGGCTACCTGCCCAGCATGGAAGGTCAGGGACGGTCCGATGTAGCAGACGGTTCCACCCGCAATAACCCCCTGGCCCGCACCGAAAAGTATCTGTCTACCGAAGACAAAAAGGGCGGCTAAGGAAGAATGAGTCACCCCTCCCCCTGCGACTGCATTCCATGGGGAGGAGGTGACTCTTTCGATGTACGTAACCGAAGTCAGACCGGGCGAGACCCTTGCCGCCGTCGCGACTCGTACCGGCGTGACGGCCGACCAGCTTGTCAGCCTGAACGGCCTGCCTTCGCAGCAGGTCACACAGGGGCAGGCGCTCCTGGTGCCATCGAACCGCTACATTGCCCAGCAGGGCGACAGCCTGTGGCGCATCGCCGAAATCAGCGGCGTGCCGCTCGAACAGTTGGTGCGCGCCAACCCGGGCGCCGACCGGGCCCTATACCCCGGGCGCCCCATTCGCATTCCCACGCCTACGCAGCAGCGGGCCGAGGTCATCGGCTACCTGCCCATCACCGACCCGGGCGTGACGGCCGAAGATATACAGCCCTGGGCGCAGCAGCTGACCTGGGTGGCGATTTTCTCGCACCTGATCACCGCCGAGGGCGAAGTGCCGCCCCTCAACGATGCCGAGGCGATTCGCGCTACATATGCGGCGGGCGCCAAGCCGCTGATGTCGATTGCCAACATGGAGCCCGGGGGCGCCTTCAGCCCCGACATTGCCCGGGCGATCATCACCCAGCCGGACGTGCGGGAGCGTGTGATCTCCAACGTCCTGCGCATCATGGAAGAGAAGGGCTACGCCGGCATTGACTCGGATATCGAAAACATCGATGCCGACCTGCGGGCGGGCTATGTCGACTTCCTGCGCGAGCTGAAGGCCCGGCTCGGCCAGCGCCCCCTGAACGTGGCCGTGCCGCCCAAGTACGACGAAACGACCTTTGCCTACGCCCGGGGCCACGACTACCAGGGCATCGGGCGGGTGGCGGACCGGGTCTATCTCATGAACTATGAGTTCAGCTGGGTGGGCGGGCCGCCCGGGGCGATCGCGCCCCTGCCCCAGACCCGCCGGGTTTTGCTCTACGCCGCCTCGCTGATTCCGAAGCAGAAGATCCTGAACGGCATCTCCACCACCGCGTACGACTGGGAACTGCCCGACACGCCCGAAAACCGGGCCCGGCCCTGGCCCAGTAACGAGGCGGTCCAGATCGCGGTGCGCAACCAGGTGCCCATTCGGTACAACGAAACCGCCGAGGCGCCCTGGTTCCGCTATACGGATGCCGGCCGTCAGCGGGAAGTCTGGTTCGAAGACGCCCGCTCGATTATGGCGAAGTTCCGGATTATGCGGGACATCGGGGTGGGGGGCACGGGCATCTGGCACCTGGGCGCCCTCAACTCGCAGCTGCCGCCGCTGATCGACTACTTCTACAACGTGCAGCGGTAGCCGGGGGCCGGGTTGGCGCGAAAAGGACCGGGCAGGTGCAAAACCCTGCCCGGTCCATCGTTTCTCCCATTAGCTGCCGGTGCCCGTGTAAAAGCGCGTGCCCCATTTCCAGAACCCGTACACCACAGTAATGATGACCACGCCCACCACGGGCGTTCCCCACGCCAGCGCCGGCAGGGTGAGCTCGGACGTGCGCTCAAGCAGCACGTGGGCCGGGAAATAGTTGATGAAGGCAAACGGCACGACGAAGGTCAGCACCAACTGGAGCGCCCGGTGGTAAATGGAGACCGGATAGTTAACTAACTGACGGGCGGGGTAGACGATCGACCAGTAGAAGGTGTAGGTGCGCGTCGTCCAGAAGGCCAGCGTCGCCACACTAATCATCGCGGCACCAAGAATCAGGCCGCCGCCCAGGGCGGTCAGCACCACGTAAATCAGCTTTACGGGCGTCAGGGACAGGCCGGTGGCGTTGAACGCAAAGGTGAAGGCTGCAATGCTGAAGACGAACTGCCCGATGCCGCCAATGGGCGATTGGCTCCCCAGCACATGAAGCAGCGGGTTCATGGGCCGCAGCAGCGCCCGGTCGAAGGTGCCGCTGCGAATCTGCTCTTCAAACCCCTGCAGGTTGAAGAAGAAGCTGACCGCCACGCCCCAGGCCAGAATCGCCATGGAGTAAAGCAGCACGACCTCCTCCAGCCGCCAGCCCCCGATGGTCTTGAACCGCTCGGTGACCCAAAACAGGTTGACGAATTGGCCGCCATAGGTAAGCACCATGGATATGATCATGGCCGCGAAGTTAAAGCGGTACTGCATCTGGGAGCGGGCCTGGGCCCGGGCCATGCGCCACCAACACCGAAAATCGTGCATGACCTAGCCTCCCTGCATGACCAGCTTCGTGCTGCCGGCCCGCCACATACTGGTCAGAATGCCAAGGCCCACGCCGGCCCACAATATCTGCAGAAGCATGGCCTCTAGCAGGGCCGCCCCGCCCAGTGTACCCGCCAGCACCGCCGAAGGCACAAAGAAGATGCCCGCAAACGGCAGGAATTTGGCCACGTTGCCAACCCAAACCGGCAGATAGTAGAGCGGAATCAGGGAGCCAGAAAACAGGCTCATGCCGATGCCGAACAGCTGCTCCGCTTCGTCAAACTGTACTGTCCAGAGCGCGATGAGCGTCAACGACAGCGTGAGCGTGGCGATGATGACCCAGCCGGTCAGACCGGTCAGCACAAAGAGGCCAAGGCGCCCGAGACCCGGCGCCGGCAGCCCGAGTGCGATCCAGATGATGATGTAGACCGGTGTGGACCGGAGCAGGCGGAAGAGCGACCGGCCGAAGAAGTCGGCCAGAATGCGCACGGGCAGTGCGACGGGCTTGATCAGTTCCAGACCCACATCGCCCTGGCGGAACTTGGCGCCCACTTCCCAGGTGGGCAGGAAGTTGAGTTCACCGAGGAACTGGCCGGCGATGATGTACATCATCTGCCGCTGGAGGGCTTCGGGGTCACCCTGCAGCAGCGCCGACCAGATGCCTATGTAAATGACAAACCAGATCAGGCTTGAGAAGATGCCCAGCCAGCCTTCCACCTTGTAAGCGGCCTGCTGCCGGAACCCCTGACTCACGAAGGCATAAATGGCTCGCATGGCTGTCTGTATCCCTCCACGCGTCTTTAGACGACCGAAAGATGTGGCTGGTTCGGCAGACAAGGATTTTTCCGGCGCGTTGCGAATCACTAGAGACATTACCTTTTAGATAAGGCGGTCACGATCATATATGAAAGCAGAAGTCCTGAACGCCTTTCTGAACGGGGCAACCAACTCCCTCACACGTGAAACCAATGCCCCTGTTCGCCGTCTTGGTTTGCACATGGACCCGTCTGACCAGGTTTCCGACGAAGTCACGGTTTACGTAGCCATTGTCGGCCGGGTGCGGGGGATGGTCCTGGTTGGCATGCCTGCGGTCACTGCGCGTGACCTCGCCAGCACCATGGTGGGCGAACCGCAAAAAGAGCTGACCGAAATGGGGTTCAGCGCCATCGCCGAACTGGGCAACCTGATCGCCGGCGGCGCCCTGATTGAACTGGAGCACGCAGGCATTACTAACTGCGACATTACGCCGCCAACGATCATGATCGGCCGGCGATCGCGCATTTCTACCCTGGGCCTGCCGCGGTTCATCATACCGCTGTCGACCAAGCACGGGGACTTGAACATTCACGTTGCCGTGGACGTGTTGCCAGCCTGAAACAACAAAACGCCACCTCGTGCAGGTGGCGTTTTTGTTTCAGTCGGCGGTTTCGGCAGCGGGTTCCTTCTGCTGTGCCGCAACGGCCCCCGCTACCACCAGGGCGGTGCCCAGCGTCTGCAGTACGCCGAGGTGCTCGTGCAGCGCCACAACCGCCAGAAGGGCCGTAAACACCGGCTCCAGCGTGCTGATAATGGCCGCCCGGGTCGAACCCACCCGAGGCAGCCCGGCGAAGAACGTGATCATGGCCAGAATCGTGGAGCAGAGCGCCAGCCCGGCCCCGGCCAGGTAGGCCCCGGCGCCCGGCAACGGCGGCTGCGTGACCGCCGCAATCAGCAGATAGACCAGCGCCGCCCCGGTCGTGACGTAAGTCGCTGAAACGGTGGGCGGCGTTCCCCGCGTCCAGGCGTTGCTCACCAGAATGTACAACGTGTAAAGCAGCGACGCGCACAAAATCAGCGCAGCGCCGCCCCAGGTGAAGCCGCCCAGGTCGTTGCTCAGCAGCAACCAGGTGCCGGCCACGGTAAGCAACAGGCCCGCCGCCCCCAGGCGCGACAGCCCCTCGCCCCGGAACAGGCCCGCCACGGCCACAAAGGCCGGGTAGGTGTAGAAAATGCCCGTCGCCAGGCTTGCCCCAATATGCTCCAGCGCGACGAAGTAAAGCAACGACACCGTGGCCTGGCCCAGGGCGCCCAGGGCCAACAGCTGCCACCGCTTCTGCTTATCAAGCGCCCCGGCTTCACCGCGCGCAGCGAGCAAGACCCACATCCCGATGGCCGCCATCGTAAACCGAATGGCCAGCAGCGAGACAGCGTTGGCGCCGGCACTGTAGGCCATCTTACCGAAAATCGGGTTCGTCGAATACCCCAGGGCGGAGAGCGCCACAAGGGCGGCCCCGACCGCAGCACCACTGTACTTATTATTCATAGATGCGATTTTATCTCCGCAACGAAAAAAATCATAGGGGGAAGTGAAAGAAACCGCGAAGTCTGCGCGTAATACCCACTGAAAGGAGGCGAGAAGGTTGGACGAACGGGAAGCGATCAGCCGATGCCTGGCTGGCGACAGCAACGCCTACGCCACGCTGGTCGGCCAGTACCAGGCCCAGGTGCTTGCCCTGTGCCTGCGCATGACAGGCAACCGGGAAGACGCCGCCGACGTGGCGCAGCAAGCGTTCATTCAGGCGTACCGGCACCTGGACCACTACGACCCGGACCAGCCCTTCCGCCCCTGGCTTTACAAAATCGCCACCAACGAATGCATCAACTTCCTGCGCCGGACCAAAAAGTACCAGGTGGTGCCCGCGGCCGACGATGTGCTGGAGAACGTCAGTGACCCGGCGGACGGGGTCCCGTCCATCGTGGATCTGGCGGAGGACCGGGAGCGTGTGCGCACTGCAGTCGCCCAACTCCCCCTCTCCTACCGGCAAGTGGTGGTGGCGTACTACTTCCAGGAGCTCAGTTACCAGGAAATCGCCCGACAAACGGGCGTGCCCGTAGGCACGGTGGGAACGCTGCTGCACCGGGCCAAACAACAACTACGAAAACTGCTGGCGGCAACGGAGGTGGGAACAGGATGAGGCACATTCAACCGGATCTGATGCAGCGGTTTTTGGCCGATGAAGTCGACCTGATGGAGCGGGAGACGGTGACCGAGCACCTGACCCACTGCGAGGCGTGCACCGCACTGCTCGTGCAAATGACCGCCGACGATGACTCGCTCTCGTTCGCCCTCGGGCTCGATGAGGCGGAGGCCGAATGGGTCGCTTCGTTCGACCTGACAGCCCCGGTTATGGCGAAGCTCCGGCCCTGGTACCGTGACCCCGCCGTGTGGGCGATTGTCGCCCCGATGCTGCTGGTGGCGTCCTTTGGGCTCTCCCTGGTCAGCGGCCTGCTGACCCGTTCGGTCGAACCGACCGGTCCCGTCGGCTTTACGGTCGGTGCCATGCGTGAACTGATTCCCGCTCTATGGAAACTTAGCGCTTACCTGGGGCAGGGTGGCCTGCTCCGTACAATCTGGCCCGTGTTGCTGCTGGCCGGTGCCATCTGGTTCTGGCGGTCCCGTATGAAGAAGGAGGAAGAATCTAATGCGTAAGCTTTTGGTTGGGTTCGTTGCGGTTCTGATGATGATCTTTGCGGTGGTGCCCGCCGCTTCGGCCCTTGACCTGCGTGAAGGCCTGTCCCGTGAAACCATCGCCAAAGATGAAGTGATCGATGATGATGTGCTGATGGTCGGCAACGTCCTGAGAATCGAAGGGACCGTCAATGGCGATGTCTTCGCCTTCGGCGACACGGTGATTGTCACCGGCGCCATCAACGGCAACCTGGTGACAGCGGCGAGCCACGTGGAGGTCAACGGCCCCGTGAGCGGCTCGGTGTACGGCGCCGGCAGCGACGTCTTCGTGACCAACCGGGTTGGCGGCAGCCTGGCGGCTGCAGGCTCCCAGGTTGTCTTTGACCAGGGCGCCACCGTCGGACACAGCGTGCTGGCTGCCGGCGATAAGGTGTACCTGCACGGCACCGTGGGCCGCGGTGTGGCGGTTGGCGCCGACTCCCTGTGGGTGCGCGGCAAGGTCGCCAAGGAACTGCGGGCTTATGTGAACGACATGCGCATCGAGTCCGGTGCCACCATTGACGGCCCCGTGGAGTACACCAGCGACGAAGAAGCCTTCATCGCCCCTGATGCCAAGACCGGCCAGGTGACCTTCACCTACGGCCGTGTCGAATGGGAACACAGCACGTCGTTCTGGGCTGGCAAGTGGTGGAAGGCGATCAGCTTCGTCAGCTTCCTGGGCTTCGGCCTGATTCTGCTCGCCCTCTTCCCGACCCTGCGCCGCAACTTCCCGCAGCTGGTGCTGGAGAAGCCCTGGCAGCTGCCCGTGACCGGCCTCGTGGCGCTGATCGCCATTCCCATTTCGCTGGTCATCCTGCTGCTGACCGTGGTCGGCATTCCGTTCAGCCTCATGGGCATGCTGGCCTTCCCGGTTCTGCTCTACTTCGGCCAGGTGCTGGTGGCCTGGGCCGTGGGCAAGCTGTTGGGCGACTACCTCCCGGCGATGCAGAACTGGAGCTGGCCGGTGCTCTTCCTGGTAGGCGCCGTGCTGACCACGCTGGTGGTTGAGCTGCCCGGTATCGGCTGGATCTTCGGCTTCGTCTCGGTCGTGTACGGCCTGGGTGGGGCGCTCTGGCTGATGTACAGCCGGCGGACTGCGGCGTAACCCGCTCCATGTAGAACCGGCGTCCCTGCCCTCGCGGGTGGGGACGCCGTTTTTTCATGTGTCACAGAGGCATCATGCGGCGCTTTCGCTGGACGAACGTGGTGATTTCACGGTAGCCGATCTCCTTGAGCAGGGCGACCGCGTCGTCAAACTGCCAGCCCACGTGCTCGGGCTCGTGGGCGTCGGAGCCCAGCGTAACGGGCACGCCCCAGTGGTGGCACCGCTCCAGCAACTCCGTCCGGGGGTAGCACTCGCAAATCGACTTGCGCCAGCCCGAGGTGTTCACCTCAACGGCGACACCGGTCTCGGCGAGCACCTGCACCGTCTCGTCAAGCAGCGCCGTGATCGTTCGGTCGGGCAAGTGGCCGACCGTTTTGATGCAGTCCACATGGCCGATGATGTCGTACGCGCCGCTCCGGGCGGCTTCCTGAGTGGCGTGGAGGTACTCTTCGTAGAGCGAGTCCACGGTCCGCCCCGCCGGCCGCCGCTGCGAGAAAATCGACCACTCGCCCAGCCAGTGGACAGACCCGATGACGTAATCCAGCGGGTACTGGCGCCACAGGCGGCGGAAGTGGTCGCCCCAGCCGGACACGGCGTCCGACTCAACGCCAAGCTTTACGGTAATGCGGCCAGCGTAGCGGTCGCGAACCGCGATCATCTCATTGATGTAGTTGGGCAGTTCGTGCTGCGACATGGCTGTACGGGGCGCCGCATGGGGGTTGGGCCCCAGGTGATAAACCGGGCCGTGGTCGCTCAGGCCGATTTCGTCCAGGCCCCGGGCGATGGCGGCCTCCACATACTCGGCCATTTGGCCCCGGGCGTGGCCGCATCGGTAATGGTGTGTATGATAATCGACCCGCATGGGCACGACCTCCTTTCTCTCTCTAGACAAAGTCCATCGTAGATGAGGGGGCGGGAATTTTCAACGTTGGTTATTGGCAAACAGGTGATTGACATCACGCCAAATTATCCCTATATCAATGAGTGAGGACTCACTCAGCCGCTCGCGAGGGCGGCTATTGCGTGTTGTGAGGTGTTGCTGAAAATGGCGCCAAAACGCCCGACCCTGGCAGCGGCAGCCCTGGTGGCCACGCTGCTGCTCCCGCCGCTCAGTGCGACGGCTGCGGAGATGCCCGCCCCCGTGGCCACCACCCCCGCCGATTCGGTCAAGACTGAAGTCCCGCTCCTGACCCTGGCAGATGCCCTGGCCCTGGCCGAAGCGAACAACCCCGGCCTCCGCATGGCCGAGTACCAGGTGGCCGCAGCCCGGAATACCTGGGCCACCGCCCCGGCCCAGGCCCAGGCCATCGCCCCGGCCGCAGCGCTCTATGCCCAGATGCAGTACGGCATCACCCTGCCGAGCGTGACCATCGACCCGGCGGTGGCGACGCGCCAGGCTCAAATCGCCTTCGAGCAGGCCCTGATTCAGTACTTTGAGGCCCAGCAGCAGGTGCGGCTCGGCACGATTCAGGCCTTCGTGGAGTGGCAGAAGGCGCACGCCATGGTCGCGGCCCAGGAAGCCGCCCTGGCCCGGGCCCTGACCCAGGAGGCCCAGGTCCGCACCTCCTACGCGGCCGGCGCCGTGGCCCGCTTCGAACTGCTCCAGGCCGAGGCCCAGGCAACGGGGCAGAAGGCCGCCGTGGCCGGCGCCGTCGCCATGCGCGATGCGGTCCGCTCCGGCCTGGAGCAGGTCATCGGCCTGCCCCTGCCCGAGGGCGTGCAGCCCGAGGGCGAGCTGCCCAAAGCCGCCGACGTAACCCTGCCCACCGACCTGGGCGCCCTGGTCGACAAAGCCCTGACCACCCGGCCCGACCTGCGCGAGGCCGAGCTGAACATTACCGCCCGGCGCCAGCAGGCGCTGCTGGCGGGCGCCAGCCGCGGCACCGCCACGCTCCAGCTGCAAATCGCGGCCACCCAGTACGAAATGGCCGTCATCCAGGCGAAGGCCGAAGTGCGCCAGGCCCTGGAGGCCGCCCGGGGCGCCCTGGCCGAGCTGACGGCCCGGGAACAGGCCCTGGCGCCCACGGGCGAAGCCCTGCGCCTCGCCACGCTCCGCTACGAAGCCGGCCTCGGCACCTACCTCGAAGTCCAGGCTGCCTCGGCCGCCGCCCTCGAGGCCGAAGCCGCCCGCATTAAGGCAGCGGCCAACCTGACCGTCCAACTGGCCAAGCTCGCCCAGGCCACGGGAGAGCTATAAGGAGGGAAGCGCCATGGAATCCACCCAAGAACGCATTTTAGCCGCCGCACGCGAGCTCTTCGGCGCTTCCGGCTACCGCGGCACCACCACGGCGGATATCGCCCGCACGGCGGGCATCGCCGAGGGCACCATCTACCGGTATTACAAGGACAAGAAGGAGCTCCTCATCGCCTGCGTCGAGCCGGCCATTCAGGAGATCATTCGGCGGGAACGGTCGCTCATTCAGGAAGGCCCGCCCCGCGAAAAGCTCCGCCGCCGCATGATCGAGCGGGTGCGGGTCGTGCGTGAGAATATCGGCGTCTTCAACATCCTCTTCACCGAGGGCAGGCACCACCCCGAAATCGCCCAGATCCTCATGCGCCAAGTCTCGCAAAGCGTCTCGCCGGAAGAGTGGCAGGCAATTGTCGAGCTGCGGGGCGTCGCCCCGGGCCAGCAACCGCCCAACCCGCTCATCATGACGATCGGGCAGATGGCCGCCATTTGGGCGATGGTCTGCATGGAGCCCGCCGCCGACCAGCTTTTCACCGGCTGGCCCGTGCAGCTGCCCCTGAACCAGTTGGACACCGACTATGCCGATTTCGTCTGTTCCGCCCTGCTGGGCCGGGAACAGCAGTAATGGAGTGAAACCCTCATGCGCAAATGGATGGCGCTGTTTCTGAGCCTGGCGCTCGTGCTCTCGCTGACCGCCGGGGCCGCGGCCGCCCCGACGCTGACCCTGCCGGGGAAGACCCGGTCGGTGGTCGTTTCTGTGGTGGGCGAACATGGTCAGCCCCTCACCAAGGTCGCCGTGCAGATCATGACCCCCGGTGCCGCCCGGTTCCAAATCGCCCACACCAACGAAAAGGGCGAGGCCCAGATGACCCTCGCCGACGGCTTCAGCTACTGGGTGCGGGCCTGGCCCAAGGGCTATGCGGTCGTCGAGCGGCCCTACGTGCCCGCCACCGACGGCCCGGTCATCACCCTGACGGCCACTCCGTACAACGCCACGCTCACGGGCATTGTGACCGATGAGCTGGGGCGCCCGGTGCCGGGCGTAAAGGTTTCGGTCTGGCTGGCCAACCTGGGCCGGCAGGCCGAGGCCCTCACCGCTGAAGATGGCACCTACGAAATCGAAGGCCTCATGGCCCGCGACGGCTACACGATTCACGCCGAGGTGAAGGGCTTCCAGCCCTTCGTGCAGGGCGACATCGCCCTGGTGGCGGGCGCCCGCACACAGGTGGATGCCAGCCTCACCCCCTCCTCCGGCCCCGTCACCGGGGAAGTAATCAACTCCCGCAACAACCAGCCCGCCGCCGGCGTCAAGGTTGAACTCCTGCTGAATGGCTGGGGCGTGGTGGAGCGGACGACCACCGACAGCTTCGGCTACTTCTACTTCGCTGCCCCGCCCTGGACCGACGACGCCTACCAGATTCGGCTCTCGGCCGACGGCTATGAGACCTTCACCTCCGCTGCCTTCGCCGTGACCGCCGGCGCCTGGACCAACTTCAGCGGCGCCAACCGGATCAGCCTGAACCCGCTCTACGCCGAGCTTTCCGGCTCGGTGCTCGGCCCCGGCGGCCAGGCGCTGACCAACACCCGGGTCGAACTCCAGCGCACCGGCATGGGTACGATTGAAACCGGCCTGACCGATGCCAACGGCTTCTATCTCTTTGCCAAGCTGCCCGCCGGCACGTACCGGGTGCGGGCGGTGCCCAACGGCAACCAGGAACACGGCGCCTCCGACTGGGTCACCCTGGAGGGCGGCGACCGCGCCGGCGCCGACGTGGCCGCCAACGAAGCCGACACCACCTCGTACGGTGCGACGGCCATTACCGGTACGGTGCTCGACCACCTGGGCGACCCCGTCAGCGGCGTTACCGTCACCGCCACCCGCGGCACCCAGACCGTAACCGCCACCACCGACGCCCAGGGCCGCTACCGGCTCCCCGTCGAGGCGAATATCGAAGATACGCTGGATGACCCCGAGGACTCCAGCGGCTACCGTGTCGCCGCCACCAAGGACGGCTACATTCCCACCGACCTGTACGGCACCGCGGACGGCGCGGCGCCCCCCGCCCTGATGACCGTGCGCTTCAAGGCGACCAACCGGGCCGATTTCACCCTCCAGCCCGCCGCAGCCCAGGTCGTGGGCCGGGTCCTGAACGACCGGGGCCTGCCCCTGGCCGGCGTGAGCGTCAGCCTGCTTCCCGAAGGCGGCGGCACCGTGCGCCGCATCACCACCGACAAGTCCGGGCGGTACCTGTTCGAAAACCTCCCCGTCGCCAAGCAGGCCCGCTATTTGCCGATCGTAACCGACGACCGCTACTTTGAAAGCGCCATGACCCCGGACGGCGGTCTGGTGGCCCCGGCCACGCTCCCCCCGGGCGGCGTGCTGACCCAGAGCCTGACCGTCCGGCCCAAGGTGGCCACAATCCGGGGTGAAGTGAAGGCCGGCACGGACAAGCCCGCGGCCAACGCCACGCTCACGCTGGTCAGCCCGGCTGACGGCCTGACCTGGACCGCCAAGACCAACGCCCGCGGCATCTACACCCTGTCGGTGCCCGCCGTGCCGGGTCGCCAGTACCTGCTCCGCACCGCCAGCACCGGCACCACCGAAGGCACCGTCGCCACCGCCATCGACCCGGGCGCCGAGTACGGCCTGGTGGCCAACGCCGCCGTCGTGCCCACGGCCAGCCTGGTCGGCCGGGTCTATCTGCCGGACGGCCAGCCCGCCCCCAACACCCAGGTCGCCCTCTGGATGGAAGGCGAAGGCATCACCACCACCCAGGTCGTCACCGACGCCCTCGGCAACTATCGCTTCGACAACCTGATTCCCGGCCGCAGCTACAGCGTGGCCGTCTGGTGGGGGGTAAACACCTGGTCCACCCTCGCCCCGGGCGAAGCGATTATTACCCCGCTGCTCAGCCCCGGCCCCGGCAACACGATCCGCGCCGACCTGCAGGCTCCGGCCAGCAGCACGTCGGGCCAGTAGAGGCGGAGGTAACCACAACATGCACACAAAGCGTCTGGCAACAGCCCTCCTGATCCTCGCGGCCGTCGCCACCGGCTGCGCCGAGAAAACGAACACCCCGACCGTCGAATCCATCGCCGTTGCCGCCACCGAGGCGAAGACCGGCAAAATCACCGCTTCCACCGTGGCCTCGGCCCAGGTGGAGCCCAACCTCTCCGTCTACGTGACCGCCAAAACCTCGGGGCGGGTCGTCGCCATTCCCAAGGAGATGGGCGACACCGTGAAGAAGGGCGACGTCCTGGTGCAGCTTGAGGAGCGCGACAGCGCCAACCAGCTGACCCAGGCCTCGGCCAACGTGGCCCAGGCCGAGGCGCAGCGGGCGGAGGTGGAACGAAACCTCGCCCGCCTCAAAACCCTCTTTGCCGCCGGCGCCGTCAGCCAGCAGCAGGTTGAGCAGCTTGAGACCCAGCTAAGCCTGGTCACGGCCCAGGTCACGGCGGCCCGGGCCACGGCCGACCTGGCCCGCACCCAGTGGGAACAGACCCGCATCGTCGCCCCGGCCGACGGCGTCCTGGCCGCCCGGCTGGTGGAGCCCGGCGCCCTGGTCGGCTCCGGCACGGCGGTCTTCCAGCTCGTCGACCTGAGCACCGTCATCGTCAAAACCGGCGTCGCCGAAAGCGACATCAACAGCATCAAGGTGGGCGGCACAGTGCCCGTAGTCGTCCCCGCCCTCGATAACAAGGAGTTCACCGGCAAGGTCGAAGCGATCAGCCCGGCCATGAACCCCCAGACCCGTTCCTTCCAAGTGCGGGTCGCCCTGCCCAACCCCGACGGCATGCTCAAGGGCGGCATGTTCGCCCAGGTCCGCTTCGCCGTCAAGGAACTGGAAGGCGTCCTGATCCCGGTCGCAGCCGTGGTCGAGCGGAACGGCGAAACCGCCGTCTTCACCATCGAAGGGGATAAGGCGGTCCAGAAGACGGTCAAGGTCACAGTCACGTCCGGCGACACGGTCGCGGTTGATGGCCTCACCCCCGGCACCAAGGTCGCCGTGGCCGGCCAGAACCTGCTCTACGACGGCGCCCCGGTCCGCATCGGAGGGGGCACGAACCCATGAGCAGTTGGGTCAAATTCTCGCTGAAGCACCCCGTTCCGACCATCGTGCTCTTCCTGACCCTCGTCGTCATCGGCGCCGTCTCGGTCACCCGCCTGTCGGTCGACCTCTACCCGGCCATGGAGTACCCCCTGGCGGTTATCTCCACCAAGTACGAAGGCGCCGGCCCGCAGGAAGTGGAACAGCTCGTCTCCCGCCCCCTCGAAGAGATCGCCGGCACTGCCGGCGGCGTCACCAGCGTCATGTCGACCAACTCCGAAGGGCAGTCCGTCGTGCTCGTCCAGTTCGACTGGGGCACCGACATGGACCTGGCCACCCTCTCCCTCCGTGAGAAGGTCGACCAGGTCAAGGGCTTCTTCCCCGACGGCGTGGGCGCCCCCATGGTCTTCAAAATCGACCCGCAAGCGCTGCCGGTGCTGACCATCGGCCTGAGCGGCGCCGACCCCATCGAACTGAAGCGCCTGGCCGAAGAGAAGGTCAAGCCCCGCCTGGAGCGCACCGACGGCGTCGCCTCGGTCAACATCAACGGCGGCACCGAGCGGGAGATTCAGGTGATCGTTGACCCGCACCGCCTCCAAGCCTCGGGCATTTCGATCAACCAGGTCGCCCAGGCCCTGCGGTACGAAAACCTGAACCTGCCGGGCGGCCAGGTCGAATCCGGCACCACCAACCTGCTGGTCCGCACGGTCGGCCAGTTCTCCTCCGTCGACGAAATCCGGGAGCTGCGGCTCGGCCCGGTCCGCCTCGGCGACATCGCCGAAGTGCGTGACGCCTACGCCGAAGTCACCTCCAAGGTCTGGATCGACGGCGAACCGGCTGTCGGCATGGACATTCAGAAGCAGACCGGCGGCAACACCGTGGCCATCGCCGAAGGGATCAAGGCAGAGCTTGACCTGATTGCCAAGGATTTGCCCGCCGGCGTGAAGGCTTCGGTGCTCATGGACCAGTCCAAAATGGTGCAGGAATCGGTCATGTCCGTCGCCGACAGCGGCTGGCAGGGCGGCCTGCTGGCGATCGCGGTCCTCTACATCTTCCTGCGCCACTTCGGCGCCACGCTGGCCGTCGGTATCGCCATTCCGATTTCGGTCATCGCCACCTTCGGCCCCCTCTTCTTCGGCGGCGTCACGCTGAACCTCATGTCGCTGGGCGGCCTCAGCCTCGGCGTCGGTATGATGGTCGACGGGGCCATCGTGGTGCTGGAGAACATCTTCCGCCATAAACAGATGGGCAAGGATATCGACACCGCCACGCTGGACGGCGCCAGCGAAGTCGGCCTGGCCGTCAGCTCGTCGACCATCACCACCGTCGTCGTCTTCCTGCCGGTGGTCTGGATTACGGGTATTGCCCAGCAGTACTTCCGGGAGCTGGCGCTGTCGGTCACCTATTCGCTGATGACCTCGCTGCTGGTCTCCATTACGCTGGTGCCCATGCTGGCCCGCTACCTGCTGCGCGACAAGACGGGACCGGTCAAGCCCCCGTCCCGCCTGTACGTGTGGTGGGGCGAAAAGCTCGATGCGATTGATGCTGTCTACCGGCGGATGCTGGGCTGGGCGCTGCGCCACCGCTGGACGGTGCTGACCGTGGGCACCCTTTCGCTGGGTCTGACGGCGCTCTTCTACTTCCAGCTGGGCATGGAGTTCATCCCCAAGACGGATACGAGCGAGTTCCGTATTACCGTGCGGATGCCGCCGGGCACGCAGCTCTCGGAGACCGAGAAGGCTGTGAACAAGGCGGTAGAAGCGGCCCGGCAGGTGCCCGAGCTACGCCAGATGTACGTGTCGCTCGGTTCCACCGGTGACGCGTTCTCGGTCAGCGGCGGCAAGTCAAACGTTGGCTATGTTGTCGGGGCGCTGCTGGCGCCCGGCGAGCGGGAACGTGACCTGGAGACGATTATGGAGTCGCTGCGCCAGTCGATTACGATTCCCGGCGCCCGCGTGAACGTGGTCGCCAGCGGCATGCTCGACCCGGGCGGCAGCCCGATCGAAGTGCAGATTCGCGGCGATGACCTGAGCGTGCTGGAGGCGCTGGCCAACCAGGCGGCCGATGTGATTGCCAAGGTCCCCGGCGCCCGTGAGGTGCGCACCTCGGTTGACGAGGGCCTGCCGGAAGTGCAGGTCAAGGTGGACCGGGCCCGGGCCGCTGCCTACAACCTGAGCCCGTCGACCATCGCCGTGGCGGTGCAGTCGGCGGTAAAGGGCCAGGTGGTCAGCGAGTACCGCTCCGGCGGCAAAGAGATCGACATTCGCCTCCAGGCCACCGAGGCCGCCCGTGCGGATATGGAGGCGCTCGCGCAGCTGCCCATTTCGTCGGGCACCGGCCAGACCGTGCCGCTGGGCCAAATCGCGACGCTGGTGAAGGGCACCGGCCCCACCGTGGTCGAGCGTGAAGACCGGGCTCGCGTGGTGAAGATCACCGGCTCGATTCATGACCGCGACATGGGCCACGTGGTGAGCGACATCAAGGCGGAGATGGCCAAGGTTGCCATTCCGCCGGGCTACACGGTCTCGTACGAGGGCCAGAACAAGGAGATGGAGGATGCCTTTGGCGGCCTGATTCAGGCCCTGCTCTTCTCCATCGCCCTGGTCTACCTGACCATGGCGGCGCAGTTTGAGTCGTGGCTGCATCCGTTCATCATCATGTTCACGGTGCCGCTGTCGCTGTCGGGCGCCTTTGGCAGTTTGGTGCTGACGGGCCGGTCGCTGGACATTTCGGGCATGATTGGCCTGATTCTGCTGGTCGGCATTGTGGTTGATAACGCAATCGTGTTGATCGACCACGTCAACCAGTTGCGGCGTGAAGGACACAGTGTGATGGAGGCGCTGCAGGAGGGTTGTCCGACCCGTCTGCGCCCGGTGCTGATGACGACGTTGTGTACGCTGCTGGGCCTCTTCCCGCTGGCCCTGGGCCTGGCGGCGGGGTCAGATTTGCAGGCGCCCATGGCCACGGTTGTGATTGGCGGCCTGGCCGTTTCGACGCTGTTGACGCTGATCATGATTCCGGTTGTGTACTCGCTGGTTGAGGATTTGGTCGCTCGGATTTTGCGGCGGTCGCCGGCTAAGGCGGCTTAACCTAAGCGGCGGTCCGGGACTTCCATTGGACTAGGTTGCCATTACCCAATTCATGGTGCAGCTCCATTGGATTCCTTTGCTTCATAGCGCCGTTACAGTGGGTTTCCTTTTCTTTATGACGGGACGTCAAACCCATTCCTCATGTTTATGGTGAAACGAGAATGGATTCCTTTGATTCATAGTGTCGTTCCATTGGATTACTGAGACACATCCCAAATCCACTTTGAATTACTTTGGCGCATGGAGGACCTGGAAGCAATTTCGCTTCCAGGTCCTCCATGTTGCTGACAAAGCCTATCCCTAGTTGATAGCGATGCACACCCATGTACGGCTATTCCTTATGTCACCACAGACAAGGGCGGTAGTCTTTCATTCAAAACTGTTATGATGCGTCAATATATGTTATCTTCAAGTTATTCTAAGAGACACTGTACCAGGATCAAACTAGTCGACCGCCGAATCCGAAAGGACTGCAGTGAAACGCCTTGTTGAAGTGCTCGGTCCAGCAATTTTGCTCGGGTCTTGGTCTTATTGGAGACTGACAATTGGAGGGCGTTATTGAAATGGCTAAACTGATCTACCCTGCTAACGTATCTTTGGACGGGTACATAGAGGACGAGCGCGGCAATCTCGAGTGGGCGATCTCCGATGACGAGACGTATGCGTTCTGGACTGACTTCCAGCGGACGATTGGCACCTACCTATACGGGCGTCGAATGTACGAATCGATGGTGTACTGGGAGACGGCGAACGCCAGCGGCGACCAACCGGAGGTAATGCGGGAATTCGCGCAGATCTGGCGAGCGGCTGAGAAGATCGTGTATTCCCGGACGCTTCAAGCGGTGTCAAGCGCCAAGACTAGGATCGAGCGCGAATTCGATCCTGATGCGATCCGGAGGCTGAAGGAGTCTTCAGGAGCCGACATTACGATTGGCGGCCCCGAGTTTGCTGGGCGGGCGATGAGCGCGGGGCTGATCGACGAGTGTCATCTACTTCTTAATCCTATCGTCTTGGGTGGAGGTAAGCGAGCAGTGCCGGACAACCTCCGCATGCGGCTCGAGCTGCTCGGTGAGCGCCGCTTCCGAAGCGGCGTTGTTCATCTTCACTACCGCGTGATCGTCTGACCGCGAC
>JARBUG010000287.1 GCA_029239785.1 Symbiobacteriaceae bacterium | reverse complement strand
GATCAAGAAACTGCTCGGCCTGCAGGCCAAAACCGCCCGCATCATCCGCGACGGCGAGGAGCGCGAGGTCCCCATCGACCAGGTGCTGGTTGGCGACATCGTCGTCGTCCGCCCGGGCGAGAAGATTCCCGTAGACGGCGTCATCATCGAAGGGACATCGGCGGTCGATGAATCGATGCTGACGGGCGAATCGCTGCCGGTCGATAAGAAGGCCGGCGACAAGGTGGTGGGCGCCACCATCAACAAGCACGGCTCTTTCAAGTTTGAGGCGAGCCGGGTCGGCGCCGACACCGCCCTGGCCCAGATCGTCAAAATGGTTGAAGATGCCCAGGGCACCAAGGCCCCCATTCAGGCCCTGGCAGACAAGGTCTCCGGTATTTTCGTTCCCGTTGTGCTGGCAATTGCCCTGGTCACCCTGCTGGGCTGGGGGCTGATCACCGGCGATTGGGTGATGGCCATGAAGGCCTCCGTCGCAGTCCTGGTCATCGCCTGCCCTTGCTCCCTGGGCCTCGCCACCCCCACCGCCATCATGGTCGGCACCGGCAAGGGCGCCGAGAAGGGCGTCCTCTTCAAGGGCGGCGATCATCTCGAAAAGGCGCACAAGGTGAACGTCGTCGTGCTGGATAAGACCGGCACCATCACCCGGGGCGAGCCCGACCTGACCGACGTCACCCCCGCCCCCGGGTTTGACGCCGACCTCCTCCTCCGCCTGACCGCCGCCGCCGAGCGGAACTCCGAGCACCCCCTGGCCGGCGCTATCGTCAAGGGGGCCTGCAAGCAGGGCCACGACCTGCCCGAGCCCGCCGAGTTCACCGCCATCCCGGGCCATGGCATCACCGCAGTTGTCGATGGGCGAATCGTTGCGGTGGGCAACCGCAAGCTGATGGAGCAACTGGGCGTCGAGGTCACCGGCCTGCTGCATGTCAAGGAGCAACTGGAGCTCGAAGGCAAGACCGCCATGCTGGTCGCCGTCGACGGCACTGCCGCCGGTCTGGTCGCCGTGGCCGATACCGTCAAGCCGACTTCCGCCGATGCCATCGCTGAGATGAAGCGAATGGGCATCGAGGTCGTCATGATCACCGGCGACAACCGGCGGACTGCCGAGGCGATCGCCCGGCAGGTCGGCGTCGACCGGGTGCTGGCCGAAGTGCTGCCCGAAGATAAGGCCTCTGAGGTTGCGAAGCTGAAGGGGCAGGGCAAGGTGGTCGCCATGGTCGGCGACGGCATCAACGATGCGCCGGCCCTGGCCACGGCCGATGTGGGCATGGCGATTGGCACCGGCACCGACGTGGCGATTGAGGCGGCCGATATCACCCTGATGTCCGGCGACCTGCGGGCGATTCCCACGGCCATCCGGCTCAGCCGGAAGACGATTGCGAAGATCCGGCAGAACCTGTTCTGGGCCTTCTTCTACAACACGGCGGGCATTCCGCTGGCGGCGCTGGGCCTGCTGACGCCCATGATCGCCGGTGCAGCGATGGCGTTTAGCTCGGTATCGGTGGTGACCAACTCGCTGCTGCTGAAGCGGTACGACCCCCGGCAGGGGTAGGTTCGGCACCACGTGAAAACCCAGGCAGGGAGGCTCCCTGCCTGGGTTTCTTACTTCTTAATGGCGTCCGGGTGGGCATCACCGACCAGATTGAGATGGATGTTGTGCTCCAGCAGCGCCTTGCAGCCGGCCAGCACCATGGTGAAGCCGCCCATGTTGTCGATGGCCTGAGCGACCGCATCGCCCCCGCTGAAGCCCGAGGTGGTGATGGTGACCACGGTGCCCGCTTCCCGGGGCTCGAAGGTCCACTCAACCGGGATATCCACGCCGTGGGCGTCCGCCCACTCAATCAGGATGCGCCGGTGGGGATCGACGGCTTTTACGTGGACCGCTCCGAAGACGCCGTACATCTCCCAGTCCCAGCGGATTTCCTTGCCCGGTTCCAGCCGCCCGCTGCTGTGGGTGAACCAGAACTGCGTGGTGACGGCGGGGTCGACGAAGGCTTCGAAGACCTCGGCTGCCGGCCTGCGGATCAGCATCTGGGTGACGACGCGGGGCTCGCTCTGTGTCATGCCGAACCTCCTCTGGCTTGTACTTCCAAGTCTCAGGTTAGCAGATAACTCCGTTCCGGGCCAGATGTTACCGCCACGGCAGTCGTGTCAAGGGACGCGCAGGCGGGCACTTTTGCATGCTCACCCCAAGCAAATCTGTGCGCGAACGGGCGGAGAGGCCGTAACGGGCTGCGGCACCATGCAGAAGCGGTCTCTGTTCACGAGTGGCCTGTGTGGATCACGAGAACCCTATCTGTGCGAAAGACCGTTCAGAAGGGAGATGCGTCACACCATGGCTGATAACCGCGACAAGACCAGAAATGAAAAGGGCGACGGACTGGATATCGCCGATATCGGGGCGATTGCCGGGGGCGGGGCGGCGGCCGCAGCCTTCACCTCGCCGGCCGGGCCCCTTCCCACGGCGCCGGGCGCCCTGACCGGGGGCATCATGGCCGATGAGGCGACCGAGGCGGCCCGGTCCAGCCGGAGCGTGCTGGGCGACAAGGGCGTGGGCAACGCCAACCGGGCCCTGGGCGGGGTCCAGCGCAGAAACGAGTAAGGACTGCATATCCCTGTCCGCATGCGCAAACCCTAACGTAGGTTCCGCAAACGATGGACAGGAGATGACCTTTCTACATGGCTGACAACAACCAGATGACCAACTCCACCGGCGGCAACGCCGCCAACACGGGCACCCTGAACGCCACCGGTGCCAACAACCGCACCGGTGCCAACAACAACGCTGGCGGCGGAGGCGGGGGCCTGGCAGGCGCCCTGGGCATGAACAACGCTGACATGGCCGAAGGCGCTGCCATGGTCGGCGGCGGTGCGGCTGGCGCCGCCATCGGCTCGGCCGCCGGCCCTCTGGGCATGGTCGCCGGTGCTGTGGCCGGCGGTGCCATGGCCGATGAGGCCGTGGAGAACAACCAGGCCACGGGCAGCGTGCTTGGCAACATGGGCGGCGGCGCCGGTGGCGCTGGTGCTGGTGGGGCCGGTGGAGCAGGCGGTGCGGGCGCTGCCGGCCGGACCACCACGGGCGGCACCAACCCCCGGACCTAAATCACTTCCCCCAGCGACCGGGCAGGCA
>JARBUG010000139.1 GCA_029239785.1 Symbiobacteriaceae bacterium | reverse complement strand
AGGAAGGAGTCGAAAAGCCACTCGGTGGGGCGCCCCGCCGGGTCCAGGTGGGCGGCGTAGTAGCGGAACTGCTCCGGCGTCCAGTGGTCGCCGAAGAGGAGCACCATGTGCCGGAGATGCCCCATGTCAGGATCGCCCTGCGGATACCATGCCATCGCTCGACGCCCTCCTAGCGGTATTCCGGCTTCATGGTGATACCCAGTCCGGGGCCCTCGGGCACCTTGAGCGAGCCGTTCACGACAGCGGAGAGACCGAAGTCTTCCTCCACCACATCGCCGGCGAAGAGGAAGCCGCCCACTTGCTCGCAGGCGTGGGCAACCACCCGGTGAGCAGCGGCAAAGTGCAGACCAGCGGCGGTGCCAGGGCCGAACTCGACCATGGAGCCGATGAGGCAAGTGAGGCCGGCGGCTTCGGCCACGGCGGCCACCTTCTTGGAGCCGTAAAGCCCGCAGGGCTTCATGATCTTGATGTTGATGATATCGCAGGCCTTCAGTTTGATCAGGGTCATGGCGTCGTGGTAGCCAAACATCGACTCGTCAGCTTCGATGGGCGTGTCAAGGGCAGCGGCCACTTCGGCCATGCCGAGGATGTTCCACTTGGCCACGGGCTGCTCGACCAGTTCAAGGTCGTACTGCTCCATTTTGCGGAGCGTTTTGATGGCGGTGGCGACGTCGTAGCCCTGGTTGGCGTCGACCCGGATTTTTACGTTGGGCCCTAGTGCGGCGCGGACTTCTCGCACCACATCCAGGTCCTTGGCCGGCTCGCGGCCGATCTTCAGCTTCACCGTTTCGAAGCCGTACCGCTTGACGTAGCTAACGGCCTCCTCCACCATCTCGTCGATGGCGCCGATACCAACCACCCAGGCCAGGGGGATGCGGTCACGCACCTTGCCGCCGAGCAGCTGATAGGCTGGCACGTTCAGCTTCTTGCCCATGATGTCGTAGAGCGCCAGGTCGATGGAGGCCTTGGCGAAGTGGTGGCCGGGCAGCACCTGCTCCATCCGATGATGGATCGCTTCCAGGTCGAAGGGGTCCATGCCCACCACGGCCGGCGCCAGATAATCGAGCACGCCGTTTAAGATATCCTTCTGGGTCTCGTCGGAGTAAGAGACCATGGGGGCGCCTTCGCCGTAGCCGATGATTCCCTCATCGGTATGGACACGGGTCAGCACATGGTCGCCGACGTAGCTGGGGCCGCCGTTGATGACGAAAGGCTTGATGTAGTCGATGTTGGCGGTGAACGCTTCGATGCGGGTGATCTTCATGCCGAAAACGCCTCCTCTGGCAGGTGCTGCAGGTCGAGGAACCGGCTGATGCCGGACCTTTCCTTCAAGGTAAGCATCGCGGGCACCAGGCCCGTTTCGGGGTGGAAGAGCAGGTAGTGGAGCGCTCGGGCAGACTTAGAGCCGGAGCGGCACTCGTAGTAGAGGTCGGGCAGTTGGAAGAGCGTGTGCATTTGGAGCGACTCGGCGCCCAGGAGGGCATAGGCCAGGGCCACCTTACCGGTGCAGACGTCGCCCGTGGCGCTGAGCGGGGGCAGGGTGAGGCCGGCTTCTTTTGCGAGGCGCAGGACTTTCAGGTTCCGGGCCGAGAGGTCAGGCCCGCCGTAAGCGACGCCGACCTTGCCGTCAAACTCCTTTTGCGGATCAAAGAGCCGGTTGAAGCAGACCAGGAAGTCGGCGCCGGAGGAAGCAGCGGCCTTGAGGGCTTCGACCTGGAAGGCGTCCTCGAACATGGTGTTCATTAGCTTCATGCCCAGGATGACGGGGCGGACGGGCTTGATGAGGCCCGGCACGGTGCGCAGCCAGGAGAGGATGGTCGCCTGCTGTCCGGCCCGGTCGTCGCCGGCCAGGGTGGGGCTGAAGTCCTTCTCCAGAATCATGGGGCCGGATTCGCCGCCGGAGAGCCAGGCTTCGTAGAGCCGGGCGGTGGTGTGCTGGTACTCACCCGTGCGCCAGTCGGTTTCGCCGGGGCCGGGCAGGTGGTACTTGACGCTGGGCGCCACCACCATGCTCGCCTCCCGTCCGATGCGAACAGCCTCCCGGGTAAGGTTCAGGTAGGCATCGAAGGTGTCGTGCCAGCCCCGGCCCTTCCAGGTGGTGGTCCAGCCCAGGCGGGGCACGGTTTTACCGGCGATGGGCTCGACCTGCATGCGGGTTTCCTTGACGGTCCAGGCCTTCATGGTCTGTTCGCCGGAAGCATCTTCGGCGATGACGGTTTTGAGGACGACGAAGCCGAGGCCGGCGTCGGCGTCAGCCTGGACCTGACGGGCGTTGAGCGAGAGCTGGCCGCTGGCCTTGCCGAACGGGTTCTTGATGGGGCGCCCGCCGTAGCGGCCCGTCAAATCGATGCCGTAGGCGTCAAGTATGTAGGTTTCGGGCTGGGGAATGGGGCCCCGCTCCCAGTCCTGGAGGAGTTGAGCGTTGTTCATCGCGCAGACACCTCCCGCGTCACTTGCATGATGCGGTCGATTTCGGTCTGGGTGATGGCCGGACCCCAGGGATCGAAGGTCGCTTCGGCGGGGATGACGCCCTCGGCCACCAGCGCCCAGAGCATCCGCTGAATGTAGCCCTCCATGGGCCGGGTGAAGGTGATTTGCGCGAAGCGGTCGACCCGCCGGTTCAGGTCGAGGAAGGCGCCGGCATCGCCGGTGGCGTGTGCCCGCAGCAGGTCGGCCTGCAGCGTCGTGCAGGCAGCACCCATGCCGATGAGGGCCGCCTCGGCGCCGCACATGAGCGAGTAGCCC
The DNA here is from genome assembly GCA_029239785.1 of Symbiobacteriaceae bacterium. Lineage (GTDB taxonomy): Bacteria > Bacillota > Sulfobacillia > Symbiobacteriales > Symbiobacteriaceae > JARBUG01. Next base: position 10,765 of record JARBUG010000139.1, on the reverse strand, counting down.
AGGAAGCGGTCTTCGCCCGTGATGAGCAGCAGGCTGGGGTCGCCGGCCTGGCGAATCTGGGCGGCCACGTCCTGGAAGGTCATGACGGAGTCGAGCGTGGCCATTTTGACGCCCACCACCTCGGGCAGCTTGAAGAGTTCTGTCAGCACCGCAGGGCTGTAGCTGACGCCACCGGCCTCTTCATACAGGTAGAAAAGGATCAGCGGGGCGCCCAGGGCGGCGAGGCGGCGGTGGTATTCGACGATCGCTTCGTCCTGGTCGGGGGCGCCCCTCAGGTAGGACGGGGCGTAGGCCATGAGCATGTCGGCGCCGTTTTCCAGCGCCTCCTCCCCCATGCGGACGGCGGCATCGAAGATCTGCCGGCGGGTCTGGCCCGGCGCCGGGCGGGCGCCGACCCCGGCGATGATGTGGCGGCCCGTGACCATACCGGCCCGCCAGGAACGCATGAGCTGGTTGCGCTGCTCGGGTGCGAGCAGCAGGCCCCGGCCGGTGTGGGCCCATACGGCGACGCCGGCCACGGGCTGCGTTGCCATGTGCCGGACGTACCGTTCCTGGGCTTCCAGGTGGGTGCGGCCATCGGTGGTGAGGGGCACGGGGACGGCCGGAAAGAGGCCGCCTTTGAGATACGGGGTCCAGTCGCTGCGCAGGCTCATCGGTCGGTTCCTCCACATACCAGAGTTGGGGCCGGCAGCACCTGGGCGGCGGCGCCGATGACGCCGGCGTCGTCGCCAAGGCTGCAGAGGGCGAGGCGGACCCGGCCCCGGGTCATGGCCCAGGTTTCAAGATGGGCACGGACCCGGTCAACGAAGGGCTCGCCGGCCAGGGAGACGCCGCCGCCGATCAGGATCAGTTCCGGGGCGACCATGTTGAGGATGGAGGCGAGGCCCAGGGCGAGGTACCAGGCGGTTTCGGCCACGATACGCTCGGCGAGGGGGTCAGGGACTGCCCCGCCCGCCGCTGCGAAGATCACCTTCGCCGTGAGCGGCTCGACGTGGTTCAGTACGCTGGCGGGGTCGTGGGGCAGCGCCGCACGCGCCCGCCGGACAATGGCCGTCGCCGAGGCATAGGCCTCCAGGCAGCCTTGCATGCCGCACGGGCAGGGCGCCCCGCCGGCTTCGACCACGATATGGCCCATTTCGCCGGCGACGCCCCGGTGACCGGTCATGATGCGGCCTTCGCTGATGATGCCGCCGCCCACCCCTGTGCCCAGGGTAATGCAGACCAGGTTCTCCACGCCGCGGCCAGCACCGAAGCGCTGCTCAGCCAGGGCGGCGACGTTCGCATCGTTGCCGACCGTGACGGGCAGGCCGGTGGCCTGTTCGAGCCGGGCCCTGATTTGCATACCGGTCCAGCCCGGCAGGTTCGCGTTGGCAAAGAGGCAGGTGCCGGTCACAGGGTCGATTTGGCCTGCACTGCCCACGCCGATGGCGGCCACAGGGACGGGTGCTGCGCCGAGCATGGCAAGCGCCTGCTCAGCGATGCGGCCCATGAGGCGCTCGCCCCCTTCCCGGGCAAGGGTGGGCAAAACGGTGCGGTTGGTCAGATGGCCGTCGGGGGTCAGGTATCCAAATACGGTGTTGGTGCCGCCAATATCAATGCCGAGGGCCAAAGTCTCCATTTTGGAGCCCTCCCGAAGAAGATTTCCTTCATGCAGGGCCGAAAGGGAACCGGCACCAGGGGGCGCGCCGGTCCGTGCGGGTGCTATACCATCCGTTCGAGGATCGCCCGGCCGGCCTTTTCGTTGGCCAGGCGGGCCTTTTCCTGGTTGCGCATGACCACGCCCGTGAAAAGCAGGTCCAGCACAAAGATCTGTGCGATCTTGGAGGCCAGGGAGCCACTTTGGGCAGGCGTTTCGCGGGATGCGGTCAGCAGGACCACATCGGCCACTTCGGTGACCGGCGACTTGACGAAGTTGGTGACCGCGATGACCCGGGCACCGGCCTGCCGGGCGTTGTTCAGGACGTGCAGCGTGTCCTTGTTGGAGCCCGACCACGAGATGCCTACCGCCACGTCCTGGGGGGTCAGCATGGCTGCCGACATCGCCTGGATGTTGGGGTCGGGCGGGGCGTCGCAGAGGGTGCCGATGCGGAGGAACTTGTAACGGGCGTCGGCAGCGGTGACGCCCGAGGCGCCCACGCCGTAGAACTCGACCTTACGGGCCCGGGTGACTGCATCCACCGCACGCTCCAACTGCTCCATGTCCAGCACCCGCATGGTATCCTGAAGCACCTGGATGTTGTGGGTCAGGAGCTTTGAGGCGATGGCGGGCAGGGGGTCGTCGGTGCGGATATCTTCGGACTGGGCGGGCGTGGGGACGACCAGATCTTGCGCCAGGGCGACCTTGAACTCGTGGTAGCCCCGGTAGCCGAGGGACTGGCAGAACCGGATTACGGTTGCTTCGCTGGTCTCGGTGGCGACGCCGACTTCGGTCACAGACTGGTAGATGACCTGGGACGGGCTTTCGAGGATGTACTCTGCCACCCGGCGCTCGCCCCGGGAGCAGTTGGGCAGGCGGGAGCGGATTTTGGCCTGCACGCCCTCGGCGTTGGCGTAGACCTGGATCAGTTCGTCCACGTGGTTTCCTCCTTGGGCGGAATGGCCGCCGCTTGTCTGGCTGACGCCAGGATTCGAACGGGAGCGAGCAAGTCAGCGGGCGGCACCTGCCAGGCACGGGTACGAATGGTCTCCGCAAATGCCGTGAGCATGGGGCCGTATACATCGGCGCCGGGGCGGGCGGGGTCGGGGTACTGCCAGTGGCCGTCACCCTCGGTGCCGGTGACAGTGAGAGCGTAGTGGTGCCGTTCGGTGCTGGAGACGACCTGGACCGTGGCCAGGAGGCCTTCCTTGTTACGGAGGAGCACGGCTGCCTGGTCTTCGCTCAGGGCGTTCGGGTGGACCCGGCGGGCCGTTTCGGCGGCGGCAACGGCCCAGTGGGGGCCAAGGGCGGCGACGAGCAGGTCGATGGCGTGGATGCCCATGTTCATGAGAACACCGCCGGAGCGGGCCGGGTCATCCTGCCAGGTGTTGCCGGACTGGAGGTAGCTGCTGAGGCCATGGTAGACTTCGGCCCGGGCGGTCAGGGGGCGGCCGATGCCCAGGGCGGTTTCGGTCACGCCGGGCATGAAGCGCAGGGCGGAGCCGGTCAGGAAGGGCGTGCCTATGGCCACGAGGACCTCGGCTTCGGCAGGGGTGAGGGTCAGGAGCTTGTCGATGTAGCAGGGGATGCCGGCCTGCAGGGCAAGCCGGGCGTGAGCAAAGTGGTCGGAGGTGTAGGACGTGATGATGGCGCCGTCGGGGGCCGGGGCGGACGTGGCGCCGGGCGCACCAGGCAGGCCAAGTGCCGCCCCGGGCGCCGCCGCCACCTGCGCCCCGAACCGGGCGCCGAACTCCGCCGCCCGCCCGGGGTCGTAATCCCACACAGCGCTGATACTGTGCCCCCACCGGGTCAGTATGTCGGCAAACGCATAGGGGTGACTCAGCGCAAGCCCGATGACTGCGAACCGCATCGCCCTAGGCGCCCCGGATGACCGGCGCCCCAGTGCGGGCGGACTCGTAGGCCATCAGCGCCACTTCCATCGCCCGGAGGCCATCTTCGCCGGTAATGGGCGGTCGGGCATTCGCAGCCGCCGCTGCGATGAAGTCATTGACCAGACCCTCATCCATATCCGACCCGTAGGGGACCCAGGCGGCTACCCGGTCGTCGTTGTTGTAGAGCGAAAGGTTCTGGCTGAAAGCATCCAGCGAAATGGTGCCCTTCGTGCCGACGATCTCCATGGTCACGTCGCCCCAGGTGGGATAGGCCGCCGGGCGCGACCAGGACGGATCGAGCGTGGCAAAGGCGCCGCCTTCCAACTCCATCGTCAGCATGCCGCAATCGTCGACGCGAATATCGTGAAAACGATTGGCAACTTCGGCGTAAACGGAGGTAAACTCCTTCCCAAGGAACCAGCGGATCAGATCGGCGACGTGGACCGTGTGGTCCATAACGGCGCCGCCGCCCGCCATGCCGGGGTCGGCAAACCAGCCGCCGGGCATGCGCCCGTGGTTCGTGCCCTTGATGGCCAGAATCTCGCCGATGGCGCCCTGCTCCAGCGCCTGCTTGACCCGCAGGACGGGCGGGGCGTACCGGCAGGGGAAGGCGGTCATGAACTGGACGCCGGCTGCGCGGGCGGCAGCCACCATCGCCTGGGCATCGGCCAGGGTGGTGGCGATGGGCTTTTCGCACAGGATATGCTTGCCGGCCCGGGCCGCCTTGACCGCAATCTCTTTATGATGAACGTTCGCGGACGTAATGATAACGGCATCTATATGTGCGGCGAGGGTCCTGTCCAGGTCAGGCTCAAAGGCGCAGCCGAATTGCTGAGCAGCGGCGCCGCCGCGGGCGGCATCCTCATCCCAAATGAGGGCCAGTTCGGCAGCAGGGTGCTTGGCAACCGCAGCGGCGTAGCTATACCCGTGGAAATGCGCAAGGCTCAAAATGGCGATCCGCATGGCTTAGAACGCCTCCTTTGCGAGGGTGACTGGGCGCCCCGTGCGGGCCGATTCAAGGGCTGCCAGGCTGATTTCGACGGCCTTGTAGGCGTCGTACGCTGTGACGATTGGTATTTCGCCGTGCTCGATGCAGCGGCCGAAGTGGCGGATTTCGGTGGTGTAGGGGCTCTCCCGCAGGGGGCTTTCGGGCACGGCGACGCCGGTGACACCGGCCTCGGCGGCCCGCTTTTGGACCACCACAGGCTGGATTTTCGCACTGTCGAAATCGATCAGGCCCTTGCTGCCGGCCACTTCGAAACCGTAGCGGAAGCCGCTGTGGCTCCAGGTGCCCTCCACATGGGCGATGGCGCCCGAGGCAAACCGGAGGGTGACGAGGGCGTAGTCGAGCCGCTCGGTGGTGCGGGTGGAAAGCGACTTGGCGTAGACCCGCTCCACTTCGCCGAAAGTCCAGCGGAGCCAGTCGAAGTCGTGGATGATCATGTCAAGCGTGAGGGTGCCGCTGCGGCTGTAGTCGGCGTACCAGTCGTCCCAGCCGGTCGGGAAGATGCCGCCCCGGGTGGTGCGAATAACCCCGGGCTCGCCGACCTTGCCCGCCAGCACCAGGTTCCGGGCCCGCTCGTACTCGGGGAAGAAGCGTAGCACGTGGGCTACGTAGAACTGCACGCCCGCCTCCCGGCAGATATCGATCATGGCGCGGGCGTCTTCCAGGGTGGGGGCAAGGGGCTTTTCGCAGAGGACGTGCTTGCCGGCCCGGGCCGCCTTCTCCACGAACGCCCGGTGCAGCGGGGTGGGCAGGCAGATGTCGATCAGGTCGATGGTCGGGTCGCTGAGGAGCGCCTCAAAGGTGGGCGCCACGGCGGCGCCGACCCGGGCGGCGTTGGCTGCGGCTGCTTCGGGCCGCAGGTCGTAAATCGCGGCGACCTGGTGCCCGGCTTCGTGGTGGGAGCCGGTGTGGACTGTGCCCATGGTTCCGGCACCGACAATACCGACGCGCATGATGAAATACCTCCTATGTATGGGGGAGTAAACGCATCATGGATGGGGGGCTGCTCTTCGATCAGCGCATGAAGGTTTTCTTCATGCGGAGGGCAAATCCCCTGCAAGAACATGCGATTCGTAAGAAATCTTCATTCAGCCTTGGCTTTGCCGGGACACTGTGCTTGCCGTGCCATGACCCGGGCCGCAAGGCGGATGGCGAAGGCAGCCCGCGTTTCGCCGGGTGGGGGCGTGTCGGGCACCGCCTGGTCCGCCGCAGCCCGCTTTGACCACTCGGCGGCCTCCGCCGGGGTAATGGGCTGGTCCGGTCGGAACAGCAGGTCGGACGCATCGCCGATAATGACGCCGACGGCGGCCAGCCACTGAACCGCGGCGAAGGCCGGATGCGCCTGGTTTACATCGGTAAACCAGCAGAGCGGGATGCCGTTCTTGACAAGGGCCGCCTGATAGCTACGGAGTAACCGCCGGTCGTGGTAGACGGCGTCGGGGGTGACACCGGCGGCCACGGCGAAGGCTGCCAGGGCGCCTGCCGACTCGCCGGCGTTCCACTCGGTAGGATGGAGCCGGAAGGCCCCGTTGGTGATGTGGGTGAGGCCCAGGTTCTTGTTGCCGGCGACCAGGTTGCGGACCGCCGGGCTCAGCAGGGCGCCCAGGGGAATCTGGAACGGGCGCATCTTCTGCAGATTGCCGGGGGTCAGGTCGGAGTTGCAGCAGCGGTGAACATCGACGAAGATGTAGAGCCCGAGGCCCACGGTGTCGGGGCGGAGGCGGGCACGGCTGCCGGGGTTCCAGGCGGCCACGATATCCTGCTCCCGCACGGTCTCGTAGGCCTTTACCCGCCGGGACTCCCGGATGTACGGGTACTGGGAGAGACCGTGGTCGGTGCCCATCACATCGGGGCGGAGCAGGAGTTCGGGGTAGCCCAGGCCGCCGTCATCGCGGGGCGCCTCGGTCTGGAGCCAGTAGAGGAAGCTGAGCGAGAGCCGCCGGGCCTCATCCAGCACCCGGGCCTGCTCGGCGGGCGCCTTGTCGATCAGGTTGGCGCCGTGGTAGTCATTTCCGGGCCAGTTGATCATGGCGATATCGTGCGGAAAGCCGGTCAGGGCGCTGGCATCAATCAGGCGCCGGTAGGTCCAGAACGGGAGGCCAATGGGGCCGCCGGCTTCGAACATCTTGTAGCCGTTGAAACTGAAAGGCTGGCGGTCTCGGAAGTTCTCGTACCCCTCGGGCCTGGGGATGGTGTGGGACTCTCCGGGCCGGTATTCCACGGCAAAGGGGAAGGTGAAGCTCTGGACCGCCTCGGGGTTGCCAGTGGCTGGGGCCGAGGGCTCGCCCGTTTCGGCGAAGGATTCCATGCCAGTGCGGTAAGGGGCGCCGGCTAGAGGCAGGAGGTCGCCCAGCTCGGTACAGTCGATGACGACCCTGGCGACGATGCGGGTCAGCGTGGTGCCTGGCGCCGCGTCGGCCGCATGCTCCTGCCCCACGCAGCGCCGTACCGTAACGCTGCGGATCAGGTCACCATCCCGTTCAACGCTGACGACAGCCGTCTCATACAGGACCGTCAGCAGCCCCGCCTCGCGGGCCGGCCGGAGCATCTCGTCGATGACGGCGACGCCGACCTTCGGCTCGTAGCAGAGGCGGCTGACCCAGCCGTTGCCTGGGTTGTTGCCGGTCATGCCATGGTGCTGCCCGTAGTAATCACGCACGCTGCGCCGGAACCGGTTATAGGACGCCGTCCCGCCGAAGCGCTCGATGTATTCGTGCTCATCCAGGGCGGATACGCCCTGTGAGGTCATCTGACCGCCGAGCCAGCGGGTCTCTTCGGTCAGCACCACGCTGCGCCCCATGGCAGTGGCCCGGAGTGCCGCCGCCGTGCCGCCGGCCCCCCCGCCTGCTACGAGAACATCGCAGTAGATCGTCTCCACAAATTACACCTCCTGTTTGGAGGAATTCTACATCATCTATCGAAACATATGGCGGAATTCTTCATAAGGGGATGATGGTGTATGGAATGGATGAACGCCCGGGATCCTCGCTTTACGGTCAACGGCCTGCACTGGCAGGGAGAGAACGGTGATACATACGCCCGGCTTCCGCTTCGGGCCGATGCGGTGGTGCGGCCGGAGGTCCGGGACCTGGGGCGCCATTTGTCGGGCGGGCGGCTGCGCTTCCGGAGCAACACCACCGAAATGTCCGTGCGGGTCACCCACGGCAAGGACCCGTTCATGTTTAACATGGCCCGGGTCGGGAAGGCCGGCCTGGACCTGTACGTAGGCGATCCGGGCAGCATGAAGATCTGGGGGACGACGTACTGGACCGAGCCCAAGGAGCTGCGCTATGAGCATAGCTTCTTCACGGGGCTGGCGCCCGAGGAGCGGGAGTTTACGCTCTATCTGCCGCTCTATAACGACTTGGTCGACCTTGAGATCGGCCTGAGCGAGGGCGCCACCATGATGGCGCCGACTCCTTTTGCCGTCGAGAAGCCCGTGGTCTTTTACGGCAGTTCGATCACCCAGGGCGGATGTGCCAGCCGGCCCGCGAACACCTATGTGAACATTTTGGGCCGCAGGTTGAACGTGGATCTGGTCAACCTGGGTTTTTCGGGCAACGGCCTGGGCGAGCCGGAAGTGGCGGCGCTGCTGGCGGAGATTGACGCCGCCTGCTACGTGCTCGACTTCCACATCAACATCTTGACGGTGGAGGGGCTGCGGGAGGTCTACCTCCCCTTCTACGAGAAGCTCCGGGCGGCGCATCCCACCACACCGATTGTGATGGTGTCGCAGATTTACACGACGCGGGAGCGAATTGAGCCCCAGTGGGCGCAGAAGCGGATTGACCAGACCGCCGTGATTCGGGAGGCTTTTGCCGAAGCGCTGCGGCGCGGAGACCGGCATGTGCATTACCTGGATGGTACGTGGCTGATCGGTCCGGAAGCGGACGGGGCGTTTGTGGATGGTGTCCACCCGAACGACCACGGGTTCTTTATGATGGCCGACGGGCTGGAGCCGGTGCTGCGTGACTTGCTGCTGAAGCCGGCGACCCGGTAGGGCTATTGCATGCCCGGGTAGCGTAGCAGCACGCCCATGGCGGCGGCGCCCTCAGGGCCGCGCATGAGGTGGTAGGCCGCCGGGGCCTCGTCCAGGGCGAACTCGTGGGTGATGAGCGGGGCGACCTGCACCCGCCCGATGGCGACCTGCCGCAGGAACTCAGCCAGGTTGCGGCCCTCAGTCCAGCGCACGTAGCCCACGGGGTAGTCGACCCCGTCCCGCTCGTAGACCTGGTCGTAGCGCCCCGGCCCGCCGGCCCGGGCGATCAGAATGTCGGCTTCCTTCTGAAAGAGCGCCTCCCGCTCGAAGCGGCCCGGCACGTTGCCGACAATAACGATGCGCCCCTGGGCCCGGACCAGGTCGATGGCCTGGTCCAGGAACGGGACGGCGTCGCCGCCGGCGCAGACGGCGACCGCATCGGCGCCCCGTCCCTCCGTGATGGCCAGGACTCGGGCCTTGAGGGCCTCGTGGTCGGGGGGCAGGGTTTCGACCTCCAGGGCGGTGGCGGCATCGCGCCGGGCGCCGACCGGGTCGGTGGCAATTACCTGGAAGCCCGCCGCCAGACCGAGTTGGGCGATCAGGTTGCCAAGGACGCCCATGCCCACCACCACCAGGGTTTCGCCGAAGGTGAGGCCGCAGCGGCGAAGGCTGTGCGTGGCGATGGTGCCCAGGCCGCCGGCAGCGGCCTCACGCAGGGTCATGCCCGCGGGCACGCTGGCGACCAGGTGCCTGGGCACTGACAGCACCGATCCGTGGTAGGTGTAAGGCCCACCGTAGCAGGCCACGGCATCGCCGGGGGCGAAGCCGGGCACTGCCGATTCGATTACGGTGCCGGCTGCGCTGTAGCCCAGGGCGAAGGGGGCGTTGTTCCCCACCTGCCGGTTGATCAGGCCCAGTTCGGTGCCGGGGCTGACCAGGGAGTAGCGTGTTACGATGAGGACCCGCCCGGGCTCCAGGGCCGGGGCGGGGTGGGCGGCGACGGCGATTTCACCGCCGCCCCGCAGTTCGACCCGCTTGTGCATCAGCATGATGTGACTACCTCCGGCTCCTCGCCCCAACGGGGTGTAATGCTGGCGTTGCCGACCCGGAGCACGGCGCCGTCCCAGGCGACGGCAGGGGCGCCTTGCGCACCCGGCAACACCGGGACCAGGACCGTCACGAACCGGGCCTGCTCCGCTGGCTCTGTAATCAACGCCAGATGATACTCATGCGGCACGGGTTTGGTCGGGACCTGCCCCTCGGGGAAGCCCTCGGTCACCTGCCAGGTCAGCCCGGCGGGTGCGGCCATGTAGAGTTCCAGCGCAGCGCCGGGCCGCTCCACCCTGCCGCGGACGAGGCCGTCCTGCCGCCACAGCTCCGGCGCCCCGTGCGTGTGCAGGAGCCAGTCGAGCCGGCCAGGCGCCGGGGTTTCCACCTCGTCAATCAGCACAAAGACGCCCTGCTCACGCAGGAAGAGCACATGCCGGTCGAACCGGTTGACCCGCCCCTGGTAGACCACGGGGTTTGACGCATCGGCCCGCACGTAATCGATGCGGCCGTCGGTGCGGAACGCCGCGATGCGCCCATGGGCGCCCGCCATCTGCACCGCCTGCCCTTCGCCATCCACCAGGAGGGTGTTATGGGCGGGCGTTTTGATATACCACTCGTTGAAATGCGGGCTGCCGTAGTAGTCGTAGCAGCCGGAATCGATGACAAGCGGCTCGCCGCCGGCGTAGAGAATAAACGTGTTCTGGTCGGCGTGGCTGTGGCCGCCGCCCACGCCATAGAAATGGCCGCTGTGCAGGGCGAAATGAATACCCCGCTGATGCGCCAGCGTGCTGTGCAGGAGCGCCCAGCCCGCTTCCCGGAAGCAGGCGGAGAGGGGCAGGTCGGTAGGCGCCCGCTCAGGGAGCGTCGGGTCCCACCAGAGGAAGAGGCGCAACAGAAGGCCGGGCCGCTGGGGATCGCTCAGCTCATAGGCCCGCATGGCGTACCACTGGGCGTACTCGTCCCGGTTGGCGGCGGCCAGGCAGAACATTTGGGCGGCGTCTTCGGCGCCGGGGGGCTTGTTGTGGGTGTCGCCAAAGCTGAGGCCGGGCCCCTCGGGCGGGGCCACGTACTGCTTGAAGCGGGCGGTGCCCTTCAGCCAGGGGTGCTGGTAGAGGTCCAGCCCGGTCACGCCTCGCACGGCGTCGCAGAAGTCGAAGACAAAGCCGAGCCCGTAGGTCCAGTAGTCGCTGCCTTCGTGCCAC
>JARBUG010000286.1 GCA_029239785.1 Symbiobacteriaceae bacterium | reverse complement strand
CAGTGGACACGAACAACTGCCACCAATGTTGAAGTTGCATGTGATTGATAATCACATGGCACCTAAATTGATGGTGTCCACGAAAACGGGGCAAGCTCAGAAGTCGTTCCGGGTCATATATATCAATAATGGCCAAGATCGTCTTACCACGTAATCTGCGTAATCCCATAATCCGCGGTAAAAAAACATGTCCCTGCCCGTCCGCACATACAGGGGGATGATCGAGCATGCGCTTAAAGGATAAGGTCTGCGTGATCACCGGGGCCGCCAGCGGCATGGGCCGCGTGGCCTGCGAGCTGTTCGCCCGGGAGGGCGCGCACGTTGCCGCCCTCGATATTGTCGATGATGCCGGCGCCGACACGGCCCGCCGGGTCCGGGCCGCCGGCGGTGAAGCCGCCTACTTCCACTGTGACGTCGCCGACGAATCCTCCGTCCGGCACGCCATGGAGGCGGTCGCTTCACGCTACGGCGGCATCGATGTGCTCTATAACAACGCGGGTATCATGCCCGAGGCTGACCACTCCGTCATCGACACCCCGGTCGAAGTCTGGGACCGGGTGATGGCGGTCAACGTCCGCGGCATCTTCCTCTGCTGCAAGTATGCGATTCCGGAAATGATGCGCCGGGGCCGGGGCTCGGTCATCAACATCGCTTCGTTTGTCGCCCAAATCGGGTGCAGCGTCCCCCAGGACGCCTACACCGCCTCAAAGGGCGCCGTGCTCTCGCTCACCAAGTCCCTGGCCATCCAGTTCCGGCCCGAAGGCATTCGAACGAACGCGATCTGCCCCGGACCCATCGAAACCCCGCTGATGACCGAGTGGCTGCTCAAGGACGAGGCGGCCAAGCAGCTCCGCCTCTCCCGCCAGCCCAGCGGCCGGTTCGGACGGCCAGAGGATATCGTAAACTGCGCCATCTACCTCGCGTCCGATGAGTCCGACTGGACCAACGGTGCGATTATCACCATCGACGGTGGAATTACGAGCAACTACTTCTAGAGAGGGGACCCGTATGTCTGTCACCGGAACGATTTATGTGATCGACCTGGGCCAAGGCACCATCACAAAGGAAGTTCTGCCCGAAGAGACCTACCGCAAGTATCCCGGTGGCAGCGCCCTGGCGGCCTACCTGCTCTGGCAGTACTGCCCGGCCGGCGTGGAGGCCCTGTCGCCGGAGAACGTGCTGGTGATGGCGGTCAGCCCCCTGACCGGCCTGGCCATCTCCGGGCAGAGCCGCATGACCGCCGTCGCTCGCTCGCCGCTGACCGGGGGCTTCGCCGACAGCCAGTGCGGCGGCTTCTTCCCCGCCGAAATGAAGGCGGCCGGCGCCGACGCCCTGGTCTTCCTGGGGCGCTCGCCCACCCCTGTCTACCTGGCGTTGCGCGACGGTGTGCCTGAAATGCGGCCCGCCGACCACCTCTGGGGCAAGGTGACGGGCGACGCGGAGACGATCATGAAGCAGGAACTTGGCGACGAGAAGTACGAGATCGCCCAGATCGGCCCGGCGGGCGAGAACCTGGTCCGCTTCGCGGCGATCATCAACATGGCCAACCGGGCCAACGGCCGTACCGGGCTGGGCGCCGTCATGGGCAGCAAGAACTTAAAGGCGGTCGCGGTGCGGGGCACGGAGATGCCCCGGGCGGTGGAGCCCGAGCGCTTCCGTGACCTGACCCGTCGCTTCAAGGAGCTGGAGGCGGCCACGGGCATCGCCCACTTCGGCAAATTCGGCACGCCCGGCGTGCTGGCGGGTCAGAATTACAAGGGCGGCCTGCCGACCCAGAACTACAACTCTGGCCAGTTCGAAGGCGCCGAGAAGCTCTCGGGCGAGCGACTCTTCAATGAATTCATGATCGAGCGGGATACCTGCTTCGCCTGCGGCATCCGCTGCAAGCGGGTGGTGGAGATTCCCGACAACGTTGACCCCCGCTACGGCGGGCCGGAGTATGAGACGATTGCCACGTTCGGTTCGTACTGCGGCGTCGATGACCTGGGCGCCGTCTGCAAGGCGAATGAGATCTGCAACAAGTACGGGATGGATACCATCTCCTGCGGTGCGACCATCGCCTTCGCCCTGGAGTGCGGCGAGAAGGGGATTCTGGGTGATGAGTCGCTGCGCTTTGGGCGGGCGGATACGGTGGTCCGCCTGGCCGAGGAGATCGCCCTGCGCAGTACCGACCTGGGGAACCTGCTGGCCGAGGGCAGCGCCCGGGCTGCGGCGGCCCTGAGCCGCGGCGCCGAGGAGCTGCTCATCACGGTGAAGGGGCAGGAGGCGCCGGCCCACATGCCGCAAGTCAAGCGCTCCCTGGGCCTCATCTACGCCGTCAACCCCTTCGGGGCGGACCACCAGTCCTCCGAACATGACACGGCGCTCCTGGCGAAACCGGGCACCATCTTCCGCCAACGCCTGGAGGAGATCGGGATTACCGATTCCCTCTCGCCCAAGGACCTGAGCGAGGCGAAGGTCGCCTTCGCCTACCGGACCCAGCTCCTCTACTCGGCGCTGGACAGCTACAACCTCTGCCAGTTCGTCTTTGGCTCAAGCTGGCAGCTGTACGGCCCGAACGACATGGTCGAGCTGATCCGGGCCGCCACCGGCTGGGATGTGACGCTTGAGGAGGTCTTGCAGGTGGGCGAGCGCCGGCTCAATCTGATGCGGGCCTTTAACGCCCGGGAAGGCATGGGCCGTGAGGCGGACGCCCTGCCTAAGAAGTTCTTCAAGGCGCTGACGGGCGGGCCGACCGACGGCGTCGCTCTCTCCGCCGAGGAGATGGAGCGGGCCAAGGACCAGTACTATGCGCTGGCAGGCTGGGACCCGGCAACCGGGCTGCCCACCCCGGAGAAGCTCGGCGCCCTGGGCCTGGACTGGGTCGCCGCGAAGTAGGGAAACCAAACCGACCGGAGCGGCGCACGCTCCGGTTTTTCCCTGTCCCGATCCGCCCCCCGGTGGTATCCTTGATACGGATATCATCCATCGGAAAGGATGGATCAAGTGGGCGACCTGCAACGCGGCACACCAACCTTCCGGCGGGTGACCCTGGCGCTCTTTGCCGGGGCCATCGCCACCTATGCCAGCCTCTACACCACTCAGCCCCTGCTGCCGCTGCTCTCCGAAAGTCGTCACGTATCGCCGGCCGTGGCCTCGCTTACCGTCTCCG
>JARBUG010000138.1 GCA_029239785.1 Symbiobacteriaceae bacterium | reverse complement strand
GCGCACCAAATCTTGCTGCAAGTCCCATTTTGTGCCTCAGAAGGCCCACTTTGCCCTGCTGAACGAGGCATACCCCCCTCCAGGGCGCCCGACCGATGGGCGGGCGCCGGCCGCCCGGGCATGAGCCGTGATGCGCCTGCCCCGCGGGGCGCCCAGCGGCCGCCGGAGCCGAGGACCGGCCCGCCCCCACCAGTCCCGGAAAAGCGGGCGCAGACAGACTAGCCTACACAAACGGCAGGCCGGGACCTCAATGGTCCCGGCCTGCCGGCTGCTATAAAGGAAGGAGTGGAGGTGGCACCACCCCCGGGGGCGCCCCCACTAATCAGCCGCGGACACCAGCAACTCCTCCAGCAACCCCCGATCCACCGGCAAAAACCCCTGCAACACCCTGCCCAGTCCCCGGTAGAACCCAACCTGGGCCCCAACAACCACATCCGCCGCAAAATCCCCGGCCCACTGCAGCAGATGCTCATCCAGGAAGGCCCGCTGATCCCGCAGCACCTGCTCAACCCCGGCCCAATCACCGGCGCCCAGCCGCTCAGCCGCGACCCGGCACGTCTCATACATGAACTGCAATTCCAGCCCCATATGATCATCCGGCTCCGACCCCACCTTGGCCGATGCCAGGCCATACGCCGCATACGCCCGGCGCACGCCTAAGGTCTCCTCCTGGAACAACAGCCGCTCGGCCGACCGATACGCCGACTCCCAGGGCGGCGCCGGCACCTTCCCCGGGCCGATGAACAACCGGGTGTAGTCCCACAAAAGAGAACCATACCCCTCATCCGTCACCGAAGCCGCATCTCCCACATACGCAGCAACCTCGGCCACCCCGTCACGGATCAGGCCGGGCTCCTCGGCATAGGGGAAGAGCCCAACCGCTCCGCTCTCGGCGAGCGAAGGGATCAGCATCCGCTCAGGCTCCGCCAAAAACGCCTGCGCCAGCAGGCCGTATGCAAACCCCCGCGCCTCCAGCACCTCACCCAACTCACCAGCCTGCGCCATCACCTGCGCGTTCGTCGCCACAGGCATCAACCTCCTCAAAGAAGAAACGGGACCGGCACCAGCGCCGGTCCCGTACGAATTCAGTCTACCCAATCCCGATCGAAACGCCGGTCACGTAGAACAGGTACCGGCCCACCAACTCGCCGGCCATCAGGAAGAGGACCGCCGAATAGACCAGAGCCGAAACCGCCTTACCCGCAGCCAGGCGCCGCCAGGCAAAGACCAGGGGCAGCAGGCCGCCGGCCAGGGTCAGCACCCACCGCAGCGCCAGCATCAAGCTGTATTCGCCGCCCAGCATGGCCAGGGACTCCTGAGCCGCCATACCGCCACCGGCCAGGGTCGCCAGGTAGACCGGGTACGCCACGGCCACCACAACCAGACCGATGAGCGAGCCGCCCACCAACACCGACAGGTTCGAAGCTACAGCCACATGATCCCGACCGAAGAGGAGGATCAGCCCAGCCGCCAGACCCAAACCCACCACAACAGCGGTGCCCACGAAGGCCACATGCGTCCCAAAACCCTGCCAGGCCGGGCGCATCGTCATCTCATAGACCATCGACATCGACACGACGGACAGCACGCCTGCCAGGGCGGCCAGGGCGTCAACCACCCGCCGAACCGCCACGTTCTTCGCCAGCGCCACCGACGCAGCCAGCAGCACGAAGAACCCGCCGGTGAAGAAGATCTCACGGGAGAGCCACGAGGTGGCGAGGTGCTTCATCGCCGTCATCGCCAGCAGCGGCCGGCCCAGATGGAGCATCGAAGCCAGCAGGCCAATCGCCATCAGCGGCAGCAGCACGATCACCGACTTGCGGTAGACCGCCTCCATCGCCTCATCCTTGTTCCGCAGACGCAGCCAGGCGATCAGAATGAAGGCGCCGACCGATGCCTGGGCCAGGACTGTAAAGATCACCAGGGCCAGATCTCCAAAATGCACCGCGTTCGCCTCCTTACTTCTTCGCCACAGCCTTGGGGCTAATCACAAGCGACGGCTTGGTCAGCGCCGACGAAGGCAGACCGACAACATCCGACACGGCGCCCGGGTGCTTGGCCCGCAGTTCGTCGAGGTCCCCGAACTCCAGCGCACGCATCACGCAGGCATCAGCGCAGGCAGGCTGGCCGCCGGCGGACGTCAGATCGACGCAGCCGTTGCACTTCGCCACAATGCCCTTCTCTTCGACAAAGTGCGAAGCGCCGTAGGGGCAGGACCAGACGCAATACTGGCAACCAATGCACGCCGACTCATCCACAACCACCAGACCATCTTCGGACCGCTTGGTGCGGGCGCCGGTCGGGCAGTTCTTCACGCACGGCGCATCGACGCAGTGGTTGCAGGAGACCGAGATGTTGTAAGCAAAGGGCCGGGGATACTTGCCGCCCTCAAACGTCCGGACCTGGCGGTAGATGATCCCCACGGGCAGATCGTTCTTATCCTTGCACGCCACCTGGCAGGCCTTGCAGGCAATGCAGGCGGTCATATCGTAGTAAAAGCCTTTCTGTGCCATTACCGTCCCGCCTCCTTTACTTTACTGGGATGCGCGGCGCCCACGTATGGTCAGGCGTCAGCGGAGTGCCGTTGTACTTCTCGATCTGGACGTTGCAGGAGTTCCAGCCCGAAATGCCCTGGCCGCTCGGAATCGGGCCGCACAGGATGTTGTCGGCGCCGGCCTTGTCGATGCCCGTGGCCGGATCGATATCGACCCAGGCACCATGCGGCACACCTACGACGCCAGGCATAACCGCCTCGGTCACCGCAGCCACCCGGATCACCTTGCCATGCCGGCTGGTCAGCAGCACGGTATCGCCGTCCATAATGCCCCGGGCTTCCGCATCGGCCGTGGAAAGCTGGATCTTGTTCGGGAACGCCTCACGCAGCCAGTCCACGTTATCGAACACCGAGTGCGACCGGCGCAGATAATGCGGGTTGATCGCCTGGAGCGGGAACTCGCCCTTCACCTTGCCCTTGAAGTCCTTGAAGGTCGCCTCGTAGCCTTCGGTGGGCGGGTTGTAGGTCGGAATCGGCTGGATCTGGGTGAAGCCGTAGCCCTTGATCAGCTCCTGGAGCGCCTTGGAGTGAATCTCCAGCTTGCCCGTGGCCGTCTTCAGCTTGTTCTTCTCCGGATCCTTGCGGAACGTATCATAGGCGATGAAGCCCAGCTTGTCGCCAGGGCGCCGCTCCACGTGGTAGATGCCCTTCTCGGTGAACTCAGCCAGGGTGATCCGGCCCTGCTGGGGCTTGGCGCCCGTCACGCCCCACGCCGCGATATCGGCGTCGGTGATGGTCAGCAGCGCCTCCATGCCGGTGCCGTCCGCCTTCATCACCTTGGCGCCGACCAGCTGGTTGAAGAGCTGCTGCTTTTCGGACATGGGGTTGATCACCTTCTCATCGAGGCCGAGCTTCTTGGCGACCTCAACGGCCACCGCCATGTCGCTCTTCGCCTCAAAGAGGGGCTGCGAGATGCGGGTGTAGTAGATGAGGATTTCGCGCTGACCGGTCAGCAGACCGCCTTCGCTCTCCCACGGGGTCGTGACCGGCAGAACCAGGTCGGAGTAGGTGGCCTGGGTGGTCATGAAGTGGCCCATGGTCACAACGAACTCCACCTTGCGGTGGGCCGCGATGCCCTTGGTCATACCCTCACGGGTCTGCAGCGTGGCGCCGTTGCCATGGACGATCATCTGAATATCGATGTCGACCTTCTTATTGAAGCCGGCGGTGTACTTGCCGTTCAGAACGGCATCCCACAGCTCCGCATCGTTGATCGAATCGGTGATCGGGTTCTTGACGCCCGGCACGCCCGAGCTGCCGCCGGTGACCAGGTTCGGACCGCCGTTGGCGGTGTGGCGGTGGCAGGAAACGCCCGTCATCCGGCCAGATTCGCCCATATGGCCGCACATGGCGCCCAGGGTCATGAACATCTGCGGCCAGGAGTCGGAGTTGTGGGTACGGGCCGGCGCCCAAGCGGTCAGCAGGGCGGTCTTCTTCGTCTTGGCAATCTCGCGGGCGAAGCGCTTGATGGTGGCGGCATCCACACCGCAGATCTCGGCGGCCCACTCGGCCGTCTTCGGCTTGCCATCGGTGACGCCCAGGACGTAGTCCTTGAAGTTCTCCTTCTTATCGACGCCTTCGGGCATATGGTCGGCGTCGAAGCCGACGGTGCACTTATTGAGGAAATCCCACTCGATCATCGGGTTGGTGGGCGAGTCCTCGGTCAGCAGCGTATGGGCGACGCCCAGCGCCATGGCATGGTCGGTGCCGGGGTAGATGGGAATCCACTCATCGGCCAGCAGTTCGACCGACTGCGTGCGGATGGGATCGATGATGATGAACTTCGCGCCGGCCTTCTTGGCCTGCAGGTAATGGTAGGTGGGCGAACCGCCGGCACTGGCCGCCGGGTTGCCACCCCAGATGACGATCAGCTGCGAGTTGCGCAGATCGAGGCGGTCGTTGATGGAGGTCTCCGAATAGCCTTCGGCCATGCCGAACTTGGCCGGACCCCAGCGCCAGGAGCCCCACGACGTGGTGCCGGAGTGGTTGGTATAGCCGCCGAACGACGCGAGGGTGCGGCCGATTTCGGAGCCGCCGCCCAGCAGAATGGAGCGGGGGCCAAACTTCTCCTTGATCCGCTTGGTCTCGCTGGCCATGATCTCAATGGCCTCGTCCCAGCTGATGCGCACCCATTCGTCCTGGCCGCGCAGTTCCTTCTTGCCACCGCCGGGCGCCCAGTTCTTGCGCTTCATGGGGTACTTGAGACGGTCGACGGCGAAGACCTGCTTGCGCTGGGACCGGCCCCGGGCGCAGCCGCGCTGCTGCGGGTTGTTAGGGGTGTCGGCGTGGGTGTCGTCGGTCTTCTGGCGGATGACCATGCCGTCCTTGACCAGCACCTTGTTGAGGCAGCGACCGCCGCAGTTGTGCCAGCAGGCAGCGGTCTTCCACTGGCCCTCTTCGGCCGCGGCTGCGGCTTCGGCGGTTTCGGGGCCGACCTTGATCAGGCCGGTGCCGGTGCCGACCAGGGCCGCAGCGCCGGCGGCGACAGCGGACCAGCCCAGGAAGGTGCGGCGCCCGACTTTGTGCTCCTGGATGCCGCGGATCAGATCCTTCATGTGATTTACACCTCCGGGTGTACGTAAGACGGTGGGACTGTTACATCTCATATTGTGAAGGAAGTCGCAAGCGGCGTCATGACGCGTTGCTCTAGAGTTTGGGTGCAACATGGGGCGATGCAAAAAGGCCCGATCGGGCCATAAGGGGTTTGGGGGAAGCCGAAACCCCCGCAGGGGATGGAGACCCTGCGGGGGTTTGCTTTATGACTATTCGTTTTCGTCGTCGGCAGCGGGGGCCTCGTCCTTGGGGGCGGGGGTCCCGGGGGACTCTTTCTTAAGCTTGTCGGTGCTGGTGTTCTGATCGTCGCTGCGCTTCTTGTAGCTGACCTTAAAAGTTGTGGTCTTCCGGACCTTCTCCAGGTTGATGCAGAGCGCCGGCAGGCCACCCACCAGTTCCGGGGCCGGGAGCAGGTCGAACTTCTGCTTGGTGCCGGGGGCCGGCGCAATCTCCTCGGCAAAGATCCAGTCGGCGATGTTGATGGTGATGTTGCTGCCGTCTTCCTCGACTTCGAAGCCGTCAGCGTCCTTGCCGTCTGTCACCCACATGTAGATGTTGGAGTCGCCCT
This sequence comes from Symbiobacteriaceae bacterium, assembly GCA_029239785.1. Classification (GTDB taxonomy): domain Bacteria; phylum Bacillota; class Sulfobacillia; order Symbiobacteriales; family Symbiobacteriaceae; genus JARBUG01. The sequence goes on along the minus strand of JARBUG010000138.1, from coordinate 7,932 downwards.
CTTTGCGGGCGGTGCGGATGCGTTCTACCTTACCGTCCTTCAGCTTTACCTTACGGGCCTTGGCGTTGTCCTCGAACGACCACTTGGCCTGAACGCCACCGATGATGGTGCCGGGTGACTTGAGCCAGCAGAAGGGCCGCTGCTGGTTCCGCCGCACCTTGCGGCTGCCGGCACGGGAGTTGATGCGGAGGGGGTTATCTGTGGTCTCGTGGGAGGCCAGGGTCGGGGCGACTTCGACGCCGGCCTTGATGGCTTCTTCCAAGGCGGATTTCACTTCGTCAACCTTGGCCGGGTCGCTGGCGGCGGCCTGGAGGGCTGCCTGGAGCTTGGCGAGGGCGGCGGCGCGGAGCGCTTCGTTGGACAGGGGGCCGGTGGGTTTCTGGGGCTGGTTCTGCGGGTCGCCGGAGCCGTCGGGCTTTTTTGAGACCATGGTCGGAGTCCTCCTTAGGGAAACCGTATTGGGCTGGATTAGGCATAAGGATGAATGGCCGTGTGATGCATCTTCACATATCAATACGATGGGTGGGGTTGACTGGTTCGATATGGTTGGAAGAAAAGTTTTAGGATGTGGTGTGCCCTTGGGCGCCGGTGGGCGTCATGGCCTTGCCCGGGGGTTCGGCAAGATTTTGCACGATGTTCCGCCCCTGTGGGCTTCACTTGGCTCCGGACCCGGTTGCCCTCCGCCCATCCGCACACGGGTTGTCGAAGGGCCGGGGTGCATATCCGGGCGGGCGCAAACAACTAGTCGGGCGCCCTTCGGGCGCCGGCCACCGGCCGCCGGACCCTGGCGCCAGACCCTGGCGCCGGCCCTGCCCGGCGCCCTCTGGCGACCCACCCGCCAGGACGCCTGCCTCTGCGCCCACTTTTGCGTGATAGCACCGAGGGTTCGCGTGCGCGGATGGTCGGAGCCGGCGAAAACCCCCGTTTGCGGGGCGAAACCGGGCTCTCCGCCCATTCGCGTACGGGTTTTCGAAGGACCGGGGGGCAAATCCGGGCGGAGCCCCCAGGGGCGGGCGCAAACGACCAGTTGGGCGCCCTTTGGGCGCCGGCCACTAGGCGCCGGCTCCGGTCGCCGGACCCTGGTGCCGGCCCAGCCCCGGCGCCCTCTGGGGCCCACCCGCCAGGACGCCTGCCTCCGCGCCCACTTTTGCATGATAGAACCGCGATTTCGCTTGCGCAGATGGTTGGTGCCAAGTTTGCATGGAAGCCCCCTGAAAATCCTTGCACCGTTAACGTATGAACGGTTGTTCATGCCCTTGAACCCGCATGCTTGGACTGCCATCCATGCATGGATTTCCGGGTGCTGGCTGCATCTATGGCACGAGAACTGACGGCCAGCACGCAGGGCGCCGGCCAGGCCGCATAAGCTGCACGGAACTTGTCAAAGCGCCCGAATTTTTCACCCCGATTGGCGGCTCACCTGTGCCTTATTTTCCGAACCGCTGGGCCGTGCGGGCGTTGACGCAGTCCAACACCACCACTCCTACCAGGATTCGAGAGTGTTCGTCCGAGTTCGACCAGATTCGACTCAGGCTGGGTCCGGGCGAAGGGGCACGCACGGCCGATGACTCTTCCATTCGGAGATTCTCACGGTCCGGGGTAGAGCTCACCCGCGAAAAACTGCCAGATCACCGGTCAGGGTTAGCGTTACAGGTCTCGTTCAGCACCAGGTAGCGTGTTCTCGGTCAAATGCCAGGGAGCCAATGAGCGCCTGGGATGCGGGGGGCCTCAGCCATAAGCCGGCGCAGCAGTTCGACAGTGGGGCTGGCTGCGGGCTGTGACCACCAAATTTGCAGCGAAATGCGTGCCGATTGTGCATAGCGGGAGGAAACTGGTAAGCGTTTGCTGAACGGATACTTGAACCCCGGTTTGGAGGAACAAGGCCAGTCAGAATGCGGCTTTGCGAAGTATGCTCCCCACGCACGTGGGGGTGGACCGACGGAATGGACCTGGTTGACGCACTCCAACAAGTCGTCCCCACGCACGTAGGGATGGACCGGTGTCACGACCGCGCTCCGTTAGGACGAACCAGCCGTCCCCACCCACCCCACCCGGGGGAAACGCCCACCTGCCCCCGACCAACACAAGAGCCCTGCCGGGCGCACACCCGGCAGGGCTCTGCTCTACCCTAGCAACCCCTTCTGCCTCGCCGCCGCGGCCAGGTCAGCCTCAAACGCCTCCAAATGGTTTAACGTATACATCCCATCAATCGACCCACTGTCCCACAAATCATAAATCCGGCGCAGGTCGGCCCCACGGTTCGCCCAGCCGATGCCATCAATCAAGGCATACACAAACTGGTTCGCCCGGCGCACGTCGGCCATCTGCTCAATCTCTCGCACCGCATCACTCAACTTGGACCCCGTCGAATTGAACCCCTTCGCGCCCAGCACAATCTGCGCCTGCCCTTGGCCGTCCAGGATCGCCACATCGCATGGCGCCGACCGTCGGTCCCGTCCGACGAACTGGGTTCGCATCGTGTACCGGAGGCCGAGTTCTTTGACAACCCGCTCAACCTCGTCCTCCACACGCCGCCCCTGGCCGATGGCACTCGCAGCCCGCTTGCGCGACCAAAGGTGTCGCTCCAGCAAGACATCCGCAAACGTCCAGTCCCGTCGCAGCTGCTCCGCCACCTTGGCAACGATACCGAACTCGTCATCCAGTACCTGAATGAGCCGGTCCGGCTCCGTGCGAGCAAGCGTGATCCAGCCGGCGGTACCCATAAGCCGCTTCATCTGGTTGATCAACTGCTCCTGCCCCAGCCCTGCACACGTCGCCAACACCTGCACGGCGGTGGGCTCGGCGTGGACAAACTGCGCCAGGGACTGTCGGGTAATCGGCCCCACCCGCCCAAGCGCGTGGACGATCCGCTCGATATGCTGCTGCATCTCAGGATCTTCCCTGCTCACCCGCCCTAGATCGCTCAGGTCCTGGACGAACTGCGAAAAAGGAATGACAGCCACGGCTGCACCACTACCTTGCCACGAAGATATACTCATGCACGTCACGGCGCTGCGCCGCTTCATGCGTCCCGAACGAGTACTTGTGAGGCACTGAATAAACCTCAACGTTCTGCTTCTCGCCCCGCAACAGATTGTACAGTTCATGTTCATCGGGCACGGAGTTGGAACTGTAGGACAGGACGATGGTGCTCTGCCGGAACCGGTGGAACAGCTCACGCAGCGCTGCACACACCTTGGTCTTGTAAGCGAACGGGGTGAATCGCTTTGTGACCTTCTTGGTTTTGGTCTCTTCCATAATGGTCAGCCCGCGCCAGTAGACTGACAACCCCTCGAGAAAGTGATACCGCTTGATGTAGTCGGCATCATCGGTGGGTGGGGCGTAGGGCGGGTCAAAGTAGACCAGGTCATAGCCTGCCGGGTCGACCTGGAGGGTGTCGGTGCAGATGGCCCGGTTGACCCGGCCGTTGTCGAAGACCGCCCGGTTATACTCGGCGACCGCCTCGACAAACAGCTCGCGCAGGGGCATGCGCATCTGGCGCCGGCCGTCGTCGTACCGGACGTCGGTGATGGTAAAGACCCCACGGGGCTGCTTGCGGGCCGCCGCCAGGCACAGGGCCGACAGGGCCAGTTCCCGTTTGTACTCGGGCAGCTGGTCGATGTGGGACCAGGCCGCATCCAGGAAGGCATGGTCATCGGCAGGGAAGTACAGGCCATTGAAGGTCCTGCCGATGAAGTCCCGACCGTCGGCGTTGGGGGACAGGAGGAGTTCCACGTCAGCGGGGGCGAGGGTGACGCCTCGGTTTTCGATGACGGCCTTGGCCACGGTGGAGGGGAAGCGCAGAAAGTCGTTGCAGGTGACCTGCTTGCCGAGTTCCTTGAGGGCGTAACCCACCACACCGCTGCCAGAGAAGGCATCGAGGGCCATGTCAAAGGGGATGCCGCCGAACAGGTGCGTCAGATACGGCACGACCTTGTATTTGGAGCCCATATAACGCAGCCGGGGGTAGCCGGGGGTGCGCTGCAGATCGGTTGTATAGCGAGCCAGTTCTTCGGCGGCAAGCGGAGTCGCCAAGCCGATCCCTCCTTGTTCCTTAGGGGTTTGTTTCGACTTTGGTCAGGAAAAACCTCCCTGATACCCGAAGGGATGTTCTGGTGTCCTGTTAGCCGTTCTCCGGGAGCGCCAGCACTGGCGCCTGCTCGTGGCCTGCTCAAAAACAAGAAACCACCCTGGGCAGGGTGGGGTGGGACTGACAAAGAACACAGGTTCGGTATGGTAGATTATGGGTACAGGGGGCGAGGACAACCTTGGAAAGGTGGTGACCCACAATGCGCGAGAAACTGTACACTGCGATTCTAGTAGGAACAGTCTCCTGCAGCCCCTGTTTCGGTAGCCCGAAAGCCACCTTCGCCCCCTGTGCTTCCTAATATCCCCCGGTGCGGGCACTCCCATGCGCTCAGGTGCTACCCCTTAGGCGCAGGAGCTTCCGCAGAATCAGGTAAGAGCAAGTCCCAAGCGTAGGAGCTTTGCCATAACTTTATAGTTCCCTTGGTACATATCACGATGATTATAATGTATCATACTAGATGGACTCTTATGGCTTCCCTGTCTCTACATAGTAGGAGGAGAGCGCTTGCTAAACGCAAAGGGCCGTCGCATGTTTACGCGTCTTCTGACATCCGCTTTGATGATCGTGGCCCTGCTGGTCTCCATGCTGGGAGTGGCCGCTGCAGCCCCGCAAACGCTCATCATTTTGGGCGCCAGCGGGACCGCCGGAGCGACCGACCCGTACACCGATTATTCGATGGATGGCGGTGCTACCTGGCAGCCGGCCTACCTCTTCGGCTGGCATCCCTGGGGCTTTGTGCCCGGGACCAACTCCTGGCTTAACTGTGCCTCCAACGGCGAGGCAGCGGCGTGTTTGAACCGGACCGTCCTGTATCGGATTCGGTTCACGCTGCCCGCGGGCTCCACCAACCCGCAGATGGTCTTCGATGTCAAGGCTGACAACTTCGCATCCATCTCCGTCAACGGCAGCCATGTCGCCGACATCACGGGCCAGGGCGGAACCACGGCCGACGCCTCCATCACGGGCACGCTCCACGCAGGCGTCAACGAAATCCGCCTTGACGTCACCGACGAGGGTGGCTGGGCGGGTATCAATTACAAGATCACCTTGAACGTTGACGCCCCGACGCCCCCGACCGTGGGCGTGCCCACCATCACCACTTCCGGCAACGCCGTTACAGTGAAGGCCGGCACCACAGGGGTCGTGGACGCGGGCGTCAGCCTGCGGGGCTTTGACACGATCAGCGGCGCCACTGTCACCATCAACAGCGGCTTCGTCGCCTCGGAAGATCAACTCACCTTTACAAACCAGAACGGCATTACTGGCGCCTACAACAGCTCCACCGGCGTCCTTACCCTGAGCGGCACGGCCAGCAGTGCGACCTATCAGGCCGCGCTCCAAAGCGTGACCTACCGCAACACCAACCCCAACTCCACAAGCCTGTCTGCCCGCACCATCTCCTTCTCGGTGGGCGCCGGCACCCTGTTCAATGCCGCCACCGGTCACTTCTATCAATATGTATCGTCACCGGGCGTGAGCTGGACGGCTGCACGCGATGCAGCGGCGAACAGCTCCCTGTTCGGCCTGCAGGGCTATCTGGCTACCATGACCTCCGCGGCCGAGAACAGCTTCGCTGCCGCGAAGTTGGCAGGAACCGGCTGGATCGGGGCCAGCGACGTCGCCCAGGAGGGCGTCTGGCGCTGGGTGACGGGCCCGGAGGCGGGCATCCAATTTTCCGGCCAGAATAAGTTATGGTACAACAATTGCGCCGCTAACACCGCCCCCGGCGTCAACGGCCAGTACGCGAACTGGGCCGGCGGTGAGCCCAACGACTGTGGCGGCAGCTACCCGGGCAGCCATGCCGAGGACTACGCCCACTTCTACGTCGGGGGCACTTGGAACGACTATCCCGGCAACGCCGGCGTGCAGGGCTACGTGGTGGAGTACGGCGGCATGCCCGGCGACAGCCAGCCGGTGCTGTCGGCCAACGCCACGGTCAACGTGGTCGATGGCGCTCCGCCTGTTACCACAGTCTCCGCTACACCCACGCAGCCAAACGGCAGCGTGATTGTTACCCTGAAGGCAACGGACAACGTCACGCTATTGCCGGTCATCTCCTACCAGCTCGATGGCGGCCCCGTGCAGACGGGCAGCTCGCCGGTGGTCACCGGGGGCGGCATCCATGAGCTGGCCTACTGGAGCACGGACGCCGCTGGCAACGCGGAGACGCCCAAAACGGTACAGATCAGTGTTGACCATACGGTGGTCACCCCCACTGTCACCGTGCAGACGACCCCGAGCGGGTTTACCGGCCCCACGGCTCAGCTCTCTGGCACCGCCGAGCCTGGCAGCCAGGTGGCGGTCTACGTGGACGCCGACCCTGCCTTCGCCAACGTGGCACAGGGCAAGCCCACCAGCCAGAGCAGCTGGTACAACGTGGGGACCTATCCTGGCTCGGCCGCCGTGGACGGCGTGGTCACAGGCAGGTTTGGCGCCCACACGGCCAACGGACCCGCCCCCTGGTGGCAGGTCGACCTGGGTCAGCCCACTGCCCTCGACCGGCTGGTGATCTGGAACCGGATTGACTGCTGCAGTTACCGGGAAGATACCCTGTCGGTGCTGTTCTCCACCGATGGCGTGCAGTGGACGAAGGTCCACGGCCAGGGTGGCGCTTCCTTTGGCGGTCTTGACCCCAACGGCAGTGGCCAGTTGGTGCAGGGAATGACAGAAACGATGACGCCTGCCGGTGGATTGGTCGGCCCCCTGAAGCTCTACCTGAAGGGGACCCAGGCCCGGTACATTCGCCTTCAGGTACAGAACCCCGGCCTCATGGCGTTGAACTTTGACGAACTTCAGGCCTTCGGCACACCCGCGGCTCCCGTCGCCACGGTGCCGGTCGATGGTGACGGCAACTGGTCCTACGCCGCTGATCACCTGAGCGAAGGCAACCACGCCGTCCGCGTCGTCGCCTACGGCGCCAGGGGCAGCGCACAATCGGCGCCCCTCCTCGTGAAGGTGGACGCTTCGGCGCCTGCCACCACGGCTGCCTTGAGCGGCGAGATGGGCGGCAACGGTTGGCATCTGGGCCCGGTCACCGTCAACCTCTCGGCTGCGGATACCCTGTCCGGCGTGCAGGCCACGTACTACAAGGTAGACGGAGCTGCGCAGCAGCCGGGCACCAGCGTGACCGTGTCGGGGGATGGCGCGCACACCGTCGGCTACTACAGCTATGACAACGTCGGAAACGGCCAGCCGTCCTCCTTCGCCGTGCAGGGCAGCGCTCGCTTCTGGCAGGATACCGGCATTGATGTGCCGGCCGGCGCCACGCTGTTTGTGGATGCCAGCGGCACGTTGATGTGGGATTTCAGGCGGCCGGAGTCGGCCACCAGTCCGGACGGCGCTTCCGGCTTCCCCTATCCGGGGTTTGTCCCCGGCGCACGCTTCTCTTCCCTGGTGGCGCGGATTGGCAACGGGGCCGGGTTCGAGGTCGGCTCCAATTATCAGGGCATCGCCCAGACGGGCGGGCGCCTCTACCTGGCTGTCAACGATTGCGATTGCTTCGGGGATAACTCGGGCAGTTGGACGGCGAACATCGCCGTGGGCGGCACCGTCTCGTTCAAGATCGACGCCGAAAAGCCTGTCATCACCGGCCAACCTGACCGTGCTGCCAACGCCGCCGGCTGGTACAACGCTGATGTGACCGTCTCCTTCACGTGCACCGATAATGGGTCAGGTGTGGCCGCGTGCGGTCAGGCCCAGACCCTGGGCGAAGGCGCTGACCAGAGCGTGGTTGGTGAGGCCGCCGACAAGGCAGGTAACACGGCCAGTGCCACGGTCTCCGGCATCAACATCGACAAGACGGCTCCAGTAACGACCATCGCGGCGCCCGCCACCTGGCAGAA
>JARBUG010000137.1 GCA_029239785.1 Symbiobacteriaceae bacterium | reverse complement strand
GTAGATGCGGACAACCTGGGCAACCTGACCACCGTCTCAATTACCCGCGACGTGGCCACCTTCTCACCTGAGGAGATTTACACCATCGTCGAGTTCTTCCGGGAGCGGTTCAGCGGCCGGTTGGTCACGGAAATGGTCGACCTCGGCAGCGAGGACGAGTGGCTTGCCCAGGACGAAGCGATTGAGAACATGCTGGCCAACATGGAGCAGAGCCGCTCCACCCAGAACCTGATCGCCATCCGCGAGGACGGCCGGGTAATGGTCTTCCAGAAGTGATTGCCTGGGGCGTCGGGGATGACCTGGCGCCTTTTTGGTTGGGATTTCGGAGGCAGTTCCCGTTGAATATATGCGTAATCATAAAATCCGCGTAATCCGCGGTAAAATGGTTTTCCTCTTTTACCCTCAGGCGCAAAAAAATCTTTGGAGTCCTCGAACTTTTATGTGGCAAGTCTCGTACTGTTCAGTGACGGCGAAAATCCCCGTCATTCAGGCAACCTGCCAGCCCCGTCGAACAGTGGGGGGAAGGAGGACGAGACGAACCAGCCGCTGTGTCTCATGGCAACGCTCAGGTTCAGGTATAATGGACTTGAGTCAGTACCGGAGACGTAGCGGAGAAGAAGTAATGGACGATACAGGGGGATACAGCTTGCGGATTCTCTTTTTCGGTGATGTGGTTGGACGTCCCGGCCGGGACATCCTCAAGGAACGCATGCATGCCTTACGCAAGTCGTTGGGAGCGGATCTGGTGATCATCAACGGCGAAAACGCCGCGGCCGGCGCCGGCATTACCGCACAAATCTGCCGGGAGTTTTTCGACTGGGGCGCCGATGCGATCACACTCGGGAACCATTCGTGGGATAAACGGGAGATCGCCACATACATTGACGAGGAACCCAGATTGATCCGCCCCATCAACTACCCGCCGGGCACACCGGGGTACGGGTCCTACGTGGTCAAGCGGAACGGACAGCCAGTGGCCGCAGTCGTACAGGCGCACGGGCGCGTCTTTTCGTCGTTGCTGCTGGATGACCCTTTCCGGGGGCTCGAGGAGGTGGTGCAGCAGCTACGCAAAATCACACCCGTGATTTTCGTGGACTTTCACGGCGAAGCCACCTCAGAGAAAGTTGCCATGGGCTGGTTTCTTGACGGCAAAGTGAGCGCCGTAGTGGGCACCCACACCCATGTCCAGACGGCCGATGATGTGATTCTGCCCGGCGGCACCGCCTACCTGACCGACGTGGGCATGTGCGGGCCGTGGGTATCGGTCATCGGGACCGATGTCGGCCTGGTGCTGGAGCGCTTCGTAACACAGATGCCCGTCCGGCTGGAGGTAGCCGGGGGGCCGGCGATTCTCTGCGCCGTCGCGATTGATGTGGATCCCGCCACAGGCCGGGCTACGGCCATTCAGCGCATACTGGAGCGAACGTTGGAAAAGTAGGCGCTTGCTGGCGGTGCTGGAAACTGATAACATATCGTCAGAGGACAGAGGCAACCACCGATAGACGCTGCACGGTCTGAGGGAGTTGCCCATCAAGGATACCTGAGATTCCAGGGAGGGGACATTTGTCATGGAAGTTTTAAAAGTCTCGGCTAAGTCCAGCCCAAATGCTGTCGCAGGTGCTCTGGCCGGCTGCCTTCGTGAGCGCGGCGCTGCAGAGATCCAGGCAATCGGCGCAGGAGCGTTGAATCAGGCGGTCAAGGCCGTCGCCATCGCACGTGGTTTTGTGGCCCCCAGCGGCATGGATCTGATCTGCATTCCGGCATTCACCGACCTGCGAATCGACGGTGAAGAGCGCACCGCCATTAAGTTGATTGTGGAACCCCGCTAACCAGTTACATAAGTCTCCGCCCGGCCGTGGGGGCCGGGCGGTTTTTCTTTCTTGTGGCGCTGCAGAGCTACGGGCCTCCCTTCACTTGGAAGGAGTTTTATCCATCGGAGTGGAAGAAAATGATTCGGGAAGCTAAGTAATAGGGGGCATCGCAGTGGATTATCTGGCTAGGGCTATGGAACTGCACGCCAAGTACCCGGTGATTGACGGCCACGCCGACAGCATTCTCGAGCCACTGGAAGGAAAGCGGACGCTTCACGAGCGGTCCGACCTTGGACATATCGACTGGCCCCGGTGCCGGGAAGCAAAGCTCACCTGCACCGTGCAGGTCGCCTGGCCGAGCCCGAACTTCTACCCGGTGGCGCCCAAGCGGGTCGGGCAGTCGATCGATGCGCTGCTGACGGACATTGAGAAGGGCGGGGAGTCGGTGCGGCTGGCCCTGACCGCCGCCGATATTCGTGACGCCCATGCCAAGGGGCAACTGGCAGTGCTGCTCAATATTGAAGGCGCTGAGGGCATTCAGGGGTCGCTGGCCCTGCTGCGGAACTACTACCGGCTTGGCGTACGCATGATGGGCCTGACCTGGTCGCATCGGAACGAGGTGGCCGAAGGCAACGCCGAGTACGAAGGCAGCGGCGGTGGTCTGACGCTCTTTGGCCGCGAGGTCGTGCGGGAAATGAACCGGCTCGGCATGCTGATCGACCTGGCCCACATCACCCCGAAGGGGTTCTATGACACGCTGGCGTTGTCGGAACAGCCCGTGCTTTTCACCCATGGCAACTGCCACCACCTGTGGGCGCATCCGCGCAATCTGACAGACGACCAAATAAAGGCGCTGGCTGCCAAGGGCGGCGTATTTGGCATCTCCTTTGTCAACACGTTCATGAACAAGGCCACGGCGACGTTGAAGACGGTTGCCGACCATATCGACCATGTCTGTCAGGTGCTGGGTCATGCCGACACCGTTGCCTACGGCTCCGACCTGGACGGCTGCACGCCGCCGCCCGGGCTGGAAGATGTGACGAAGTTGCCGTACCTGACGGCCGAACTGCTCAGCCGCGGCTATAGTGAGGCCGATATGGAAAAAATTCTTGGCGGTAACTACCTGCGGGTCTTCGGACAGGTCCTGCGGGGGTAGCGCATATATTAGGACGGTTTGGGCTACTTAGGGAGGAACAATTGTGGACGTACGTGTCGTGAACCAACCGCTGCATCAGGTTGAGGCCGATGTGATCGTGCTTCCGTTGTTTGAAGGTGGCGTACAGGCGGCGGCAGCCGAGCTTCGCAGTGTGATGAGCCAGGCCGCCGATGATTTTACCGGCGAGTATGGCCAGACCCTGGTCATTTATTCAGGCGGCCAGATTGCCGCCCGCAAGGTGCTGGCCCTGGGCCTGGGCAAGGAAGATAAGCTGGATATCCGCAAGCTCCGCCGGGCCGCCGGCATGGCCGCCCGGGCTGCCCGCGAGACCGCTGCCAAGTCGGTCGCCTTCGCTGTTCCCGCCGTGGGCAGCATGCCGGCCGGTCAGGTTGCGCAGTTCATGGTGGAAGGCGCCGTGCATGGTCTCTTCCGCTTTGAGACCTATAAGAGCGAGCAGCCCACGAAGCCCAACGTCGAAGAGATCGTCATGGTCGGCCAGGAGATCGAGTCCGGCGTCACCTATGGCCGGATTGTGGCCGAGGCGGCCAACCTGAGCCGCCAGGTCAACTGGACGCCTGGCAACCACATGACCGCCACGAAGCTGGCGGCGGTGGCGCAGGATATCTGCGAGCAGGCGGGCATCGAGATTGAAGTGTATGACAAGCAGGGCTGCCAGGAGCTGGGCCTGGGCCTGCTGCTGGCGGTCAACCAGGGCTCGGTGGAGGAGCCGCGGTTTATCGTCATGCGGTATAAGGGCAACGGCGGGCAGGGCCCCTGGCTCGGCATCGTGGGCAAGGGCCTGACGATGGACACCGGCGGCATTTCGATCAAGCCGAGCGACGGCATGTGGGATATGAAGTACGATATGTCCGGCGGCGGCGCTGTGCTGGGCGCCGTGAAGGCGATTGGTGAGCTAAAGCCGAAGGCCGACATCCTGTTTGTGGTGCCGTCCACCGACAACATGCCCGACGGTGGCGCCTACAAGCCCGGCGATGTGATTTCCGGTCTCTCCGGCAAGACGGTTGAGATTCGTTCGACCGACGCCGAAGGCCGCCTGATTCTGGCCGACGGCCTGGCCTATGCGGCCAAGCAGGGCTGCACCAAGCTGATCGAAGCTTCCACGCTGACGGGCGCGGTGCAGATCGCTCTGGGCCCCGTGCGCATGGGCATTGTCTCCAACAACGACGAGTGGGAGAATGAGGTCTACACCGCCATCGAAGAGGCCGGTGAGCGCGGCTGGAAGCTCCCCCACGACCAGGAGTACTACGAGTTCTTCAAGAGCCCCATCGCCGATATGTCCAACTCGGGCACGGCCCGGGCGGCCGGTTCCACCGTGGGCGGACTTTTCCTGATGGGCCACGTGGGCGACGTGCCCTGCGTCCACCTGGACATCGCGTCCCAGGCTTGGAACCACGGGGCTAACAAGTTCGAAGATGAAGGCGCCACGGGTGTTGCCGTCCGGTCGTTTGTCCGGGCCGCCGTGCGCTGGGCGGAGGGAAACAGGTAGATGGTGCATATCCCGATGCCCGGCCCCCAGGGGCGGGCTGACCTGCATAATCACACCACGGCCTCCGACGGCACCAACCCGCCCGCCGCGCAGGTGCGGTGGGCGCGGGAGCAGGGGCTGGCGGCGGTGGCGATTACGGATCATGACACCATCGCCGGGTGGGATGAGGCGTTGGAGGCCGGCCGGGAACTGGGCATCGAGATTGTCCCGGGCTGCGAGCTCTCCACCGAGGTCGGCAAAACCGAAGTGCACCTGCTTGCGTACTACTTCGACCGCACCGAACCCGAGATGGCCGCCCTGCTCAAGCGCATGCGGGGCGGCCGCCGGGCGCGGGCGGCCGAGGCGGTGGAGAAACTGCACAAGCTGGGGCACACCCAGGTTTCGCTTGAACGCGTGCTGGAGATCGGCGGCGAGTCGGTCGGGCGCCCCCACCTGGCTCAGGTGCTGGTTGAGTGCGGCATATGCCGGGCGAAGGATGATGCGTTTGACCGGTTCCTGTCGATCGGAAAACCTGCCTATGTGCCGCGCCCGAAGCTGACGCCCGAAGAGGCGATCGAGGCGGTCAGGCGGGCGGGAGGCGTGCCGGTTATTGCCCACCCCGGGCTGATTCGCGACGACAAGTGGGTGCGCCACTTCATCGAGGCTGGCGTGATGGGCATTGAGGCGTATCACACCGATCACTCCGATAACCAGCGGCAGTTCTATGCCCGGTGGGGCCTGGATGCCGGGCTGGTCGTGACCGGCGGCACCGACAGCCACGGGCCGCGGGGCATGCGCACGGTGGTGCCCGGCTCGGTCAACGTAGCGATGGACGTAGTGGCACAGCTGAAACAGGCCAGCACGTTCTGGCAACGGACGCAGGCATAACCTTCCCCATCCAGCGGTACAATAAGGGTACCAATTCCTGAGAGCAGGGGAGGGGACGTTTTGGAGCATACGGATGAGATGAGCCAGTTGCGCCAGCGGGTGCGCGTTCTTGAGGAGCGAATCCAGGGGCTTCGGGCCAGCCGCCGTATCCTGATGAACCTGCTGGCCGCCCAGGAGCGGGAGAAGCGGAGCCGCATTCAGCGCCTGGAACAGGAGAATGTCCGGCTGCAGCAGCGGAATTCCCGGTTTGCCCGGGAGGTGCTCGACCGGAACATTCGGATCATCCGCCTCCAAGAGTCTGTGCGCCGGAGCGAAGAGGAGATCGGTTAGTGAGTCGGGACCCGGGAGCGCTCTGAGGCGCCTCCGGGTCTTTGGCCGTATCTGATGCCAAAAATGAGAAGTGGTCGTTGCGACAGGTGCGCAACGACCAGTGACGGGATGACCCGAGGCCTGGGGGGCGGGGGGACAGGCACCAACTGCCCAGGGCGATCTCCCCCCGACTTCACAGATGATTAGTAGGTGTTCAGTTCTTCTGAGCCTGGTTCTCCTTCAGGCCCCATCTTGGCTCCCGGGGGGGCTCGGGCAGGTTGATCCAGTCCATATCCGGGTCGCCGGCATAGGCAGGCCGGTCATGGTGCCAGTCAGACGGTATCGCTTGACGTAGGCTCAGGGCTGGTACCCTGGGGATTCGCGGCATATTGGATCGCGGTGCGAGGACGTTCTGCGTCATCTGGCACACCTCCCTCAAAGCGGTGGTAAGTCTAGCTTGTTCCTACTGTACGCGGTCCATGCGGGTTCGCCACTTTTCGCCGAACGGTTCGGCATAGTCAATACGTCATATTTTTGCAAGTAGTCGTTGATACCTAATGAGGGGGATCTCACCGTGGAGCTTAGAGCCAAGGGCGCCATTGCTGCACGAATCAAGGCCAACGTTGAGAAAGTGATCGTCGGCAAGGGCGAGGCGATTGAACTGCTCCTGGTCGCCCTGGCCGCGGGCGGACATGCCTTGCTCGAAGACGTGCCCGGCACGGGAAAAACGATGATGGCCAAATCGCTGGCTCGCTCGCTGGATGCCTCCTTCCGGCGGATTCAGTTCACCCCTGACCTGCTTCCGTCCGACGTGACGGGTGTCAGCTTCTTCAACCAGAAGCAGGGCGAATTTGAATATCGGCCGGGGCCGATCTTCGCGAACATCATTCTGGCCGATGAGATCAACCGGGCCACGCCCCGCACCCAGTCTTCGCTGCTGGAGTGCATGGAGGAGAAGCAGGTTACCATGGAAGGCGTCACCCGGCCCATGGCCCGCCCCTTCCTGGTGCTCGCCACCCAGAACCCGGTGGAGCAGGAGGGCACCTTCCCGCTGCCCGAAGCGCAGCTGGACCGCTTCCTGCTGAAGCTGCCGGTGGGCTATCCTGCCGCCGACGAAGAGCTGGTCATGATGGACCGTTTCCGCCTGGCGAGCCCCTTTGCCGCCCTGGAGCCCGTGGCGGGGGTTGCAGAGGTTTTGGAGATGCAGGACGCCGTGCCGCAGGTGCATATCAGCCAGCAGGTAATGCAGTATATGCTCGATCTCGTGCGGGCAACTCGCACCCAACCGAATGTGGAACTGGGCGTAAGCCCCCGGGGCGCCCTGGCGCTCATGCGGGCCTGCCAGGCGCTCGCCTTGATTCGGGGCCGCGATTACGTTCTGCCCGACGACGTCCAGCGCCTGGCAGGACCGGTGCTGGCCCACCGCATGATTACCACCTCCCGGGCCCGGCTGCGCGGCCAGGGCGCCCTGGACGTGGTAGCCAAGATTCTGGCCGAACTCCCCGTGCCGGCTGAGCCCGTGGCCACCGGAGGAGGCGCTTCCTAGTGGAGAGGCAGCCGGGCCATTGGCTGAACCCGACCAACATTGGGCTGGCCGTGCTGCTCGCCATATCGGTGATGCTGCGCAGCAGTCTGCTGCTGGTCCTGTTTGGGTTCCTCGCGGTTCTTGTGATCCTGGCCCATTGGTGGGGCCGGTACGCCCTGGAACGGGTGGAGTACCGCCGCTTTCTCGAACGCCCCCGCTGCTTTGTGGGCGAGGAGATGGAGCTAAGGATCGAACTGACCAACCGGAAGGTGCTCCCGATTACCTACCTGGCGGTAGATGATACTGTGCCGCTGGAACTGCAGATTGGCGCCAAGACGCTCGCTTACCACCGGGTGGGCAAGGGGCTGCTGCGCTTTCTCTTCGGCCTGGCCTGGTATCAGAAGGTGGTGCGCCGGTACCGGCTGACGCCGACCCGCCGGGGCTTTTACCGGCTGGGGCCGGCGGAGATGCAGGGCGGCGACCCGCTGGGATACGTCAAGGACACCCGGACGGTCTCTGAGACGAACAGCCTGATCGTCTACCCGCGGGTGGTGCCCCTTGACTCCCTGGGGCTGCCGACCCGCCGTCCCTTCGGAGACCTGAAGTCCAAGGACAGGCTCTTTGAAGATCCCATGCGCTTTGCGGGCGTGCGGGAGTACCAGCCCGGCGATCCGCTGAACCGGATTCACTGGAAGGCCTCGGCCGCGGCGGGACAACTGCAGGTGCGCCTGCTCGATCCCAGCAGCAACCCCGGGCTGGCGATCTTCATGAACACCTGGGGCTGGGATCTGTTCTGGCAGGGCGTGGAGCCCGCCGTGCTGGAAACGGCTTGCGTGGTGGCGGCCAGCGTGGCCAACTGGGCAACGGAGGAAGGGGTCCCCGTGGGCGTTTACGCCAACGGGCTGGCCCAGGAATGGGGCCTGACGCTCCACCTGCCCCCCGCCCGGGGCGCCCACGTGCTGCCGCAGATTCTGGAGGGCCTGGCACGCCTTCAGATGCCCACCAACCTGTCACTGGCCGAAACGCTGGCGGCGGAAGGGCCTTCGCTGCAGTACGGCACCAGCATCGTGATCATCACCCGTCAGGTCACCGAAGTGTCGGCGTACGCGCTGCTCCGGGTCCATCGCTCGGGGCGCCCGGTCACCTTGATTCTGATCGGTGACCCGGGCGAGGTGCCTTTGCTGCCCGGTATTCGCATCTACCATGTGACCGGTGAGGAGGCGCTCCATGCTGCCGCTCTTGCGTAAATTGCAGACCCTCTACGGGTGGACGCTGGTCGCCCTTACGGATCTGGCTGTTACGATACCGTGGCTGCTGCTGACGTACCGGGGTGCGAAGGCCGGCGAGTGGCATACGGCGGTGCCGGGCGTCTGGCTGGGGCTGCTGGTCTATGCGGCAGCCAGTCTCTGGGAAGCCGGCGATCGTTCTGAGGACGGTCATTCCCGGACGGGCCGGATTACGGCCGCCGCTCTGGGCGTGCTGGGCGCCTATATCATCGCGTACTTCTTGCTGCCGGACGCATGGCAGACGGGGATCCTGCTGCCCAACCTGGCGTGGTCCTATATTCCAGTGGGCTTCTATCTTTGGTACCAGGGAACGCTTGCGGTCTCGGCAGGGACCGATTATCACCGCCTCTTTGACCGCTTCCCTTATCAGGTGGTGGGGGCGGCAGCCGGTATCTTCCTGCTGGTCAAGTTTGACGGCGCCGCCGAGCCTGGCGTGCGGATGATGCTGTACTGGAGCGTCGCCATGCTGTTGGCGGGCGGCGTGTTGTCGCTGATTGTGTCACGGGAGCAGGAGCTGCGCGCCGGTCAGGCCAGCATTGGCGAAAAAGGCGCGGGCGGCGAGCGGCAGTCCCGCGTCCTGTCGACGATTGTGCTGGCTCTGCTCGCACTCACCTTTGCAGCGTCCTACCTGATGGGTGCGGGTGGGCTGGAAACGGTCGCAGGCGGGGCGAAGGCCGCTGTGCAGGGTGTCTTGCGTTTCCTAGGGGCCGTGGTCTTTCTGATCATCTACCGGTGGATGAAGCTCCTGGGGCCCTTCATCGAATGGATTATCGCTCGGGTGCGGGCGATGCAGAGGCAGCCGCAGGAGCAGGAGTCTGACATCGAGTTGGGCGAGGGTGAGGATCAGCTGTTCGAGGATGTCCAGCCCTGGTTCGATATGAATCAGATCATGCCGTACGTCCAGGCGGCGGTGATGGTGGCGCTGGTGGTGGTCGCCCTGGTTCTCATCTCCCGCATGTCACGGAAGCGGAAGAAGCCCGCCCAGGTCGAAGAAGAGATCATCAACCTTGGCTTCTGGAACAACTTGGTGGCCGACCTCAAGTCGCTTTTTGGCGGCGGCGTGGCGGCGGTGAAGGCGGCGCTGGCGCCCGCGGAGAGTCTGGACCCGCGCAGCCCCCGCATGCTCTTCCGGCGGCTGCAGACCTGGGGCGAAGGCGTCGGGCGGCCCCGCTGGCACAATGAGACGCCGAACACGTATGGCAACGTGCTGGGCGGGGCCCGACCGGCCCAGGCGGGGGCGGTCGACCGGGTGACCGAGGTTTACAACCAGGCCCGGTACGGCAGGACGGCGCCCGGCGAGGCGGATGTCGCGGCCGCCGCCGAGGCCGTAGCCCGTCTGGAAGCCGAGAAACCAAACGAGTGAGAAAGCAGCCAGGGGAACCTCCCCTGGCTGCTTTTATGGTGCCTGCTGATTAATCCAGATCCGGATACCCTTCGGCGGTCTCGTCGTTCAGCGGCAACCCGCCGTACTTGGCAAACCAGGCGGAAATCCGCCGGATCCGGTCGATGGCCCGGCGCGGTTTGGAAATGGCGTGCCATTCGCCCTGCCAGACGACCAACTCGGTGGGCACGCCCCGCTTCTTGAGGCTGAGGTACATTTGCTCGGATTCGGTCAGCGGGCAGCGCCAGTCTTCCTGGCCGGCCATGATCAGGGTCGGCGTCTTTACATTCGCCACGCCCGATGCGGGGGAGGTGGCGGCGTAGCCCTCGGGGTTCTGCCAGGGCATGCCCAGGTCATCCTGCCACCAGAGCTGGCAGTCATCGGTGCCGAAGGTCATTGAGTAGTTCCAGACGCCATGCTCACTGACAGCCGCCTTGAACATATCGGTATGGCCCACGGCCCAGTTGGTCATGATGCCGCCGTAGCTGAAGCCGGTCACAAAGAGGCGCTCCCGGTCGGCCCAGCCCATGGCGATCAGCTTTTCGACCCCGGCCTCCAGGTCCTGGTGCTCCATGGGGCCCCACTTGGACCGGATCGATTCGCAGAACGCCTCGCCGTAGCTGATGGAGCCATGGTAGTTGACCATGATCACCAGATAGCCCATGCCGGCCCAGTATTGGCGGGCGAAGTTGAAGTTCGGGATGTCAGCGGCCATGGGGCCGCCGTGAATCGAGGCGATCAGGGGCAGGGGACCGGCGGCGGGCGTCCAGCCGTGTGGCACGGCGACCAGGGCCTCGACGGTCTCGCCGTTCGCACCGGTAAACTCCACCCGCTCGTACCGGGCGAAATCACGCTCCGGCACCACGGCCGCGTTGATGTTGGTCAGGCGGACCGGGTCGGCGCCGGCGGGGTCGGCGGCGGGCAGGGCGAAGAGGTCCGGGCCGGTCAGGGGGCTGTCGAGGCAGACCACCAGCGTACCGGCGGCCGTTACGGCCCAGTTGATGTTCTGGAACCGGTCGGTGGGATAGGTGACTGCGGCCTCGCCGCTCAGGTTGGCACGCACCAGGCGGGTCTGGCCCCGGTCGCCCGCCAGGACCACAATGGTCTGGTCATCGAGCCAGGCGGGCCGGCCGCCGATGATCGCATCGAGGTTGGCGGTCAGGACCTGGCACGGGGTCTGAGCGGCCGGCACCGGGTAGCGGCGGGCGTTCAGCACCGGGTCGGCGCCAGGCGCCAGATCGGGCACGATTCCGCCAATCTCCGTCCAGCCCAGCCCCACGCACTCGGCGAGGTTGGCCACGGGCTGGGCGGTGCCCAGGTCGATCAGCATCAGGCGCTCCATCTTGTAGGCGTTCTCCGGGTCCGGGTTTGCCGTGAAGGCGATGCGCCGGGCATCCGGCGACCAGCGGAAGGCGTCGGCGCTCAGGTCGCCCAGGGTGAGCCGGCGGCACTCGCTTCCGTCCGGCTTTACCACCCACAGGTCGCGGCGGCGGTTGGCATCGGCCAGACCCGTCCGGTTGCTGCCGAAGGCAATCCACTCGCCGTCCGGCGACCAGCGGGGGTCGGTTTCGTCGCAGGGGCCGTCGGTGATCTGTTTGATTTCGCGGGTCGCCACGTTCACAACGTGCAGGTGGATATGGACTTCGTCGACGAAGCCGCCGCCGTCACGCTTGTGCTGCATCCGCCGGAGCTGAACGGGCCCCCGCTCGTCGCCACGGATGGCGTCCAGGTACTTTTGCTGGGCCGGGGTAGGGGTGCGGGCTGCAAGAACCAGCTGGGCCGAGTCGGGCGCCCAGTCAAAGCCGCTCACGCCTTCGCTCAGGGTCGTGACCTGCCGGGGTTCGCCGCCGCACAGGAGGTCGAAGACCCAGACCTGCGTCTTGGGCTTCTCATCCTTGCCCTTCCCCTTACCCTCCTTGGCATCGGCAGCCACCCGCTCGGCAACCTCCAGCTCGTGCTCACGGGTGGAGAGGAAGGCCAGGAAGCGGCCGTCGGGCGAAAAGGCCGGAGCGCTGTCGCGGCTCAGGGTGCGGGTCAGCCGGTGGGCGGGGCCGCTCCCGTCCGTCTGGACCATATAGAGGTTGGTGTAGTGGTCGTTCTTGGCCTTCCGGGCCGCCCGCAGCACATAAACGGCACGGCGTCCGTCAGGCGACAGAGCCACATCCGCAATCGTGTTCCAAAGGTAATAGTCGGCTAGCCGCAGCGGTCTGGAGTTCGGAGTCGGTTCTGATGGTGCTGACATAGTATAGCGGTCTCCTTTTCATCGGTAATCGTGCTACGATATGTATTTGCTCTATGGCACAAATACCCTGCTACATAGTCTTTCGTTACACAAAATATCGGGATAGGTGGTGGTTCCGTCCAGGCCTGCTTCTCAAGCGGTGGTGACGGGCCTATAATGATGGAGAAGGATTCTGCGGCGCTTCCATTCTCATCAGGAATGCCAGAACTCAGGGGGGAATCCGTGTGCTGATGCAGCATCTCATTACCTTCTGCAAGGTGGTGGAGGAAGGCTCCTTCACCCGTGCAGCCCAGGCACTCAACCTGACACAGCCTTCCGTCACGAAGCAGATTGGCGCCCTGGAGGATCATCTGCAGATACCGCTCTTTACCAGGCAGGGCAAACAGACCCACCTGACCCCCGCGGGCGACCTGGTCTATGAGTATGCGCGGCAGATCCACCACCTTGTCAACCGGTGCGAATCGGCCGTGGGCGAACTCCGGTCGCCGGGGTCGGGGCATGTGACCATCGGCTGTGTCCACACCATTGGCATGTTCACACTGCCCGACCTGCTGGCCGAGTTTGCCCGGCAGAACCCCCGGGTCAAAATCAACGTCAAGACTGGCAATAACATCGAAACCGTCACCATGCTCCTGCATGGCGAGGTCGACCTCGGCATTACGACCACCCCGACGGTCCATGAGCGGCTGGAATCCCGCCCGCTCTTTGAGGACCCGCTCCTGGTGGTGGCCAGCCCGCAGTATGCCGAAGACCTGCCCGCCCTTCTCTCGCTGGAGGACCTGGCCCGCCAGCCCATGGTCGCCTACGTGCGGGGCGCCAAATTCCGCATGACTACCGACTTGATGCTGGAACAGGTCGGCATCAGCCCCAACGTGGTGATGGAGTTCGATAACCACGAAGCGATCAAGACGATGGTCCGCCTGGGCTTCGGCGTTGCGCTGGAGCCGGCCTCCGCCGTCAAATCGGACCTGGAAAGCGGCCAGCTCAAGCCCTTGCAGGTAGCAGGGCTGCCCGACAGCAGCCGCACGACGTCGCTGCTGCTCCGTCGTGACGAGCTTCGCCCGCCCGCCGTCGCATCGTTCATTCGCCTGCTGCAGTCCCGCGCCACCGGCCCGCTAACCAACAGTTGAAAACGGGGTCCCGACATTATTTCCGGGAAAACCCCCGCTAAGGCTGAGTCGCTGCCGTGGTAGGGTAGTCCAAAATCCCGCATGTTACAGCTCCTCTGAGCAGAGACGGCGCCGGCTCCCCGTACAAGGGAGTCAGGCGCCGTCAGTTCATTCTTATATGGTGTCCTGAGACTATAATCCCATACCTAAGACTAAAGTTCAGTCTTTACTTTACGGTTAAACATATGTATCTATGTCAGGTATTTTTCCGTGCTATTATCGCATTATGTTCAACCACATATCGATACAATTGTTCTTGATACAACCAATCTGCTGTGCGAAGGGACACTTAGGATGGCTCTGCGGGGGCCAGTCTGCCGAACGGGCCAAATAACTTGGGTTATTGAGTGGAGGAGGCTAAAGTCATGACTCGAAGGCGCGCATGGCACAAGGCTATCGTAGTACTAGTGAGCCTGGCGGTTCTCCTGGCGGTGGGATCCGGTAGAAAGACCTTCGCAGAGGAGGATGCTCCTGAACCGGCGGATACCCCTGTACTTGCGAATCCGTTGACGGCGAGCATCACGCCCGACGGTACGATTTCCGCGATTTCAGCCGCACAACCTACCTACATTCGAGTAAAGAAACAAGCGGGTGGTACAGAGAACATCGACTTCTACTACTATGTACACCACTCGCTGCCTTTTGAGTGGGCGTCCTCATCAAAACCCGCCGCTTATCAAGCTGGGGCGTTGGCCGTAAAAAGCTTTGCTTGGTACTGGATGATCAATGGACCTCACCCCGGACTTACGGCCGTCGGAGTTACTGATGCAGACGTAGGTGATTGGATCAACTTCAGGGCAAATCTACAAAGATCAAAGCATCAATGATTTTGCAAACAGCCAAGCGGCGGTTAACGCCACGTCGGCCGAGTTCCTAGTAAACCAGAGCAACAACGTCTACGAAGGGAAGCACTTGAAGGGCGCATACGCAGACGATCGTAGCACCGTAGCCAATGACACGATCTCTCAAGAAGGTAGCAGATACCTAGCTGACCCTGGCCCCGGTCGGGGGTTGTCTCCTGACACAATTCTTACCACTTACTACAGTCAGCCTGCGGCTAGTGTCGCCACCATTACTCCGCGAGAGGTTCGGAACTTTCAGGTTTCCTCGGTGACCAACAACTCTATTACCCTGATTTGGTCCGGCTACGGTGTTTCCGGTACAGACCCGTATTACGTTGGTAAGTTCAACGGAAGCCAGTGGGTCTACACGCCTGTAACGGGTACCACTTGGACCGATTTCGACGTTCAGCCCGGTGCTTGGTACTATTACACTGTGTGGCCGAAAAACAGCGCGGGCTTTGGACGAGCCGTCTTCAATGGAAGTTATCTGACTGCCAGCACGCTTTTTGCCCAGAAAGCTCCACCGCCTAGCTATGAGGTTACCTTCATCGCTAACAATCAGATTCGGTTCACCTTCAATAAGCCGGGAGCCACGAGCTACATCGTCAGGAAGAAAGTAAATGGTCAATGGGTGACGAAGCAAACAGGGACCCAGGGTGTCTACACAGAGACCGTGGCTCCCGAGAGCCAAAACGAGTACGCTGTGGCAGCCAAGGTGAACGGAGCTTGGACCGAATACACAAACGGCGGCTCCTTCACCATCAGGGCATACCCTACGCGCCCGGGTCGCTAATGAAGAAGGACACGAGGGGTCAACATGGCCCCCCGTGTCATCTTTTTAGTCTGCTAACGTTCCTGCACCTGGGACACAAGAGGGTTTAATAAGACACTCAATTGGCCTCCCTGATGGATTGCAGCATAGTGACCGTCTGGCCTCCATGACACCCTCGTATCTCTTCCACCTGCAACTCTGCGCGGCGAGAGTTCATCCGTTCGTGAGACGAACCAATCACCGTTCGTGTGGCGATAGGAAAGAAAGGGTCCGACGAACTTTGGGCGGTAGCTACGTACTTGGCCAAGCCACTCCTTCGAGACAACGCCTAGCTTTTCTGTCCACAGAGTGGTGCCGGACCAACGCTTGACCACCAGACGAGGGCTGGCACCTAGTTCCACGTATGAAACTGCGACGTCTGACGCTGTTGCCATCACGCCATTCTTCGCGATCATTTTCGTCAGACCTGTTTTCGGGTTCAACTGATACAACCCTTCCAGGCGAGGAGTTCTACCCCAGTAGGCATAGCGATTGGTCCACGAAGTAAAGAGGATTGTTCCATCTGGCCCCCAATCTTCGATGACCCGCCACTCTCCCTCCTTACGGAGGGGCAAGTTTACGAACATCTTTGTTCTAAAGTCCCAAATCCAAAAATCGCCCTCCCACATCTGCCCGGCGACATGGCTCCTGTCGGGACTCCAGGAGAACCAATTGGCA